>JAJXTE010000101.1 GCA_021784115.1 Pseudomonadota bacterium | reverse complement strand
CCGCACGCTGGGACGATGTGTTCGTCGTCAACAGCTTTTCCAAGTATTTTCTGATGACCGGCTGGCGGCTCGGCTGGCTGACCGCGCCCGCCTGGGCGATGGAGGGCCTGGAGCGGCTGGCGCAGAACCTGTATCTGGCCGCGTCCACGCCGGCCCAGCATGCGGCACTGGCCGCATTTGCACCTGCCACATTGGATGAGCTCGAAGCCCGCAAGGCCGAACTCCGGGCCCGCCGCAATTTTCTGCTTCCCGCCCTGCGCGAGCGGGGCTTCGGCATTCCGGTGACCCCACAGGGCGCGTTTTATCTGCATGCCGATTGCAGCCGCTTCACCCATGACAGCCAGGCTTTTGCCAGCGCGCTGCTCGATCAGGCCGGCGTGGCGGTCACCCCCGGGATCGATTTTGGCCGTCATCACGCCGCGCGTCATGTCCGTTTTGCGTATACGCAGCCCATGACACGACTTGCAGAAGCCCTGGCACGGCTTGATCGCTTTTTGCAGGCATAAAAAAACCGGCCCGAAGGCCGGTTTTTCGTTCCTGAGCCAGGAATTACTTGGCAGGAGCAGCAGCCGGAGCAGCAGCGTCAGCAGCAGCGCCAGCGGCAGTGCCGGCAGCGGTTGCAGCTTCGCCAGCCTTGCTAGCAGCTTCGCCAGCAGCGGCCGCAGCGTCGCCAGCAGCGGCCGCAGCGTCAGCAGCGGGAGCAGCAGCGGGCGCTTCCATGGGAGCTGCAGCTTCCGGAGCGGGAGCAGCAGCAGCGGGCGCTTCAACAGGAGCAGCCGCTTCTTCTTTTTTGCCGCAAGCGGTCATGGAAACGGCCAGCAGAGCGGCCAGGAGGATGGAATATTTCATTTGATTTCCCTTTATTACGAATATAAAAACCCACACCAGAGATCGGTCCGGGACTTGAAATCCAGCCGACGCGCGGAATTCTAACAAAACGGCAAAAGAAAACCACAATCTATTAATTTTCTTCCATTGCGGAAACATTGCGTTGCGCAATTACCACACGCGTGCTTTCCGCCCGCGGACAGGGTGTTTCCCGGACCTCTTGTTTCCGCGTGACGGCTCGACTTCGCGCATGGATCGGTTGCTTGTCATCAAGCCTTGCGCGCGCGATTCCGCAAGTCGGTCCGGCTCGGCCTGCGAATGAGCGGGGCCTGTGCGGCGAAGCCGGGAACGCACCGATCAGGTCACGCCGTGTGGCACCGTTCGGCAGACACGCCAGAGCCGGCGACATCCCTTCACCGGGCCTGTTGTTCGATGATTTCGCCCGCGTGACTGCCGGGGCGCAGTTTGCCCTGATAGATAAAGCCTGCGCCATAGCGGCGGCGCCCGTCCGGTTCGGTAACGAGTTCGTTCTCGCTCCATACCCAGACATGGCCGTCGCGGGTATCGAGAATGAGCGCGCGCCCGCCGCCCTTGCTGCCTTCGGCGCCTGCCAGCGGCAAGGCCTGGTAACGCCCGTCCTCCGCCTGTGCCCCGCCCGAGATCGCCAGCATCCCCACCAGCATCCATCCTGTCCGCATCGCGTATCCTTTCATTTAAACAGGGCCGCCACCGCAGCCGCATCCAGCACGTACTCGTGGTTGCAGATGTCGTCGTGCACCCGGATCTCACCGTGCTCGGCAATGATGGCTTCACATTCTGCCTGCCCCACGCCGTGCAGCATGGAATAAATCTTGGCCGGATCATAGGGGCAGTGATAACTGACCGGGCGCGGGTCGTACACCCGCACGTCCTCTTCCGGAAACAGGCGTTCGATCAGCTTGATCGCGCCAAGGTCGAGTAATTCGTCGGGGCGCACGGTGTCGGCCAGGATCTGCACCCGGTTCCAGCCATCGGCGTCGCGCGCAGCCGCGCCCGGCAACGCCTGCAGGAAGAGACCCGCCACAATGTCGTGGCTGGCCGCCAGCCACAGGCGGGTCGGTGTCTGTTCGGACTGCTCCAGGTAATGTTCGAATACGGCGGCCAGCGTCTCGCCCTGCAACGGCACATGGCTCTGGTAAGGCTGGCGCATGTCGGCCGTGTCGAGCGTCAGGGTCAGCGCCCCCTCGCCCAGCAGGGCCGGCAGATTGGCAGCGGAACGTTCCGGAACGGTGTGCATGCCTGGCTGGATGCGTGCCATGCCGCGCAGACGCAACTGCTCATCGCAATCCATCACCAGCAGCGACACCGCCCCTTCACCGCGCAACTGGAACGTGAGACGCCCCGCCTGCTTGAGGTTGGCGGTGATCAGCGTGGTCACCCCCGCCAGCTGGCCCAGCAGTTCGATGACCGGCTCGGGGTAATTGCGCCCCGCCGTCATCTCGCGCCAGGCAGCACCCAGTTGCACCCAGGCACCCCGAATGTCGAGCTGCTCGAAGAGGAAGCTGCGTACGCGGTCGGGCGGCGCGCTCAATTCAGCTGCACCCGCTCGCCCCAGGGCACCGCGCCCTTGCCCTTGACCAGCCAGATCACCGGGTAGTTCGGCGGGGTCTTGGGGAAATCGCCCTCGGCATCGGTGAAATACACCAGCATGTTGGGGCTGCGGTTCTCGTGCTCGACCCAGTCGAACACCGGACGGAAGTCGGTTCCGCCGCCGCCTTCTATATCCTTGGGCAACTGCATGGTGTCCCACGGCTCGAATTCCCACGGCGCCTTTTCCGCCACGTGGTTGTCGCACGCAAGCAGGGTGACACGCGCGCGCACCTGGCCTTTCAATGCATCGAGTTCGGTGACGAATTCGCGCAGCTCATCGTCGCTGATCGAGCCGCTGGTGTCGATCGCGGCCACCACATCGATGCCCTCGCTCGACAGGCGCGGCAGCAGCGCGTCGCCTTCCCGCCGTGACGGCCGCCGCCACGAATAGTCGTCACGCTGGTTGACCGCGAAGAAGCGCGCCAGCAGCGCACGCCACGGCAGGCTGGGCGCGAGGAGGCCGTCGACCCAGCGCATCATCGACTGCGACAGCTTGCCGGCCTGGCGCGCCGCCTGGGCAGCGGCGGCGAGGCGGTTCTTCCATTGCTCGGCGAGCTCCTCGCGTTCGCTGGGCGACAGCTCGTTCGGCTTCTGCGAAGCCTGGCTGCCGCTGCCCTCTTTTTCCTCGGCCTGGCTCTGGCCTTCCCGGCCCTGCCCGCCCGATTCGCCAGCGTCGGGATTGTCCTGGCGCTGGTTGTCGTCCGGACTCGCGCCTGACTCGTTGTCGTTGTCGAACAGGTGCTGGTCGAAGGACTCTTCCGGCGTGTCCTCGGGAATCAGCGGATAGATTTCCTCCGCCGACAGCGTCATGTAGTTCTGGTCGGCGAGGATGCCGTGCAGCGGCGGCTTCAGGCCCTCCTCAATCAGGATCAGGTTGACCGCGTGGTCGCACGCCACGTCCCAGCGCCGCTTCACGCGATGGTTGCGGCGATGGGTATGGCCCATCGCGCAGTGCATCGCCTCGTGCGCCAGCACGAACTGCGTCTGCGCGAGATTGAGGTTCTCGATGAACTTGGGGTTGAAGTAGAACGCCTGCGCGTCGGTTCCGGTCGTCGTGCACCAGTCGCCGCCGGGCTTCAGCGGCAGATGCATCACCAGCGCACCGAGAAACGGCCGCTCCATGATGAGCCGCGTGCGCGCCGCGGCGAGCTTGGTGAGGATCGGTTCGAGCGCGGCGTCAGGCTGGTCGGCCATCAATCAATTAGTGCTCGTAAAGAACCAGATCCGTGATGCTGTTGGCCCACTCGGCAAACGCCGGCACGGCAAACAGCGGGCGCCCCACCGCGCGGTGCAGGTCGGACACCAGCATCACGCCCATCTCGCGCTGCGGGAAACGCTGCGCGTACTTGAGGATGTTGCCGTAGACCGCCGCGGAGTTGCCGCTGTCGGCTGCCTGCAGGGCCTTGCGCACTAGCGCCGCAGCGACGCCATATTGCAGGTCGATGCCATCGGGTACCTCGGCCGCCTCGCCGGCGATGATGGCGTCGATGTCCGGCATCTGCGCCATGTTGTCGACGAAGGTCTTGAGCTCCAGTCCGGCCGACTGGCCAACGCAGGCGACGAGTGCGTCGGACAGCAATTCGGTCTTGTCGAACTTCTGCAGTGCGCGGTGCGCGTATTCCCACGAGCGCGGGCTGGGGAAGGCAATCGGCGTATGCGCCGGGTCGAAGCTGAACAGCAGGTCGGGACGAAAGCGCAGGAAGGCGATCACGCGCGGGTCGATGTCCTCGCTGTGCGCCCAGTCCACCCAGTCGTCCAGGTTCACTTCGACTTCGTAATGAGTGAAGCGGTTGGCGAGCGGCGCCGGCATCGCGTAGGTCACCCCGCGGTCGCCCTGGCGGTTGCCGGCGGCGAAGATCGCCCAGCCGTCAGGCACCCGGTATTCGCCCAGGCGGCGGTCGAGGATCAGCTGGTAGGCCGCAGCCGACACGGTGGGCGGCGCCGAGGTGATCTCGTCCAGGAACAGGATGCCAGCCGGCCCGTGCCGCCCGGCATCGGGGAGCACCGAGGGAATCGACCATTCGACCAACTGGCCGCTGCGGAACGGAATGCCGCGCAGGTCGGTCGGCTCCATCTGGCTCAAACGGATGTCGATCAGCGGCACGCCGTGCTGCTGGGCGATCTTGGCGACGATCTGGGACTTGCCGACACCAGGCGGCCCCCACAGCATCACAGGCGTGTGATGACCGTCGGCGGCGCTTTCGAATTCGCGGTTGAGGATGGTTTCGATGTGGGAGGGACGCATGGCCGATTAGGACAACAGTAAGGCCTTGAATGATAATCGCTTGGGCACTGCCATTCCAGTTTCACCCTTGATCGAGGTGGGGGAATTTTGTTACCGTGCCGCGAACCGGACTGAATGGATGCAGCATGAATTTTTGCAGTGAATGTGGCAGCGCCGTGGTGCTGCGCGTGCCAACCGGCGACCACCTGCCGCGCCATATATGCCCGGACTGCGGCACCATCCATTACCAGAATCCGAAGATGGTCGTGGGCTGCATCCCCGAATGGGAAGACAAGGTACTGCTGTGCCGGCGCGCCATCGAACCCAAATACGGTCTGTGGACCTTGCCGGCCGGTTTCATGGAGAACGGCGAGACCACGCTCGAGGGCGCAGCGCGCGAGACCTGGGAGGAAGCCGGTGCGCGCATCGAGGTGGGCGGGCTCTATACCCTTTACAACCTGCCGCACATCAACCAGGTCTATTTCATGTTCCGCGCCCGGCTGCTCGATCTCGATTTCCAGCCTGGCATCGAGTCGCTCGAAACGCGGCTTTTCACCGAAGCCGATATCCCCTGGGACGAAATCGCCTTCCGCACCGTGCGGGCGACGCTGGAACAGTATTTCAGCGACCGCCGTGCGGGCTCATTCGACTTTCATTTCGGCGACATCCGCACGCGCTGAGTTTCAGGCAGCAGCGGCGAACTGCTCCCGCCCGACCACATCCATGCCCACGCGCAGCCAGCCCTCATGGCTTTCCTGCACTTCGCCCAGCCGCAGTTGATAGACGACGTCGCCGTCGCGCAACATCAACGGTGCACCGAGCTGATAATGCGTTTGCGGGATCAGCAGATTGCTTACGCCCTGCTCGGCATGCGTCATCGGCAGGAACACGGCCCAGGTCGGCTCACGCGTCATGCCCGGCACATCCGCCTCGAAAAAGACCTCCACCCGCTTGGGATGGCGTGAAAGACGCTGGGTACCCACCAGGTGCTGCCCTTGTTCCTCGCGCCCCCAGCGTATCGCGAGCAACTGCCAGACATTCTCCGACGGATCCCAGGTGACGGCCACCAGCCTGCCATGCGGCAACGCAGTTGTCTCGGACAGGGCAAACCCCATGCCTTCCGTACTCTCGTCACGCAGCATCCACGGCTCGAGTGCGGGACGCTCCTTGGGCAAATCGGGGTGGGCCAGCGCGCTGAGTATCCGGTCCATGCCCGCCGCCACCCACACGCGCCCGAAGCGATGCGTACGTTGACGGTTGCGGCGGATGCCGCCCCGTTCGATCAGGCTCGCCATCTGCCGCGTGAGCCCGTTATCCGCCTCCGCGTCCGAGGTTTGATCGAGTGATTTCAGATAGTCGACCAGGGAACTCAGGGCGAAGTAGCGCAGGCGGCGACCCTGAACGTACTCGCCCTCCATCAGACTGGCACCTTCCGACAGGGAAAGATCCACCACATGCGTATGCACCTCGCTCTGCGGCACCAGTTCCGGCAGAGGCAGCGGCTCGTAGCCTTCGAGTATCTGTGCGATGGCCTCCACCTGCTGGGCCCGATATCCCAGCGGGTGCACCAGCCCCATCAAGACCACCAGCGCATATTCGCGTGCACAATGGGTGGGGCGCGCATTGATCCGCACCTCCTCGGTGGCAAAGCCGTCGCGCTCGACCAGGCGATAGATCTTGTGCACCCGTCGCCAGGCCGTTGCGGCCGGCGTGCGTGCCTGATGGTAGTCCCAGCGCATCACCCGGCCGGCATAGCGCAATGCGCGGGTGGCGATCTCGGCCGCGAACGGCTTGAGCTCCGCACTCGCCGGGCTGCGATAGGCCTGCTTCAGCATCCTGAGCCAGGCTTCTGCCAGCAGCGACCAGAACACCCAGGATTCGCGCCACAAGGCCTGACGCGCGAGGCGGAATGCAGCCTGGTTGCGCACATATTGTTCGATGATGCGCGACTGCAAAGGCAGGCCCGCCTCTTCAAGCTTCATCAGCGATTTCATGCGGCTGAGCGAGGCCGGCGCATTTTCCGCGTTGAAGCGCTCCAGTCCTTCCACCAGCGCGTGATGCGCGTCGTAATCCGAATCCGCATGCAGGGTTTTAAGCCATCTCTCGGTCGCCTTCACGGAGGCGAAAGGGGATCCCCCTTCGGCTTTTCTCCGGCGGGTGATCGAACTCAACATTTCAAAGAAATCGCTCATGGAGGGTGCCAGCTTGTTTCGGACACCTCCTGACCAGCACCATTTGTGCCAAATCGCGCGCGCCGTCACGTCCCGATCAACATCTTGGTTTTATTCAGCTTTGGATGACCGAGCCGTCCGGCGCGGGCGGGCGCCGCTATCGAAAATCCGACACCTCGTGTTGAAGCCACGTCAGGCCGTTCTCGTGTGTCCGCTCATCAAAGCCGGGCGAACCCGCTACAATGCGCGCCGTGGAAGCGTGGCCGAGCGGTTTAAGGCACCGGTCTTGGCCGCACTGCGCAGCAGTCGGCTAGTGCAGGCTAACTTGCGACAGCAAGTTAAGCCGCGCGAGCGGCGGCCGGAACTAAAACCGGCGCGCGCACCCCACGATGGAAGCGTGGCCGAGCGGTTTAAGGCACCGGTCTTGAAAACCGGCGATGGTGCAAGCCATCCGTGAGTTCGAATCTCACCGCTTCCGCCAGA
>JAJXTE010000100.1 GCA_021784115.1 Pseudomonadota bacterium | reverse complement strand
AGCGGCCAGGGCGTAGTTTTCGTCGTTTGCGACTAAAGTTTTTCAGTTGGATTTACGAGGTGCTCTGACCCTCGGTATGCCCTACGCTGCTTTGCGACCCACGTCGAAGCCAGGTCGGCCCCATGTGCGCTGCTGCAACTAGTGTACCGCATAGAGCGGGCGGCCGTAGGGAAAGTTCCGGCGGCGTGAAAGATTCCTGTGGCGGCCTAGTGCATGAAGGGGACGGGGGCGCGGGTGACCGCAACCGCCACCATGTAGCCGAACACGAGCAGGGCGGCAATCCAGGCGGCGATGCGCATCCCCTTGGTCCTGCCGGCTTTAAGGGCGACCGTGCCGAGCACGATGTACAGGATCAGCGCGAAAAGCTTGGCCGTGAGCCAGCCATTCTCCAGCGGATACTGCCCCAGCAGGACGGCGAGGCTGAGGCCGCTGGCCAGCAGCAGGGTGTCGTTGACGTGCGGGACGATGCGCACCCAGCGCGCCTGCAGCCGCGGGGAGTCTGCCATCATCCAGACGCCGCGCAGGACGAATAGCGTCAGCGTGATGGCGATCGTGGCGAGGTGAAATTGCTTTAAAAAGCCGTAGGCCATGCTCAGGACGCCAGGTAGTCGAGGGTTTCGAGCGGGTGATGGATCTCCGCGCAGGCCCCCCAGGTGTGCGGCTGGTCGGCGGCGTCGAGATAGCCCCAGGCGGCGACCAGCGCCGGCATGGCGGCGGCGCTGGCGGCCTGGATGTCGCGCTCGGCATCGCCCAGGTACAGGCACTGCCCGGGCAGGGCGCCGCACAGGTCGGCCGCCGCGAGCATCGGGGCCGGGTGCGGCTTGGGTTGCGGGCAGGTGTCGCCGGAAACGATGCAGGCGGCGCGCTCGGCCAGGTCGAGCACCGACATCAGCGGCTCGGTGAAGCGCGCCGGCTTGTTGGTGACCACGCCCCAGGCCAGGCCGCGGCGCTCCAGCGCGTCGAGCAGTTCGAGGATGCCAGGGAAGGGGCGCGAGTGGCGGCAAATGTTGTCGGCATACAGCTGGAGGAATTCGTCGCGCATGTGGGCAAAGCGCGGGTCGTCGGGCTGCAGGTCGAAGCCGACGCCGAGCAGGCCGCGCGCGCCGTGCGAGGCCTGCGGGCGAATGACGTCGTCGGCCAGCGGCGGCAGCCCGTGGCGCGCGCGTTGCAGGTTGAGCGCGTGGCCGAGATCGGGCGCGGTGTCGACCAGGGTGCCGTCGAGGTCGAACAGGACGGCGCGGATGTTCTCGAGCTTCACGGTTTCAATCCCCCCGTCGCGTCGCCAGCAGGTAGTTGACATCGGTGTCGGCTTCCAGCTTGTAGACCTTGGTCAGCGGGTTGTAGGTCATGCCGGTCAGTTCCTCGGTGTCGAGCCCGGCTTCGCGCGCCATGCGGGCGAGTTCGGCCGGCTGGATGAACTTGGCGTAGTCGTGGGTGCCGCGCGGCAGGAGCTTGAGGAGGTATTCGGCGCCGACAATGGCGAACAGGTAGCTCTTGGCGTTGCGGTTCAGCGTCGAGAAGAATACCCAGCCGCCCGGCTTGACGAGCCTGGCGCAGGCGGCGACGACGGAAGCGGGATTGGGCACGTGCTCGAGCATTTCCATGCAGGTGACGACGTCGAATTCACCGGCGTGCCGGGCAGCGTAGTCCTCGGCGGAAACCAGCTGGTAGTCGACGGTCTTGCCGGACTCGTAGAGGTGCAGCTTGGCGACCTTGAGTGCCTTCTCCGACAGGTCGATGCCGCTCACGGTGGCGCCGGCCCCGGCCATGGCTTCGGCCAGGATGCCGCCACCGCAGCCGACGTCGAGCACCTTCTTGCCGGCCAGCGGCGCCTGCTTGTCGATCCACTTCAGACGCAACGGATTGATTTCGTGCAGCGGCTTGAACTCGGAGTTCGGATCCCACCAGCGGTGGGCGAGTTCGGAAAACTTGGCGATTTCGGCGGCGTCGACGTTGCTCATGGCGGATCTCAGGGGGTGAGTTTGGCGCGCCAGTAGCTGGCGCGGGCGGTCAGGTCATCCGTATCCAGATCGACCAGCCGGCGGTCATTCAGTTTCAGCGTGCCGTCGACCCAGACGTGGGTGACGTGCTCGCGTCCCGCAACGTAAACCAGGTGCGAGACGGGGTCAAACATCGGCTGGCAGACCAGGCCGCGCAGATCGACCGCGACCAGGTCGGCGCGCTTGCCGGGGGCGATGCTGCCGATCTTGTCGTCGAGGTTCAGCGCGCGGGCGGCGTCGAGGGTCGCCATTCTCAGCGCGGTAGCGGCGGGAAGGGCAGAGGCATCGCCGCTGCCCCCCTTGGCGAGCAGGGCGGTCATGCGCATCTCGGAGATCAGGTCGAGGCGATTGTTGCTGGCGGCGCCGTCGGTACCCAGGCCGACATTGACGCCCGCCCGCATGAGCTCGACCACCGGCGCGAGGCCGGAGGCCAGTTTCAGGTTGGAACTCGAGCAGTGCGCCACGTGGCAGCCGTGTTCGGCCAGCAATTCGATCTCGGCCCCATTGACGTGCACCGCGTGGACGCCGATGAAGTTCGGACCCAGCAGGCCCAGTCTCGCCAGCCGTTCCAGCGGGCGCACGCCGTATTGCGTCAGGCTGTGCTCGATTTCGTCGGCGGTCTCGTGGATGTGGGTGTGGACGGGCAGACCGAGTTGTTCGGCCAGGGTTCCGATGCGGCCGAACGTGGCGTCCGCAATGGTGTAGGGCGCATGCGGCGCGAAGGTAAAGGAGAGCAGCGCCTCGTCCTTCAGTTCGTCGCGCAGGGCCAGGCCCTTTGCCAGATAGTCGTCGGCGTCCGACGCGTAGGCGCTGGGGAATTCCATCACGATCATGCCCAGCGTGGCGCGCATGCCGGCCTGCATATACGCTTCTGCCGCCGCCTGCGGGAAGAAATACATGTCGTTGCAGGTGGTGATGCCGCCCGCGAGCATCTCGGCGGCGGCGAGCAGGGTGCCGTCGCGCACGAAGGCCTCGGATACGTGCTGTTTCTCGGCTGGCCAGATGCGCTGGTTGAGCCAGTCCATCAGCGGCAGGTCATCGGCCATGCCGCGGAACAGCGTCATCGCGGCATGGCCGTGCAGGTTGACGAGGCCGGGGATGAGCGCGTGGCCGGGCAGGGCGAGGGTTTGCGTGGCGGCGTAGCGGGCCTGTGCAGCGTCGGCGGGCAGCAGATCGAGTATGCGGCCGTCCCGCACGACGACGGCATGGTCGGTCAGCGTTCCCTCCGTTTCGACGGGCACCACCCATTGCGGCAGGAGAATAAGGTCGGCGGGGGCTTTCATGGTGGCCTGCATTCTCGTTGTTTGGCCGAGGTTTGGCAAAGGCAGGCGAGGCGGTCGGCCATGCTAAAATCACGGGCTTTAAAGCCTGAACAAATAAAAAGCCGGTTATGGAACAGTTTGCCAAAGAAACCCTCCCGGTCAGCCTCGAAGAGGAGATGCGGCGCTCCTATCTCGATTACGCGATGAGCGTGATCGTGGGGCGCGCGCTGCCGGACGTGCGCGACGGCCTCAAGCCCGTACACCGTCGCGTGCTGTTCGCGATGAACGAGTTGGGCAACGACTGGAACAAGGCTTACAAGAAGTCGGCCCGTGTGGTCGGCGACGTGATCGGTAAGTACCACCCGCACGGCGACACCGCGGTGTACGACACCATGGTGCGGATGGCGCAGGACTTCTCGCTGCGCTACCCGCTGATCGACGGCCAGGGCAACTTCGGCTCGGTCGACGGCGACAACGCGGCGGCGATGCGTTACACCGAAGTGCGCATGGCGAAGATCGCGCACGAGCTGCTGGCCGACCTCGACAAGGAAACGGTCGACTTCGGCCCCAACTACGACGGCTCCGAGCATGAGCCGCTGGTGCTGCCGACCAAGATCCCCAACCTGCTGATCAACGGCTCGTCCGGCATCGCGGTGGGCATGGCGACCAACATCCCGCCGCACAACCTCACCGATATCTGCACCGCGCTGCACACGCTGCTCGACGACCCCGAGACCGACATCGAGTCGCTGATCGCGATCGTCAAGGCGCCGGACTTCCCGACCGCCGGCATCATCTACGGCCTGTCTGGCGTGCGCGACGGCTACCGTACCGGCCGCGGCCGCGTGGTGATGCGCGCCACCTGCCACGTCGAGGACCTCGACAAGGCGGGCGGCAAGCAGGCCATCATCATCGACGAGCTGCCCTATCAGGTGAACAAGGCCAACCTGCTGATCAAGATCGGCGAGCTGGTGCGCGAGAAGCAGATCGATGGTATTGCCGACCTGCGTGACGAGTCCGACAAGTCGGGCATGCGCGTCTACATCGAACTGAAGCGCGGCGAGAACGCCGACGTCATCCTGAACAATCTGTACAAGCAGACGCAGATGCAGGACACCTTCGGCATGAACATGGTGGCGTTGATCGACGGGCAACCCCGATTGCTCAACCTGAAGGAAATGCTCGACGCCTTCCTGCGCCACCGCCGCGAAGTCGTCACCCGCCGTACCGTGTTCGATCTGCGCAAGGCGCGCGAGCGCGGCCACATCCTCGAAGGCCTGGCGGTGGCGCTGGCCAACGTCGACGACATCGTCGAGCTGATCAAGTCGTCGGAAACCCCGGTGATCGCCAAGGAGCGCCTGCTCGGCCGTGCCTGGAAGTCGGCGATGGTCGAGGAAATGCTGGCGCGCATCGATCCCGAGTTCTCGCGCCCGGTGAACATCGGCCCCGAATTCGGTCTGCACGCCGACGGCTACCGCCTCTCCGAGATCCAGGCGCAGCGCATTCTGGAAATGCAGCTGCAGCGCCTGACCAACCTCGAGTCGGACAAGATCATCGGCGAGTACAAGGAGATCATGGCGAAGATTGCCGATCTTCTGGACATCCTCGCCAACCCGGCGCGCATCACCCAGATCATCCGCGAGGAGCTCACCCAGATCCAGGAGCAGTTCGGCGACGCGCGCCGCTCGGCCATCGTCGAGAACGCGCAGGACATGTCGATGGAGGACCTGATCAAGCCGGAAGAAATGGTCGTCACGCTGTCGCACGGCGGCTACATGAAGTCGCAGCCGATCGATGACTATCGCGCGCAGAAGCGCGGCGGGCGTGGCAAGCAGGCCGCGGGCACCAAGGATGAAGACTTCATCGAGAAGATGTTCATCGCCAACACCCACGACTACATCCTCTGCTTCTCCAACCGCGGGCGGCTCTACTGGCTCAAGGTCTACAACGTGCCGCAGGGCGGACGCACCGCGCGCGGCAAGCCCATCGTCAACCTGCTGCCGCTGGAAGACGGCGAGAAGATCAACGCGCTGCTGCCGGTCAAGACCTTCGACGACGACCACTACGTGTTCATGGCGACCAGCAACGGCATCGTCAAGAAAACGCCCTTGAGCGACTTCTCGCGTCCGCGCACCGCAGGCATCATCGCGGTGGGGCTGGACGACGGCGATTTCCTCATCGGCGCGTCGATCACCGACGGCCGCCACGATGTGATGCTGTTCTCCGACGGCGGCAAGGCGGTGCGCTTCGACGAGAACGACGTGCGCCCGATGGGTCGTACCGCCCGCGGCGTCATCGGCATGAAGCTCGCCAAGGGCAAGAAACTGATTTCGCTGCTGGTGGCCGAGGACGAGAATGATTTCGTGCTGACTGCGACCGAAAATGGCTACGGCAAACGCACGCCGATCGCCGAATACACCCGCCACGCACGCGCCACGCAGGGCATGATCGCGATCCAGACCAGCGAGCGCAACGGCCGCGTGGTCGCCGCCACGCTGGTGAAGGAAGACGACGAGATCATGCTGATCACCACCGGCGGCGTGCTGATCCGCACGCGCGTCAAGGAAATTCGCGCCATGAGCCGCGCCACCCAGGGTGTGACGCTGATCAACCTGGACAAGGGCGAGACGCTGATCGGCCTGGAAAAACTGGCTGAATCCGACAACGAAGAGGAATGAGGAGATCCTGACCATGACAATCTATAACTTCAGCGCCGGCCCCGCCGTGCTGCCCAAGGATGTGCTGCAACAGGTGCAGGCCGAGCTGGTCGACTGGCACGGCAGCGGCATGTCGGTGATGGAAATGAGCCATCGCGGCAAGGAGTTCATGGGCATCGCCGCCGAGGCCGAGGCCGACCTGCGCGAACTGATGGGCATTCCCGCCAACTACAAGGTGCTGTTTCTGCAGGGGGGCGCGTCGAGCCAGTTCGCGATGGTGCCGATGAACCTGCTGCGTGGCAAAGCCGGCGCCGATTACCTCAACACCGGCGAATGGTCGAAGAAGGCCATCAAGGAAGCCAAGAAATACGGCGCGGTGAACGTGGTGGCCTCCAGCGAAGACAAGAACTTCAGCTATGCGCCGATGCAGGACCACTGGAAGCTCGATGCCAACGCGGCCTACGTGCACTACACGCCGAACGAAACCATCGGCGGCGTGGAGATGTTCTGGACGCCGGAGACCGGCAGCGTGCCGCTGGTGGCCGACATGTCGTCGACCATCCTGTCGCGTCCGGTCGATGTGTCGAAGTTCGGCGTGATCTACGCCGGCGCGCAGAAGAACATCGGCCCGGCCGGGCTGACCATCGTCATCGTGCGCGACGACCTGATCGGCGAGACCGTGAAAGGCACCCCGACCATGTTCGACTACAAGATCCACGCCGACAACGACTCGATGTACAACACGCCTGCCACCTTCGCCATGTACACGGCGGGGCTGGTGTTCAAGTGGCTGAAGGCGCGCGGCGGCCTTGTCGCAATGGAAAAGACCAACCGCGAAAAGGCCGGGCTGCTGTATGACGCGCTCGACGCAACCGACTTCTACGCGTCGCCGGTGGCGAAGGAAAATCGCTCGCTGATGAACGTGCCGTTCACCCTGAAGGATGCCGCGCTCGACGAGGCTTTCCTCAAGCTCGCCAAGGAGCGCGGCCTGCTGCAACTCAAGGGCCACCGCTCGGTCGGCGGCATGCGCGCCTCGATCTACAACGCGATGCCGGTCGAGGGCGTGCGCGCGCTGGTCGACTGCATGCGCGACTTCGAGAAAAGCCATGGCTGAGCCGCGCAAGGTCCTGACCCTCAACGCCATCTCCGCACGCGGACTGGCGCGGCTGCCCGAGCATTACACGGTCGGCGGCGACGTCGCCGACCCGGATGGCATCCTGGTGCGCTCGGCCAACATGCATGAGATGGACATCCCTGCATCGGTGCGCGCGATCGCCCGCGCCGGCGCGGGGACCAACAACATCCCGGTGAAAAAGCTGTCGGAGCGCGGCGTGCCGGTATTCAACGCACCGGGCGCCAACGCCAACGCGGTGAAGGAACTGGTCATCGCCGGCATGCTGATCGGCGCGCGCAACCTGGTGCCGGCGCTGACGTTCGTCGAAGGCCTGTCCGGCACCGATGAAGCCATGCACAAGGCGACCGAAGCCGG
>JAJXTE010000099.1 GCA_021784115.1 Pseudomonadota bacterium | reverse complement strand
CGGCAATCGCCATTTCATTGGCCAGGTTGTTTTGGCGTGGCGATAAAAGCTGCTTGGAGCGCTATCAGCAATTCATATATAATCGTTTTCTAATATTCAACGCGTAGCCTGATGGGCTGCGCGGCCCGCCCGACAAGAGGTGACGAATGCAGCTGACGAACAAAACACCCGCCCGGCCGAGATTGCTGGACGTTCTGTGCTTGATGGCCTTCGCGACCGCCGCGCAGGCGGAAACGCTGGATTTCGCCCAGGCCGTGCAGCGCGCGCTGGCGCAAAATCCGGACATCATCGTCGCGGGTGCGCAGATCGATCAGGCGCAAGCCGCGGTCAAACAGAGCAAAGGCGCGCGACTGCCCAAGCTGACCGCCTCGGTCAATGTCACCCGCACCAATGATGCACTCAATGCCTTTGGCCTCAAGCTGTCGCAGCGCACCGCCACGTTCAACGACTTCGGCGCGGGTGAATTCAATCCTGCCAATCCCAACGTCCTGAATGTCGCGCCATACAACCTCAATCACCCCGACCCGGTCAATAATTTCAACGCCCGCCTGGAGGCCCAGTTGCCGCTGTATACCGGCGGCATGATCGAGGGCTACAACGAACAGGCCCAGGCGTATTTGCGGGCCGCCCGCCAGGGCGATGTGCTGGCGCGCCAGAAAGTGATTTTCGACGTGCTGCGCGCCTACGAGGGCGTGCACGCGGCGCGCGCGTATGAGGATGTCGCCAAGCAGGGCCGCAGCGCGGCCGAATCCTTTGTCAAGACCGTCGACAATCTGTTCAGGGGCGGCGTGGTGGTGAAGAGCGACCTGTTGTCCGCCAAGGTGCACCTGGAGGATGTGAAGGTGCAACAGGCCCAGGGGGAAAATGCCGTGCAGCAGGCCCTTGATCAGCTCCACCTGCTGCTGGGCATGCCCCTGTCCGAACCCCTGGACGTGGCAGGGGACGTGGAGGTGCGGCCGCTTCAGGGCAAGCTGGCCGACTATCAGGCCGAAGCGCTCAAATCGAATCCCGGTCTGGCCGCGTTGCGCAACCAGTTGGACGCGGCGCAGGCTGCCGTCAAGGTGGCGCGCGCCGGCAAATATCCGCAGGCCGGGCTGCTGGCACGTTTCGACACCAACGACAACACCGTCGGGTTCGACGCCCATTCCTATACGCTGGGCGGCCAGGTGTCGTGGCAGCTGTTCGACGGCGGCGTCACCAACGGCGCCGTCCAGCGGGCCCAGGCCAGCCGCGACGAACTGGCGGCGAAGCTCAGCCAGG
Organism: Pseudomonadota bacterium; assembly: GCA_021784115.1. Classification (GTDB taxonomy): domain Bacteria; phylum Pseudomonadota; class Gammaproteobacteria; order Burkholderiales; family Thiobacillaceae; genus Thiobacillus. Next base: position 6,213 of record JAJXTE010000099.1, on the reverse strand, counting down.
CCGAGAACGGCATCACCTACCAGGTGGCAGAAGCGTGGCGTCGCGCCGATGAAGCGCAGCGGCGCGTCGCCGCACGGGAACTCGCGGTGAGCCAGGCCGAGGAGGCCCAGCGCATCGTGGAAAAACGCTATGCCAGCGGGGTGACGACGATCACCGAATTGCTGGGCGCGCAGGCCCAGCTGGACAAGACCCGGGCGGACCTGGTGGCCGCGCGCTACGAACTCAAGGTGCAACGCGCCAACGCCCGTCTGGCGGTCGGCCGCCTGCAACCGGACCAACTGTGAGCAATCCGATATGAACGCTATGGCTAAATTCCCCTTTTTGCGCGTCGCGTTGCTTGGCCTGGCGGTCGGTCTGGTCAACGGTTGCGGCAAACACGAGCCCCCCGAACAACAGGCTGCCGCCGCCGGCCGCACGGTGGCGGCCGAGGTGGAGACCGTGCAGCAGGCCCCGCTGAGCGTGCGCGTGGACGCGCCAGGCGCGGTGGTTTCGGAGGACCAGGTCCAGGTGGCCTCGCGGCTGATGGGCTATATCCGCGAGATCAGGGTCGAGGAAGGGCAAGCGGTCAAGGCCGGCCAATTGCTGTTCGTGGTCGATCCCACCGATATCCAGGGGCAGATGGGCCAGGCGCGCGCCGGACTCGCCCAGGCTGAGGCCGCGCTGGCCGACGCCAAGCTCGACTACGAGCGCTTTGGCGCCCTGTACAAGGAAGAAGCCATTCCGAAGCTGCAGTGGGACAAGGTCCGTCTGCAATACCAGGTCGCGCAGCAACAGGTTGCTGCCGCCCGCGCCGGACTCGGACTGGCATCCGGCCAGTTGCGCTATGCCTCGGTGGTGGCGCCTATCAACGGTGTCGTCACGCAGAAAATGGCGAATGCCGGCGATCTTGCCGCCCCCGGCCGCCCGGTGCTGGTCATCGAAGGCCTGAAGAAACTCCAGGTGCGCACCCAGGTAAGCAGCGACGTGTACGCCCGCATCAAGACCGGCGAGAAGGTCGCCATCACGCCCGATGGCGATGCGAACCTGGCGCCGATCGAGGGAGTGATTGCCCAGGTGGTGCCCGCGGCCGACCCGGCCAGCCATTCCCATCTGGTCAAGATCGACCTGCCCGCGGGCAGCGGCCTCTCCAGCGGAAATTTCGTTCGCGTGGGGTTTGCCGTCGGTGAACGCGCGGGCATTCGCGTGCCGGCTGCGGCCTTGGCCGAGCGCGCCGGCATCACCGGCGTGTTCGTGGTCGACGCGCAGGGCATCGCACGCTATCGCATGGTGCGCACGGGTGCCAGCGAGCAGGATAGGGTGGAAATCCAGTCTGGCCTGAACCCGGGCGACAAGGTGGTCGTCTCCAATGTCGGCCAGCTGGAAAATGGCGACAAGGTGAGCGGGGTTGCCCATGACTGAGCGTTCCGCTCCGCTCAATATCGCCGGCAAGCTCGCCGGCATTTTCATTGAATCCAAGATCACCGCCATGATCATGCTGGCGGTCGCGCTGGCGGGCATCATGGCGCTGTTCGTCACCCCGCGCGAATACAACCCGCAGATCGTGGTGCCGGCCGCCAACATCATCGTCGCCAAGCCGGGCGCCTCGCCGCAGGAAATCCAGAATCTGGTCGTCAAGCCGCTCGAAGCCATCATGAACGCCCAGTCCGGCGTGGATCACACTTTCGGCTACGCGGCCCCGGATTTCGGCCTCGTGACCGTGCAGTTCAAGGTGGGCGAAGATCAGGAAAGAAGCCTGGTCAAGCTCTACAACCAGCTGATGCAGAACATGGACCGCATGCCGCCCGGCGCCATGCAGCCGGTTGTCAAGCCGGTCAACGTCGACGACGTGCCGATCATGACGCTGACGCTGTCGTCCAGCAGGCTCGACGATCTGCAGATCCGCCAGGTGGCGAGCCGCATTCTGGAGCACCTGCGCAACGTGCCCGGGGTGTCGTTCACCCAGCTCCTGGGCGGATCGCCGCGCGCGGTCAATGTCTGGATTTCGCCCGCCAGGCTGGCGGCCGCGGGCATCGCGCTCGACCAGGTGGACAAGATGCTGCAGGGGCAGAACGTCGCGGTTCCGGCCGGCAACCTGGTGGACAACAACCGGGTTTCGCCCCTGCGGGTGCAGGGCTTCCTCGGCAATGCCCGGGAAGTGGGCGATATTGTCATCGGCGCACCGAACGGACGGCCGGTGTTCCTGAAGGACGTGGCCACGATCGTGGACGGCCCCGAGGAAATCGACCAGAGCACGCGCTTTGCCTATGGACCCGCGGCCGGCAAGCAGGCCGCGCGCGGCGAAGCGCCGGCCGTGACGCTGGCCATCGCCAAGAAAGCCGGCACCAACGCGGTGGTGGTGGCGGATGCCGTGCTGAAGAAGCTCGACCAGCTGAAACGCCAGGCCATCCCCGCCGACATCACGGTGGCCGTGACCCGCGACGACGGCGGCCGCGCCAACGATGCGGTCAACACCCTGGTCGAGCATCTGGGCATCGCCATCGGCTCGGTGGTCGTGATCCTGGTGTTCTTTCTCGGCTGGCGCGAAGCCGGCATCGTCACCCTGACGGTGCCGCTGATCCTGTTCGTGGTGCTGACCATCGGCCTGTTCGCCGGCCAGACCATCAACCGCATCACCCTGTTCGCGCTGATCCTGTCGCTGGGCCTGCTGGTGGACGCCGCCATCGTGGTGGTGGAGAACATTCACCGCCACCTGCATCACGGCATCGGCGACCGCGATTTCAAGGACGTGGTCATCCAGGCCACCAACGAAATCGGCAACCCCACCAACATCGCCACCATCGCGGTGATCCTGGCCTTCATTCCAATGGCCTTCGTCACCGGCATGATGGGCCCCTTCATGCTGCCGATCCCGTTCAACGTGCCGGTGGCCATGATCGCCTCGCTGCTGATCGCCTACATCGTGGTGCCGTGGGCGACCAACCTGTGGCTCCGGAAGAAAGCCGCGCTGAGCGAACTGGCGCGCAAGGAAAGCCTGGAAGAGGCCGGCGCGCACAAGACCGACCGGCTGCATCGCGCCTACGTCAAGACCATCACGCCCTTCATCGAGCATCGCGGCCGCCGCAACCTGATGTTCCTGGCGGTGCTGGCCCTGCTGCTGGTGGCCATGCTGATGCCGGCGTGGCAATTCATCCGTCCCTCGGGCATCAACGGGCCGCTGTCGGCGCTGGGGGTGGAACTGAAGATGCTGCCCAACGACAACACCAACACCTTCCTGGTGGAAATCGACACCCCGGCCGGCACCACGCTGGAAGAGACCGACCGCGCCGCGCGTGCGGTGGGCGGCGTACTGGCGCAAAACCGCTTCGTCACCGATTACCAGACCTTCCTCGGCATGACCGCGCCCATCGACTTCGCCGCCCTCGTACGCGGCGACCCCGTCAAGCGCGGCGACAACCTGGCGCAGATCCGCGTCAACCTGGTGGACAAGCATCAGCGTTCAATCTCGTCGCACCAGATCGTGCAGGCGCTCAACGACAGCCTCAAGCCGCTGCGCCAGGCGTTCCCGCAGGCCCGAATCAAGCTCTACGAAACCCCGCCCGGCCCGCCAGTGCAGGCGCAGGTGCTGGCCGAACTGTATGGGCCCGACTATGAAAAACTGCGCGGCGCCTCACCCGAAGTGCGTCGCGCGTTCGACTCGGTCTACGGCATGATCAACACCGACGATTCGGTGACCGCCACCACGCAATCCTTCTCGGTGCAGGTGGACCGCGAGAAAGCGGCCCTGTCGGGCATCGTCGCCGGCCAGGTGGGCAAACTGCTGCGCGATTACCTGTCGGGCCTGTCGATCGGCTCGGTGCACGTGGATTCCGCGCGCGACCCCATCAACATCGTGGTGCGCCTGCCGCGCGCGGAGCGCCAGTCGCCCGAGTCGCTGATGGCGATTCGCCTGACCAACATGATGGGCCAGCAGGTGCCGCTGGGCGCGATCGCCAAGGTGGAAACCGCCCCCTACGGCAAGCCCATCTACGACCGCGACCAGCATCCCATGGTCATGGTGGGGGGTGAAATGATCACCTCCAGCCCGGTCTACGCCGTGCTGGCGCTGGACAAGATGCTGGACGGCACCCTGCTGCCCAATGGCGTGCGCTTCAAGACCGGCAATCTGGGCTTCACCCAGGCCACGCCCGACGACGTCACCGGCTACCACCTGCTGTGGGGCGGTGAAATGCGCCTGACCCTGGACGTGTTCCGCGACCTCGGCTCGGCCTTCATCATCGCCCTGGTGTTCATCTACCTGCTGCTGGTGGGCTACTACAAGTCCTTCATCATGCCGATGATCGTGATGGGCGCCATTCCGCTGACCCTGATCGGCGTCTTCCCCGGCCACTGGGCCACCAGCCAGGCCTTCACCGCCACCTCGATGATCGGCGTCATCGCCCTGGCCGGCATCGTGGTGCGCAACTCGCTGCTGCTGATCGACTTCATCGTCGATTACCGCGCCCAAGGCTACGGCCTCAAGGAAGCGGTGATCGAGGCCGGCGCAGTGCGGCTGCGGCCCATTCTGCTGACCGCGCTCGCCATCATCCTGGGCTCGGCGATCATGATCACCGACCCGGTTTTCGGCGGCCTCGCGGTATCGCTGATTTTCGGCACCTTCGCCTCCACTGCGCTCACCCTGGTCGTCATTCCGCTGCTGTATTACATCTGGCAAAAACGCAGCGAGCCCCAGGCTTGAAAAAACATGGACCGCTCTTATCTTTTTCGTTGTTTCTCCGAGGAATAAATCATGACCGTTGAACGTATGGTCCGCATCATCGCCGGATTTTTCATCATGCTTTCGCTGGCGCTGGCGCACGTTTCCGGCAGCGTCGACATGAGTCATGTGTCGTGGCTGTGGTTCACCGCTTTCGTCGGCTTCAACCTGTTCCAGTCCGGCATCACGCGCTTCTGCCCGATGGACATCATGCTGAAGAAGGCCGGTGTCAAAACCGGCTGCGGTCTGTAAGGGGAACACGCATGGACGTTCAATTCCTGCAGCAGAACTGGATGCTGCTGGCGGTGGCGGCGGTATCCGGCGCCATGCTGGTGTGGTCCTTCATCGGCGGCAAGCTGTCCGGCATCGAGGAGGCCGACACGCTGAAGGCCACCCGGCTCTACAACGACGACGCCCTTGTGCTCGACGTGCGCGAGGACAAGGAATACGCCGCCGGCCACATTCCCAAGGCCAAGCACATTCCGCTCGGCCAGTTGGCCGGCCGGCTGAAGGAACTCGACAAGTTCAAGGACAAACCGATCCTGGTCACGTGCCGCAGCGGCAACCGCTCGGCGCATGCCTGCCGCGTGCTGAAAAAAGCAGGCTTCGAAACCGTCTACAACCAGGCGGGCGGCATCATCGCGTGGGAACGCGCCAACCTGCCCGTCACCCAGAAATAAGGAGTCCCGAATGGCCAAAGTCGTAATGTATTGCACTGCCGTCTGCCCCTACTGCGTCGCCGCAGAGCGCCTGCTCAAGAGCCGCGGCGTGACCGAGATCGAAAAGATCCGCATCGACCTCGACCCGGCGAAGCAGGAAGAAATGATGACCCGCTCCGGTGGCCGCCGCACCGTCCCGCAGGTCTTCATCGGCGACACCCACGTCGGCGGTTTCGACGACACGTCTGCGCTCGACGCCGCCGGCGAACTGGTGCCGCTGCTCGCCCGCGCCTGAGACCCCTCTGGCGTGCGCTTGAATTTCCAGTGCACGCCACCACCTTGAAGCGGTCATCCACCGTTTCAAGGACCGCCTCATGGAACTCGCCTGCCCCCATTGCCTCGCCATCAATCGCGTCCCCGACGATCGGCTGTCGAATGTGCCCAAGTGCGGCAAATGCGGCACGCAACTGTTGCCCGGTAAACCGGTTGACCTCACCGGCGACAACTTCGACCGTTTTATCGCCAAGGCCGGCCTGCCGGTGCTGGTCGACTTCTGGGCCGGCTGGTGCGGCCCCTGCAAGATGATGGCGCCGGTGTTCCTGCAGGTGGCGTCCGAGATGGCCACGCGCGTACGTTTTGCCAAGGTCGATACCGAAGCCCATCCGCAGGTGTCGATGCGTCACCACATCAAGGGCATCCCCAGCCTGATCCTGTTCAGGAATGGTGCCGAGGCGGCGCGCATCTCCGGTGCCATGGAAGCCCATGCGCTGAAACGCTGGCTGGCGTCACAGGGCATTCAGTAAGGGGCACCGCAGATTCATGGAAGCGCCTTAAAGGCCGTGTAAAATAAGCCCGTTCCCG
>JAJXTE010000098.1 GCA_021784115.1 Pseudomonadota bacterium | reverse complement strand
ATCAACGATCTCGGCTGGGACCTGTATTCCTTCGACCACGAGGACGCCAACGGCCAGTTCGAGTTCGACTTCAACTACGCCGATGCCCTGACCACCTGCGACCGGCTGACCTTCTTCCGCTTCATGGCCAAGCACTACGCCAAGGAGGAAGGCCTGCTCGCCACCATGATGCCCAAGCCCTTCGCCGACAAGACCGGCAACGGCGCCCACTTCAACATGTCGCTCTATGACCTCGAGAGCGGCCAGAACCTGTTCGCCTGCGCGCCCGAGGACGACCCCCACGGCATCGGCCTGACCCCGCTCGGCTACAGCTTCGTCGCCGGCATCCTCAAGCACGGCCGCGCCCTGTGCGCCGTGTTTGCGCCGACCGTGAACAGCTACAAGCGCCTGGTGCGGCGCGGCGCCATGAGCTACTTTTCCTGGGCGCCGGTGTTCAACTCCTGGGGCTCCAACAACCGCACCAACTCGGTCCGCATCCCGGCCGGCGGCGGCCGCTGCGAATCGCGCAACGCCGACGGCGCGGTCAACCCCTACCTGGCTGCAACGCTCGTGCTGGCCGCCGGCCTGGAAGGCATCCGCGAGGCCCTGAACCCGGGCAACCCGAACGAGGACAACCTGTACGCCATCGGCGACGACGAGCGCCGCGCGCGCGGCATCGAGTTCCTGCCGCAGACCCTGCAGGAGGCGGTCGCCGCCTTCGCCGCCGACCCGCTGGTCGAAGCCACGCTCGGCCGCGAACTGCGCGACGAGTTCATCCGCTACAAGACCGAGGAGTGGGAGGCCTACCACCTGTCGGTTTCCAAGTGGGAAGTCGAACGCTACAGCTACATGTTCTGACAGCCTGGACAGGATCACCATGACGACGAAAGAGGACAAGGTCTCCACGCTGGTCAGCCGCATCAGCGTCTCGCTGCCGCCCGACCTGCTGGCCGAACTGGACCGCATGGTCGAGAGCCGCGGCTACGGCAGCCGCTCGCAGGCCATCGGCGAAATGGTCAATTACCAGCTGGCCGAGCACAAGCGCGCCCTCGGCAACGAGGTCATGGCGGGCACCCTCACGCTGCTCTACAACCGCGCGGCGCGCGGCCTGCAGGAGCGGCTGGCGGACATCCAGTACCACCACGTCGCCGAGGTCATCAGCTCGCTGCATGTACACCTGACCGAGGACCAGATGCTGGAGGTGATCCTGGTCCAGGGCCCGGCCGCCAAGCTCCAGGCCATCACCCATGAAATGCTCGCCCAGCGCGGCGTCATCACCGGCCGTCTGCAACTGCTGGCGGCCATCATCCCGCCCCTGCATGCGCCGGCTGCCGGTTGAAAAAGGCAATGCGGGCAATCAACCTATCGACTGGATTTCACGTGGCACAACACCTCAATCCCATCCCCCCGGAGCTGTTCCTGTGGGAGGAAGCCCTGCCAGGCGGCTGCCATTGGTCGGGTATCCTCCGCCGCGGCAACGCACTGCGGCTCACCGATCTGACCGGCCGCGCCAACATCTCAGCGCTGTTCTACAACGCCGAGGAAAAGCTCGAGCGCTACAACATGCCCGACACCCTGAAGGCGCAGCACACCGCGCGCCTGACGACGGGGCACGCACTCTACTCCGACATGGGTCACGTGCTGTGCTCGGTCATTGCCGATACCTGCGGCTGGCACGACACCGTGTGCGGCGTCAGCAACGCAGAAATGGTGAAGACGAAATACGGCGAAGCGACCTATCAGACCCACCGCAATGCCATGTACCGCAACGGCCGCGACGGCCTGCTGGTCGAGCTCGGCAAATGGGGCCTGGGCAAGCGTGACGTGGTGGCGAACGTGAACTTCTTCAGCAAGGTCGTCGCCGACGAAGCCGGGCGGCTGCACTTCGACGAGGTGAATTCGCGCCCCGGTTCCTACCTTGACCTGCGCTTCGAGATGAATGTGCTGGTGGTAGTGTCCGCCGCGCCGCATCCGCTCGATCCGCGCCCCGACTACGCGCCAGGCGACGTCATGCTGACCGCGTGGAAGGCCAGCGCGCCAGGGGCCGACGACGTCTGTCGCAACAGCTGCGCCGAAAACCAGCGCGGCTTCTATCAAACCGAAATCCTTTATCGCTGAGGCCAGACATGAGCATCTTCAACCTCGTCGAAAGTCCTTTCGATCCCAGGCACGCTGTCGTCGATGCCGTCGTCGACGCCGGCGATCCGTGGATCCACGAAATCAAAAAAGGCCAGGTCTTCCGAATCCTCGACCTCGAAGGCAACCAGGCGGTCGACACGCTGTTCTTCAACGCGCGCGACCCCGAGGAGCGTTACAGCGCTGCCGACACCGTGCGCGCGCAGGGCGCTTTGTATCTCACCACCGGCACGCAACTGATGTCGACCGAAGGCAGGGTCATGCTGACGATCACCGCCGACACCTGCGGCCGCCACGACACGCTCGGCGGCGCCTGCTCGTGCGAGAGCAACACGGTGCGCTACGCGCTGAACAAGCGGCCGATGCACTCCTGCCGCGACAGCTTTCTGCACGCACTTGCGCACTATGACGGCGGCCTCACCAAGCGCGACATCACCAGCAATATCAACTTCTTCATGAACGTGCCAGTGACGCCCGCGGGTGGGCTGACCTTCGCCCACGGCGTGTCGGCGCCGGGTAAATACGTCGAGATGCGCGCCGAGATGGACGTGCTGTGCCTGATCTCCAACTGCCCGCAGCTCAACAACCCGTGCAACGCCTACAACCCGACGCCTATCCGGGTATTGATCTGGGACGTGATGTGACTCCTAACCACCGTTCGGGCTGAGCTTGTCGAAGCCTGTCACGAGCCTGCCGACGTGGCCCTGTTTCTACGTGGGCAGCCCTTCGACAGGCTCAGGGCGAACGGACTCGTAGTGAAGGGGGAATCCGGATTTAACAATCCACGGTGGGACGTCCCGTCGCGGAGACCGCACGCGGGACGACCCGCAAGGAAGCAAACCATGTTCGACAAGGTCCTCATCGCCAACCGCGGCGCCATCGCCTGCCGCATCATTCGCACCCTGCGCACCATGGGGGTGAAGTCGGTGGCCGTCTATTCGGAAGCGGACCGCCATTCGCTGCACGTGCGACTGGCCGACGAAGCAGTCGAGATCGGCCCCGCGCCGGCGGCGCAGAGCTACCTGCGTGCCGAGAAAATGCTCGAAGCGGCTCAGACCACTGGCGCCCAGGCGATCCACCCCGGCTACGGCTTCCTTTCCGAGAACCCCGGCTTTGCCGAGGACTGCGCTGCGGCCGGTATCGCTTTCATCGGCCCCAGCCCTGCGCAGATGCGCGCCTTTGGCCTCAAGCACACCGCGCGAGACCTGGCCGAACACAACAAGGTGCCGCTGCTGCCGGGTTCCGGATTGCTGGGTGACGCCGGTCACGCCCAGGCCGAAGCCGCGCGCATCGGCTATCCGGTGATGCTGAAGAGCACCGCCGGCGGCGGCGGCATCGGCATGCGCCTGATCTGGAGCGCCGACGAACTGGTGGAAGCCTTCCAGTCGGTGGAGCGGCTGGCGCGCGCCAACTTCAAGGAGGCCGGCATCTTCCTCGAGAAATACGTCGAGCACGCGCGCCACATCGAGGTGCAGATCTTCGGCGACGGCAAGGGGCATGTCGTCGCGCTGGGCGAGCGCGACTGTTCTGTTCAAAGACGCAACCAGAAGGTCATCGAGGAAACCCCGGCGCCCGGCCTCACCGAGTCTCAGCGGTCGAGCCTGCTCGCCACCGCGGTACGTTTGGGCGAGGCGGTCGGCTACCGGTCGGCCGGCACGGTCGAGTTCGTCTACGACACGCAAAGTGGCGAATTCTATTTCCTCGAAGTGAACACCCGCCTGCAGGTCGAGCACGGCGTCACCGAGGAAGTGACCGGTGTCGATCTGGTCGAATGGATGGTGAAGGAGGCGGCCGGCGAGTTGGACCTGTCCGGCTTCAAGGCCGAACCCAAGGGCGCTTCGATGCAGGTGCGCCTCTATGCCGAAGACCCGGGCAAGGATTTTCAGCCTGCCGCCGGCGTGCTCACCGAGGTGGTTCTTCCGGCGGACGCACGGATCGAAACCTGGGTCGAGCGCGGTTCCGACGTGCCGCCGTTCTATGATCCGATGGTGGCGAAGCTCATCGTCAAGGGACAGGATCGCGCCGAAGCACTGTCCAAGATGCAGCAGGTGCTGGCCCAAACCCGCGTCGCCGGCATCGAGACCAACCTCGGCTATCTCGGCCAGATCGTGCGCGACGCAGTGTTCAGGGAAGGGCGCCAGACCACGCGCTACCTCAACGCCTTCCATTACCGCCCCGCGACGATCGACGTCATCGAGCCCGGCGTGCAGAGCAGCCTCCAGGACTGGCCGGGCCGCACCGGCTACTGGGACGTCGGCGTGCCGCCGTCGGGGCCGATGGATGCACTGGCGCTGCGGCTCGCCAACCGGCTGGCTGGAAACGAAGAGGGCGCGGCCGCGCTCGAACTGACGGTGGCCGGCCCCACGCTGCGCTTCAACTGTGACAGCGTGGTTGCACTCGCCGGTGCCGACATGGGCGCCGAACTCGATGGACAGCCGCTGGCCAACTGGGCCGCGCACGCGGTGAAGGCCGGCGCGATGCTCAAGCTCGGCGCGATCAAGGACACCGGCTGCCGCGCCTACCTCGCGGTGCGCGGTGGCTTCGACGTGCCGGATTACCTGGGCAGCAAGGCCACGTTCACCCTCGGCCAGTTCGGCGGCCACGCCGGCCGCACGCTGCGGGTCGGCGACGTGCTGCATATCCCGGCAGCGGCAGCATCGAACAATGGCGTGGCGCTGCTCGCCGCCCTGATCCCCGCCTACGGCCATGCCTGGGAAATCGGCGTGCTCTACGGTCCGCATGGCGCGCCGGACTTCTTCACCGACGCCGACATCGAGATGTTCTTCGCCACCGACTGGGAGGTGCATTACAACTCCAGCCGCACCGGCGTGCGCCTGATCGGCCCGCGCCCGCAGTGGGCGCGCAAGGACGGCGGCGAAGCCGGCCTGCATCCGTCCAACATCCACGACAACGCCTACGCCATCGGCGCGGTCGACTTCACCGGCGACATGCCGGTGATCCTCGGCCCGGACGGCCCCAGTCTCGGCGGCTTCGTCTGCCCGGCCACCATCGTGCAGGCCGAGCTGTGGAAGATGGGCCAGCTGCGTCCCGGCGACACCGTGCGCTTCAAGCGCTTGTCGCAGGCGCAGGCCGAGCACATGGAGGCGGCGCAAGACGCCGCGATCGCGACATTGACTCCCTCCCCCTTGACGGGGGAGGGTTGGGGAGAGGGTGAGGGCATGTGCAATGGCCTCACCCCGCCCCCCCTCTCCCCCGCCCCTCTCCCGCAAGGGGAGAGGGGCGAGACGTTGGCCGAGCCGGTGCTGCACCGCACCCCTGAAACCGACAACCCCGTCGCCGTGGTCTACCGCCGTGCCGGCGACAAATACCTGCTGGTCGAATACGGCCCGCTGGTGCTCGACCTCAACCTGCGTTTCCGCGTGCACGCGCTGATGACGAAGCTGCAGGCCGACGCCGTGCCCGGCATCCTCGACCTCACGCCCGGCATCCGCTCGCTGCAGGTGTACTACGACTCGCGCGTGCTGCCGTTGTCCAAGCTGATGGAGCTGCTGCTGGCGGCGGAAAAGGCGCTGCCCGCGATCGAGGACATGCAGGTGCCGACCCGCATCGTGCACATCCCACTGTCGTGGGACGACGCCGCGACCCGGCTCGCGATCGACAAGTATGTGCAGTCGGTGCGCAAGGATGCGCCCTGGTGTCCGAGCAACATCGAGTTCATCCGCCGCATCAACGGCCTCGAATCCATTGAAGACGTGAAGCGCATCGTCTTCGACGCCAGCTACCTGGTGATGGGTCTCGGCGACGTCTACCTTGGCGCGCCGGTGGCGACGCCGGTCGACCCGCGCCATCGTCTGGTCACCACCAAGTACAATCCCGCCCGCACCTGGACCCCGGAGAACGCCGTCGGAATCGGCGGCGCCTATATGTGCGTCTACGGCATGGAAGGCCCCGGCGGCTACCAGTTCGTCGGCCGCACCCTGCAGATGTGGAACCGCTGGCGGCAGACCGCCGACTTCACCGACGGCAAGCCGTGGCTGTTGCGCTTCTTCGACCAGGTGCGCTTCTTCCCCGTGAGCGAAGCCGAGCTGCTGAAGATCCGCGAGGACTTCCCGCTCGGCCGCTACCAATTGAAAGTGGAAGAAACCACCTTCAGCCTGAGCGAATACAACCGGTTTCTCGCCGACAACAGCGCGTCCATCACCGCCTTCAAGACGCAGCAGCAGGCCGCGTTCGACGCCGAGCGCGAACGCTGGCGCGCCAGCGGCCAGGCCGAGTACGCCAGCGACCTGACCGTGGCCGAAGCCGCGCCCGACAGCGAACTCGACCTGCCGGAGAACGGCCGCGCCATCGCCAGCCACGTCGCCGGCAACGTGTGGAAGGTCGAAGTGGAGGCCGGCGCCGCCGTGAAGCAGGGCGCCACGCTGCTCATCGTCGAATCGATGAAGATGGAGTTCGCCGTGCTGGCCCCGTGCGACGGCCGCATCCACAAGATGTTCTGCCGCGAAGGCGGGCAGGTGAGTGCCGGGCAGGACCTGCTGGTGCTGGTGAGCGAGTGAGACAGGCAAAATGAATATCTCCCTCGACATCGCCGCCCTGCGCCGCCTGTATCAAGCCGGTGAACTCACTCCGCTTGGACTGGTGGAGGAACTTCTCGCGCGCATGGCCGGCGAGGACACGCACCACATCTGGATTAGCCGCCTCGACGCGGACGGCTTGCGCACCTACGCCAGAAACCTCGAAGGCCAGGACATCGCCAGCCTGCCGCTCTACGGCGTCCCCTTCGCGATCAAGGACAACATCGACCTCGCCGGCCTGCCGACGACCGCGGCCTGCCCCGAGTTCGCCTACTCGCCTGAACGCAACGCCACCGTGGTGCAGCGCCTGATCGACGCCGGCGCCATTCCCCTTGGGAAAACCAACCTCGACCAGTTCGCCACCGGCCTCAACGGCACCCGCTCGCCCTACGGCGCCTGCCGCAACGCCTTCGACCCCGACTTCATTTCCGGCGGCTCCAGCTCCGGCTCGGCCGTCGCCGTGGCGCTGGGCCTGGCGAGCTTCTCGCTCGGCACCGACACCGCCGGCTCCGGCCGCGTACCCGCCGCGTTCAACAACCTCGTCGGCCACAAGCCGAGCTGCGGCGCGCTCTCGACCCGTGGTGTGGTGCCTGCCTGCCGCTCGCTCGACGCGGTGTCGATCTTCGCGCTCACCGCCGAGGACGCCGAACGCGTGCTGGCGGTCACCGCCGGCTTCGACGCCGACGACGAATATTCGCGCCCGGTCGCGCCGCACGGCTTCGATTTCGGCCGTGCGGCCGACTTCCGTTTCGGTGTGCCGATGCAGAAGGACCTGGAGTTCTTCGGCAACACCGAGGCTGAACGAATGTTCCGCGAGTCGGTGGCACGCATGCAGACGCTGGGCGGCACGCTGGTCGAGATCGACCTTGCGCCTTTTCTCGACACCGCGCGCCTGCTCTACGGGGGCCCCTGGGT
>JAJXTE010000097.1 GCA_021784115.1 Pseudomonadota bacterium | reverse complement strand
GGTGGAGGCGCAGTTGAAGAAAAGCCGCAGCCTGTCCGAATTCATCGACTGGCTGGGTGCGCAGGGTATCGACGTCAAGTCGGGCGTGGCGGTGAGGCCGGCGGAAAAGATTCCGGCCCCCATGCTGGCTCAGTTGCTCAAGATGAAGGATGGCCAGGTGATCATGGTGCCGACAGGCGGGGACCGTTTCAGCGTGCTGCAATTGCAGGGAAGCCAGGCGCAGCCCGTGTCGCTGGACGAGGCCAAGGATGCCATCGACCACCTTGTCCAGTTCGAGAAACGCACAACCCTGCTGGACACCGGCATCCGCAAGCTGCGCTCGAGCGCCAAGGTCGAATATGCCAGCGGCTTCGAACCTGCGCCTGACGCCGCGAATCCAGCCACGCAACCCGGCAAGCCCTGAGCTCCGCACGCGCTCTGTCATCGGCGAACAAAATTACAATTTCAAGAGCACTCGACATGACCCTCATTCATCCAGTGATTCTCTCCGGAGGCTCGGGAACCCGCCTGTGGCCCCTGTCCCGGGCGGCCCTGCCCAAACAGCTGCTGCCGCTTGCCAGCGACCGCAGCCTGCTCCAGGACACGGTCAGCCGCCTGGCAGACATGCCGGAAATGGCCGATCCGCTGATGGTGTGCAACGTCGAGCACCGTTTCATGATCGCCGAGCAGATGCGCCAGATCGACACCCGGCCGCGCGCCATCGTGCTGGAGCCGGTGGGGCGCAACACCGGCCCGGCGATCGCCGTCGCGGCGCTGATGCTGTCGCGCGACGATTCCGACGCGCTGATGCTGGTGCTGCCGGCCGATCACCTGATCGGCGACGTCGCCGCGTTCCATGCCGCGATCCGTACCGCCGCCCAGGCGGCACAGAATGGCCACCTCGCGACCTTCGGCATTGTCGCCGCCACGCCTGAGACCGGTTATGGCTACATCCGCAAGGGTGCGTCGCTCACCGACACCGAAGGGGCATTCCAGGTTGCGGCCTTCGTCGAAAAGCCAGACTTCGCCACCGCGCAGCAGTATGTCGGATCCGGCGACTATTTCTGGAACAGCGGCATGTTTCTCTTCCGCGCCTCGGATTTTCTCCAGGAACTGCAGGCCCTGCGGCCCGACATCCTGGAAGCCAGCCGTGCCGCGCTGGATGCGGCCACGCCCGATCTCGATTTCGTCCGGCTCGATCCGGCCGCATTCGAGGCCTGCCCGTCGGAATCGGTCGACTATGCCGTCATGGAGCACACCCGCCGTGCTGCCGTCGTACCGGCTGACATGGCGTGGAACGACATCGGCGCCTGGTCGGCACTGTGGGAGGTGGCGCAGAAGGATGAGCAGGGCAACGCTGTCCGCGGCGACGTCATGCTGGAAAATGCGCGCAACAATTTCGTTCGGGCCGAAACCCGCATGGTCGCGATGCTGGGCGTGTCGGACCTGGTGGTGGTGGAAACCGCCGACGTGGTGCTGGTGGCCAGCAAGGATCAGGTGCAGGACGTCAAGAAACTGGTCGACCGCCTGAAGGCCCAGAAGCGCTGCGAGCACCTGGTCCACAAGCAGGTCTACCGCCCGTGGGGGTGGTACGAGGGGATCGACGAGGGCGAGCGTTTCCAGGTCAAGCGCATCATGGTCAAGCCGGGCGAGAAGCTGAGCCTGCAGATGCACCACCACCGTGCCGAACACTGGATCGTGGTGTCCGGAACCGCCAGCGTCACCTGCGGCGACGAGGTCATGCTGCTGACCGAGAACCAGTCGACCTACATTCCGCTGGGCACCACGCACCGGCTTGAAAACCCCGGCAAGATCGACCTGCACATGATCGAGGTGCAGTCAGGCACGTATCTGGGCGAGGACGACATCGTGCGCCTCGAGGATATCTACAAGCGCGATTGACCGCCGTGCCCCCGGGACGCCCGCCGCCATGGGCGGCGTCGGCTTGAATATCCGGTTTCAGCCCCGATACTGAGAGTTCCTGACTCAATGGAACGCTCCCAGCATGCCCAACGACCCGCTCGAAGGTGAAGTCCTTCCCGATGACCGCCAGCTGCCCGCCGCGCCGGTGCTGCCGTCCGAACTCTATCTGCTGCCGCTGACCGAGAAGCCTTTTTTCCCGGCGCAAACCCTGCCGTTGCTGATGAACGAGGCGCCGTGGCTTTCGACGGTTGAGGCCATCGGCGAAACCCCGCACCACATGGTGGGCCTGGTGGTGGTCAGGCCTGACAACACCGACGACGTGAAGCGGGCGGATTTCCACAGCGTGGGCACGGTGGTGCGCATCCATCATCCGGTCCGTTCCGACGGCAAGATGCAGTTCATCGCCGAGGGCGCAAAGCGCTTCCGCATCGTCGAATGGCTGTCGGACACGCCCCCCTACAAAGTCCGGGTCGACTATCCGAACGAGCCCGGCAAGCCGGAGTCGGAGGAAATCCGTGCCTATTCCATCGCCATCATCAACACCATCAAGGAACTGCTGCCGCTCAATCCGCTGTATTCCGAGGAGCTGAAGTTCTTTCTCAATCGCTTTGGCCCCAACGAGCCGTCCCAGCTGACGGATTTCGCTGCCAGCCTCACCACCGCGTCGAAGCAGGAACTGCAGGACGTGCTGGAAGCCCTCTCCCTTAAAAAGCGCATGGAAAAGGTGCTGGTATTGCTGAAGAAGGAACTCGACGTTGCGCGTCTGCAGTCGCAGATCCGCGAGAAGGTCGACGAGAAGATGAGCGAGCAGCAACGCGAGTTCTTCCTCCGCCAGCAGCTCAGAGCGATCCAGAAGGAACTCGGCCTTGCCAAGGACGACAAGACCGCCGAGCGCGATACCTTCAACGAGCGTCTTGCCAAGCTCCATTTGCCGGAGCAGACGAAGAAACGCATCGACGAGGAGATGCACAAGCTCTCCCTGCTGGAGACCGGGTCGCCGGAATACACCGTCACCCGCAACTACCTCGACTGGCTGACCGTGCTGCCGTGGGGCGTGCATACCCAGGACAAGATCGACCTCGAGCGGGCGCGCAAGATACTGGATCGCGACCACGACGGACTGGAGGACGTGAAGGACCGCATCATCGAATTCCTCGCGGTCGGCGCGATGCGCGGCGAGATGGCCGGCTCGATCCTGCTCTTGATCGGCCCGCCGGGCGTCGGCAAGACCTCGATCGGCAAGTCGGTCGCCGAGGCGCTCGGGCGCAAGTTCTACCGCTTCTCGGTTGGCGGCATGCGCGACGAGGCCGAGATCAAGGGCCATCGCCGCACCTACATCGGCGCGATGCCGGGCAAGTTCGTGCAGGCGCTGAAGGAGGTCGGCTCGGCCAACCCGGTCATCATGCTCGACGAGATCGACAAGATCGGCGCCAGCTACCAGGGCGATCCTGCGTCGGCGTTGCTGGAGGTGCTCGACCCGGAGCAGAACGCCGATTTTCTCGATCACTATCTCGATGTGCGCTTCGACCTGTCCAAGGCCTTGTTCATTTGCACCGCCAATGACTTCACCATCCCGTCGGCGCTCCTGGACCGCATGGAAGTCATCCGCCTGTCGGGCTACATCACCGAGGAGAAGGTGGCGATCGCGAAACACCACCTGTGGCCGCGCGTGCTCGAGCGGGCCGGCCTGAAAAGGAACCAGCTTGTCATCAGCGAAGGTGCGATCCGCCACGTGATCGAGGGCTACGCGCGCGAAGCCGGGGTGCGCAATCTGGAAAAGCAGCTGGGGCGGGTGGCGAGAAAGGCCGTGGTCAAAATTCTCGGCGGCGCGGCCACGCCGATCAGGATCGGCGTCAAGGAAGTCGAGGCCTATCTCGACAAGCCGGTGTTCACGAAAGAGAAGCCGCTGAGCGGGATCGGCGTGGTCACCGGGCTGGCCTGGACCGCGATGGGCGGCGCCACGCTGCCGGTCGAGGCGAGCCGCGTGCACACGCTGAATCGCGGCTTCAAGCTCACCGGCAAGCTGGGCGAGGTGATGAAGGAATCAGCCGAGATCGCCTACAGCTATGTCGCCTCGCACCTGAAGCCCTATGGCGCCGACGCGAAGTTTTTCGACACCAGCTTC
The DNA here is from genome assembly GCA_021784115.1 of Pseudomonadota bacterium. GTDB lineage: Bacteria > Pseudomonadota > Gammaproteobacteria > Burkholderiales > Thiobacillaceae > Thiobacillus. Next base: position 3,561 of record JAJXTE010000097.1, on the reverse strand, counting down.
GTCCACCTGCATGTTCCGGAAGGCGCGACACCCAAGGACGGCCCCAGCGCCGGCGTCACCATGGCAACCGCGCTGCTGTCGCTTGCGAAAAACGCCAAGATCGGCCGCCCGCTGGCGATGACCGGCGAACTGACGCTGACGGGCCAGGTGCTGCCGGTGGGCGGCATTCGCGAAAAGGTCATCGCGGCCCGCCGCGTCGGTATCAGCGAACTGATCCTGCCCGAGGCCAACCGGCGCGACTTCGACAAGCTGCCCGACCACATCCGCGCCGGGTTGACGGTGCATTTTGCCAAGCGTTATCAGGATGTGGCTGAGGTGGTGTTCGGCCATTCCTGAAGCTGGCGGGCAGGGGACCAGTCTCGGGTAAAATGCCGGCATGAACGAAGCCGAGCTTCTCGACCCGCCGCCGCTCGAAACGCCGCCCGCACCCGTCATCAAGGTGCGCGGCGAGCCGCTCACCGAACTGCCGCAGGATCTCTACATTCCGCCCGATGCGCTCGAGGTCTTCCTCGACGCGTTCGAGGGCCCGCTCGACCTGTTGCTCTATCTGATCCGCCGCCAGAACCTGGACGTGCTGGATATTCCGATGGCCGCGCTGACCAAGCAGTACATGGCCTACGTCGAGGCGGCGCGCGCGACCCGGCTGGAACTGGCGGCGGAATACCTGCTGATGGCGGCGATGCTGATCGACATCAAGTCGCGCATGCTGCTGCCACGCCGCGAGCAGGCCGAGGAGGCCAGCGAGGGCGAGGACCCGCGTGCCGAGCTGGTGCGCCGCCTGCTGGAATACGAGCAGATGAAGCTCGCCGGCCAGCATCTCGATGCCCTGCCGCAGGCGGGGCGCGATTTCGACACGGTGAGCGTGTTTCTGCCGGCCGCGGCGAAACGCCTGCCGAGCCTGCACCCCGAAGAGCTCGCCGCCGCCTGGCTGGCGATCCTGTCGCGCGCGAAGAACCGCACGCATCACCGCATCGGCCGCCAGGAACTCTCCATCCGCGAACATATGAGCCGCATCCTGAAGCGCCTCGTCCCCGGCGAGTTCATGGAATTCAAGGACCTGTTCCCGGAGTCCTCGACCGTGCACGAACTCGTCGTCACCTTCCTGGCGGTGCTGGAACTGACCAAGGAAACCCTGCTCGACGTCACCCAGGCCGAGCCGTTTGCCCCCATCTATGTGAAGCTTCATGAATCTGCAACCGAGTGACAATCCCGATGATCTGAAGGTCGTGCTGGAAGCGGCCCTGCTGGCAGCGGTCGAACCACTGACGCTGGCCGACCTCAAGCGCATGTTCGAGCAGGATGCGTCGGATCAAAGCGTGGCCAACGATGTGCTGCGAAGTGCGCTTGACGAACTGCGCGCGCAGTGGCACGGCCGCGGTGTCGAACTGATGCAGGTGGCTGACGGCTGGCGCTTCCAGACGCGCGCCGAGATGCAGCCCTGGCTGTCGCGGCTGAAGAACGAGAAGCCGCCGCGCTACTCGCGCGCGGTGCTGGAAACGCTCGCGATCATCGCCTACCGCCAGCCGGTCACGCGCGGCGACATCGAGGACATCCGCGGCGTGTCGGTCAATCCCAACATCATCAAGACGCTGGAAGAGCGAGGCTGGATCGAGGCCATCGGCCACCGTGACGTGCCAGGCCGGCCGGCACTGTTCGGCACCACCGGCCATTTTCTCAGCGACCTGGGCCTGCGCACGCTGTCCGAACTGCCGCCGCTGGAAGAACTCGGCAATCTGGTCACCCCGGACGAGACCGCATTAATTCCTGAATTGCGCGAGGAATTGGCGGACAATGACGTCCCCCAGACGTTTGGCGCAGTGATCGAAACCGCCCGCGTCGCTTCTGTCTCCGAGATTTCCTGAATATGGCTCGCCCCGCATCCCCCATCCGCCGATCGCCCACCGCCCCCATGGGGCGCGCGGCGAGCCGACTGCAGCAGGCGACGGCCCCTGAGGCCCCCAGTGAGCGGCTGCAAAAGGCGCTGGCTTCGGCCGGTCTCGGCTCGCGCCGCGAGATGGAGGAATGGATCGCCGAGGGCCGCGTGCAAGTCAACGGCGAAACTGCCACGATCGGCAGCAAGGTCGGGCCGCGCGACATCGTCAAGGTCAGCGGCCGCCGCATCTACCTGCGCTTCGATGAAAAGCGCACCCGCATCCTGATCTATCACAAGTCGGAAGGCGAGATCGTCACCCGCGACGACCCCAAGGGCCGCGCCACCGTATTCGACGCGCTGCCCAAGCTGCGCGGCGCCAAGTGGATTTCCATCGGCCGGCTCGACTACAACACCGACGGTCTGATGATCTTCACCACCTCGGGCGAACTTGCCAATCAGCTGATGCACCCGCGCTTCGAAGTCGAACGCGAGTACGCGGTGCGGGTGCTGGGCGAGCTGACCGAGGACATGATCGCGCAGCTGCTGGCAGGGGTGGAGCTCGAGGACGGCCCGGCGCAGCTGCAGAGTTGCTTCGCCGCCGGGGGCGAGGGTGCCAACCGCTGGTACCGCGTGATCATCAAGGAGGGCCGCAAGCGCGAAGTGCGGCGGTTGTTCGAACACTTCGGCCTCACGGTGTCGCGTCTCACCCGCATCCGTTTCGGCCCGATCGTCCTGCCGCCGCAGCTGCGGCGCGGGCAGAAAATGGAACTCGACGACGATCTGGTCGCGCGGGTGATGGAGTGGGCCGGGATGGCGCCCACGCCACGCCGGCAAATGCGCGGCGTGCCGGACAAGCACACCCGCAAGCCGCGCATGCGTTGAAAACTTTTCCATGAAGCTGATCCTGGCCGACGACCACACGTTATTTCGGAACGGACTGGCCTTGCTGCTCAAGGCACACAGCACCGACTGCGAAATCTGGGAGGGCGATGGCCTGGAGGCCGCGCTTGCCGAGGCCCAGGCGCATCCGGATGCCAATATCGCGCTGCTCGATCTGCACATGCCGGGCATGGAAGGCGTGCAGGGCATCCGCCGCTTCGTTGAACTGAATCCCGCGCTGCCGCTGATCATCCTGACCGGCGCGGACGATCCGCAGCAAATCCAGGACGTGCTCGCGGCAGGCGCGTCCGGATTCATCCCCAAAAGCTCGACGCCCGCGGTCATGCTGTCCGCCATCCAGCTGGTGCTCTCGGGCGGGACCTACATTCCCCCGCAGGCGCTTTCCACAACCTCGACCACCGCGCCCAGCCGGGCCGTTTCAAATATCCGGGAGCACGCCCAGACCCAGCTGACCGAACGTCAGATGCAGGTGCTGCGTCTGCTGGCGGAAGGCAAACCCAACAAGGCCATCTGCCGGGAACTCGATATCGAGGAGGGCACGGTCAAGGCACACATCGCCACCATCTTCCGGGTGCTGGATGTCGTGAACCGTACCCAGGCAGCGACCGTGGCGCGGGAAACCGGGCTGCTGGATTGAGCCTGCTCAGGGTTTACATCGCCACGATCTGGGCGCCATACCCCTGGTCGCGAACCTGCCCCAGGATCGCTGCCGCAGAAGTGGACTCCGGATCGTAGGCGACGAACATCAGATGGTCGTGACCCGGGCTGAAGCGCGGCGCAATCACGCC
>JAJXTE010000096.1 GCA_021784115.1 Pseudomonadota bacterium | reverse complement strand
CGCTGTCGGAAAACGAGGTGTAGTTGTATGGGATTTCGCGGAGGCGGGAATTCATGGCGGGGACGGTACTGCAAAAGCTGCATTTTACGGGATATTCCTGGGCTGACGGCGTCGTCATCGGTTTTGCCGGGCGCGCCCTGTCATGCACCGGCGCGTTCGCGGAGCAGGGGCGAGGGCGTGCCGCAGCGGCGACCCAAAGGGTGTGCGGAACTCATGCATGGCGTCGAAAACACAACATCAAGTAATTGATTTATTTATTGAAAATGGACATTTCTCACCATCAACTCCGGGCCTGCGTGGACGTAAACACAGGTAATGGAGGGAAACGGTTTGAAGTGTGGTTTGAGCGCCAAGCTCATGGCCTACGTCACGGTGGGTGCGCTGGCAACGGCTGTCGTCATCGGTCTGCTGCGCGTCAAGAACGAGCGGGGTCCCCTGAGTGAACTCATCGACGACGCCAGCCGGAGCATCGCCCAGGCGACGGCCTCGGGTGCCGCTTCACAGGTGGCGGGATACGACTACGGCAATCTGGAGATTCTCGCGCGCAATGTGTCCCGGCAGGCGGGAGTCGTGTATGTCGTGATCCAGAACGCCCAGGGCCGCATCATGACGCAGGCCAGCGGGCAGGAGGCGGCAACCTACAACCGCTTCGAGTCGCCTATCGTGTTCAACGGGCAGGCGATCGGCAAGGTGACGGTCGACGTCTCCACCGAGCCTCTGGAGAGGGCCTTGCAGGCAATGTACTGGCGCGTGCTGGTCGAACAGCTCGTGTTCGGCGCCGTTCTCGGACTGATCGTCTATCTGTTCACCGCATCCGGTATCGTCATGCCGATCCGCCGTCTGACGGCGACGATGGAGGAAGCGGTCGAGCGGGGTGACGCGTGTGTGCCGCGTGATCTCGAAGTGAAAAGCTCGGACGAAATCGGCCGACTGGTGTCGGTCTTCAATTCGCTGAACCGGTCGCTCGCCCGCTACCACGCCCAGCTGCAGGGCAAGATCGATCTGGCCGACCAGGACCTGCGCGCCAGGAACGACGAATTGCGCGGCCGGACGCTGGAACTTGAGCAGGCGCTCAGGATGCTCGGCACGATGGCGACCACCGACTGGCTGACCGAATTGCCCAACCGGCGCAAGTTCGACGAGAGCATGGCGCAGATGTTTCATCAATCCATCCGCTTCTCCGAGCACGTTACGCTGGTGCTGTTCGATATCGACAGGTTCAAGCAGATCAACGACAGCTATGGCCATGGCGTCGGCGACGAGGTACTGCGCGATATCGGCAGTCTGCTGCAGCAGGCTGCACGCAAATCCGACCTGCCGGCGCGCCTCGGCGGCGACGAGTTCGGCATCATTCTGTACCACACGAATGCCGTGCAGGCGGAACAGTTCGTCAACAAGTTCGTGGACAGCGTGCGCGCGCACGACTTCAGCCATCAGGGCATCCGGCTGCAGGTCAGCCTGAGCATCGGCATCGCGCAGGTCGACGCCTCGATGAGCACGCCCCGGGCGTTGTATTTCGCCGCTGACCAGGCGCTGTACGAGTCCAAGAACAGCGGGCGCGACTGTTACACGGTCTATTCCGAAGTCAGCGCCTGAGCGAGGCGAAACATGAAACAGAGACAGCGCGTACTGACCCTGCTGGTGGCATGGATGATCGGCTGGGCCATCCCGGTGCAGGCAGCCGCATCCGCCGGCGATCGCGGCGTTCAGGTGACCATGGGATCGGTTGCGATGGATATACCGGTCGAGATGATCAAGCGCATGAGCGCGCTGACCAATCACCTCGCACTCAGCACCGATCTCAACATCCGCTTCCGGCCATCGCCCAATCTGGGGTCCGCCGTGGAAGACCTGGGCACGGGCCAGACTCAGATCGCCTACCTCACGCCCGTGGCCTACATCGAGGCGCGCAGGAAATACGGGGTGATCCCGCTGGTTGCGCCCACCATCCAGGGGCGGCCGTATTTTTCCCTGGTCATCGGGGTCAAGACCGGTTCCGGCATCGCCACTCCGGCAGAGCTCAAGGGCAAGCGCTTTGCCTTCGGCGATGAAAAGGCCTTGCTGCAACGGGCGTCAGTCGAGTCGATGGGGGTGAAGCTGGCCGACTTTTCGCGCTTCGCCTATCTCAAGCATTACGACAACATCGCCAAGGCGGTGCTGGCGGGGGATTTCGACGGCGGCATTCTTAAAGACTCCGTCGCCGACGATTTCAAGAGTCAGGGCATCGTCGTGATCGGCAGCACGCCGCCCTTGCCGTCCTATGTCTTTGCCGTGCATCCGGGCATGCCGGCGGCCGTGCGCAACAAGCTGCGCGACGCATTGCTGGCCCTGAAGAAAACCACCCCTGACGGGAGCGCCACGCTGGAAGCATTCGATCGTGCCTGCGACGGCTTCGCTGTCGTCGATGACCAGGCTTACGATCCGGTTCGCAAGCTGATCCAGCCCTACCAGAAATAAGCGGGCCGGATCAGTTGAACAGGCGTCGGGCTGCCGTCAGGCTCCCCAGAATCAGTGCGCCTGCGATGATGCCTGCCAGCATGTTGATCAATGTCGGGGCGGAGGCGGCCAGCATGCGCCCGACGACCGGCAAGGCGTCCGCGGCGTGGCTGACGGTGTGGACGAGATCGTGCGCGCCCGGCATGCCGTGGACCAGGATGCCGCCGCCGACGAGGAACATCGCCGCCGTACCGACGACCGACAGGGTTTTCATCAGATAAGGCGCGACGCGCAGGATGCCGCGTCCGAGGCCGCGCTGCAGGCGCGCGAAGCCGTCGCCGGCTCGCCGGCTGAGGTAGAGGCCGCCGTCGTCGAGCTTGACGATGCCGGCGACCAGGCCGTACACCCCGATCGTCATCAGGAGGGCGATGCCGGCCAGAACCGCGACCTGCATTCCGAACGAGGCGGCGGCGACCGTACCCAGCGTGATGACGATGATTTCGGCCGACAGGATGAAATCGGTGCGGATCGCGCCCTTGATCTTGTCCTGTTCCAGCGCCACCAGGTCGATCGTCGGGTCGACCAGTGCCTGGGCGAGTTCGGTGCGGTGGGCCGCGGCTTCCTCGCGGTGGAGGAATGCGTGCGCCAGCTTCTCGACGCCTTCGTAGCACAGGAAGGCGCCGCCCAGCATCAACAAGGGCGTGATCGCCCACGGCGCCAGCGCGCTGATGGCGAGTGCGGCGGGAACGAGAATCAGCTTGTTCCTGAGCGAGCCCTTGAATACCGCCCACACCACCGGAAGCTCGCGCTCGGCCTTTACCCCGGCGACCTGCTGGGCATTGAGCGCCAGGTCGTCGCCGAGCACGCCCGTGGTTTTCCGAGCGGCGACCTTGGTCAGCACCGACACATCGTCAAGGATGGTGCTGATGTCGTCGATCAGGGCGAGCAGGCTGGCTCCGGCCATGATGGTCTGCTCAGTCGCCCAGTTGAATGGTTCCGGCCTTCTCGGCCGCGGCGAAGTCGAGCATTTTCTGGATCGACAGCCGGGCGCGGGCGCGGATGGATTCCTCGATATGGATTTCATTGCCGCCCTGTTCCAGCACGGCGGCGAGTTTCCGCAGGCCGTTCATCGCCATCCACGGGCAGTGTGCGCACGACTGGCAGGTCGCGCCCTCGCCGGCGGTCGGCGCTTCCAGCAGGACTTTGCCGGGGGCGGCGGCGTGCATCTTGTGGAAGATGCCGTTGTCGGTGGCGACGATGAATTCGGGGTTGGGCAGCGTGCGCACCGCCTCGATCAGCTGCGTGGTCGAGCCGACCACGTCGGCCAGCGCGATCACCGATTCGGGCGATTCCGGGTGCACCAGCACCGCCGCGTTCGGGTGCTCGGCGCGCAGCTTGTTCAGTGCTTCGGCCTTGAACGCCTCGTGCACGACGCACGAGCCCTGCCACAGGATCATGTCGGCGCCGCTGATGCGCCGCACATACTCGCCCAGATGACGGTCCGGCGCCCACAAGAGCTTGTGGCCCTGCTGGTGCAGGTACTTGACGATCTTGGCGGCGATGCCGGAGGTGACCACCCAGTCGGCGCGTGCTTTCACCGCGGCACTGGTGTTGGCGTAGACGACCGAGAGCCGGTCGGGATGTGCGTCGCAGAAGGCAGCGAATTCATCCGCGGGGCAGGCCAGGTCGAGCGAGCAGTCTGCCGCCAGGTCGGGCATGATGACGCGCTTTTCCGGGTTCAGGATCTTGGCGGTCTCGCCCATGAACTTGACCCCGGCGACGATCAGCGTCTTTGCCGGATGGGCATGGCCGAAGCGGGCCATCTCCAGCGAGTCCGACACGCAGCCGCCGGTTTCCTCGGCGAGATCCTGCAAATCACCCGACGTGTAGTAATGCGCGACCAGCACCGCATCTTGCTGCTTCATCAGCGCCTTGATGCGCGCTTTCAGCGCCGTGCGCTCGTCGTCGGTGAGCACCTCCTCCACCATCGGCGGCGGCAGGATCACGGGTTTGACCGGAACGGGGAAAGCAAGGCTCATCGGGACGACTCGGGGTTCAATCATGCGAGGTTTTCAAGTATAGCGCCGCACGGCAGGCGTTTTCACATGGCGGTCAGGCGGACTTTTGGCTTATCCTTGCGCCCCTATGCAGCAGCTGCTTCTCGATATCCGCCCGCCCGCCCGGCCTGAACTCGCCCGCTTTGTGGCGGGGCGCAATGTCGAGCTGATGGCGCAGCTTCAGGCCATGGTTGACGGCACGGCATTGGAACGCATGGTCTATGTGTGGGGCGCGCCGGGCAGCGGCAAAAGCTATCTGCTGACGGCCTGGGCGCATGCCTGCCAGGCGCGCGGAATGACTGTCGACTTCAGCGGGCAGGAGGCCGCACAGGCGGTGATCGCGGATCAGGTGGAAAGCTGGGACGCGGCGCAGCAGCACGCCGGCTTTGCCGCGTTCAACCGCGTGCGCGAAGCAGGCGGGCTATGGCTGGCAGCGGGGAATGTGGCGCCGGCTGAACTGCCGGTGATGCCCGAACTGCAGACCCGGCTGGGCTGGGGGCTGGTGTTCCAGTTGCACGGGCTGGACGACGCCGAAAAACGAGCCGCGCTCGCGCAGCACGCCGAAACCCTCGGATTCCGCCTGGACGCCCAGGTGGCCGACTATCTCCTGAGCCATACCGCGCGCGACATGCAGAGCCTGCTGACGGTGCTGGAGGCGCTTGATCGCTTCAGCCTGGAAACGCGGCGCGCGATCACGCTGCCGCTGCTGCGGCAGCTGCTAAGGACCTGTTAACGCCAGTTGCGCGCCTGCGACGAGGCCGATTCGGGATGTGGCCTGCGACAAAGCGATGCGCCCGAATCGGCCCGTCCCGCCGGGTTACTGCGAGAAAGCGCGGCTGCGGCGTTGCGCCGCTTGGCAAGGGATGGCCCTTGCCGGCGCGACGCGCCTTGCATCCATCGCTTTCCCGCGGCAACGCAGGTGTGAAGCTGGCGTTAACAGGCCCTCAATCAAGCCTGACCCTGCGGGCCTTGCGCCTGCTGCTCGGCGATGTCCTTGTGGACCTGGGCCATGTCCAGCCCCATCACCTGCTCGATCAGCGAGTCCAAGGCATTGGCTGGCAGCGAACCGGCTTCCGAATAGAGGATGACCTGTTCGCGGAACACCATCAGCGTGGGGATGGAGCGGATCTGGAAGTAACTCGCCAGTTCCTGCTCGATCTCGGTGTTGACCTTGGCAAAGACAATCTTGGCGTGTTTGTCGGACGCGGCTTCGAAAATCGGCGCAAAGCCGCGGCAGGGCCCGCACCAAGGCGCCCAGAAGTCGACGACGACGACGTCGTTGCCGTTGATGGTGGATTCGAAGTTGTCCTTGGTGAGTTCGATGACGGCCATGCTGAATTCCTGCGAAGTAGTGAGAGCGCCCCGAAGGGTATAAATAAAAAGGCGCGAGGACGAGTCCTTCGCGCCTAGTGCCACCCTATCACGGATGGCGGACCCCCGCCAATGCGGAGGTGTCTTATCGGGCAGCTTGGGCTGGATGGCCCCCTGCCCCGGTCCAGTCGAAGCCGACTGGCCTGAATCTATTTGGCGAAAGCCGTGTTGAGCAGGTCCCGCTTCTGCGTCGCGGCTTGCGTGCCGCGCACCATGTTCTGGTTGTGCTTCAGGTTGCCGCGTACTTCTGCGCGGTTCACTGCCATGATCAGTTCGGTCGCCAGTACCCGAGCCTGGTGCGGGGTCAGGTTGAGTTCACACCCGTGCGACTGGAGGGTCACCACGACGCGGTCGCGGCCCTGGGAGTCTTCCTTCAGGGCGATGTCCAGCACGTTCCCGGGTTCGAGTTCGATCATCTCGGTCTCTCCTTGCGTTGTCCTTGCAATGGAACGAGCAGGCTTCGTGCCAGGACCCCTTAGGGCCTGAATGCGCGGGAAACCGCATTAAACCGTGGGGGTTCGACGGCTTGACGAAGGCGCGACGGCTCCGTCCCGACGAAGCTTCGTCAGGGCGGTGGGCGATTTCGTCAGTTTTCGGCGCACGGGGTCGCCGGTTTCTGGCCGCCCGATGGGGAATGCATGACAGATTTGCGTGAGGAACCAAGCGACAGGATTCCATCCGCCTCGCGGCGAAGGTCTCCCGTCCGGAGTCATCCCCACCCGAAATCTGCCGCGAGCGCCGCCCCTTCATCCAGGGCATGCGCGGCTGGCGCAGCCCTGGCGAGGGCGCCCAAAACGCAGGCGGGCGCAAGACTGGCCCGCGCGCGACCCATCGTCCACACGCTGGAGGAGGGCATTCCCGATCAGGCATGGAGAATTGGAACAACGCTTGTTTATTCGGCACCGGCAAGCGCGATCCGGGCGAGAACGCTGGCAGCCCGAAACGCGCCTCCAGGCGGTGCAGGTCGAGGGCGACGTGGGCAGGCCCGGCGTATATGACATCGACTCCTACTGAAGTCCGCTCGGCTGGATCGCCGTGCCCAGCCGATGTGCCGGCCGAAGCCGGCGGTGATTTGGTGGGCGGGCTTTCCCCGCTCTGAACTCACTCGCCGCGTGGCGCCCATGGGACGTGCCAGATACGTCGAGTTCGTCCGCGGATCGATCCCGGGCGAATGCCGGGCAGCGCTCGCGCGTGCTCGATTGACCGTATGTCGAGAGCTTGCGGCTGGACGAGACAATGCCTCCGCTGACGCTTTTTAGCGGCCGGGCTGTAGGACGAAGTACGCGATAAATGGTCGTCTGGGGGCGTCGGCCAAATCCTGAAGGCCGGCTGGGCGGGGGGCGAAGGCGCCAGGCAGAATGCAGTCAAGCCGGGGCGGGCCTTCGTGGCGTACAAATGAAAAAACGGGGGACAAGCCCCCGTTTCAGATTGGGCAGTGCCCGACCTGTTAGAGCCCGAAAGGCTTGATGACCGGTACCGCCGGTGCGGGGGCAGGCGCAGGAGCCGGCGCGGGTTTGGCGACAGGTGCCGCCTTCTTCGCAACAGGCTTCTTGGCCGGGGCCGCTTTCTTGGCTGCAGGTTTTGCCGCGGGCTTCTTGGCTACGGGCTTCTTGGCTGCGACCTTTTTGGCCGGTGCTGCCTTCTTGGCTACGGGCTTCTTGGCTGCGACCTTTTTGGCCGGTGCTGCCTTCTTGGCTACGGGCTTCTTGGCTGCGACCTTTTTGGCCGGTGCTGCCTTCTTGGCTACGGGCTTCTTGGCTGCGACC
>JAJXTE010000095.1 GCA_021784115.1 Pseudomonadota bacterium | reverse complement strand
CTGATCTTGCCGGACAGGGCAAAGGCCTGGGCGTTCTTCGACATCTTCTTCCAGGTCTTGCGGATGATTTCCAGCCATTTTTCCTCGTCGTAGTCGGGTTTGCTGCCGGCAAAGGACAGCATGTAGTGCTCGATGAAGACCAGGTCGGCGATGTCCTCCAGCAGCTGCGTTTCCGGATTGCTCTTGATGCCGCGCTTGCCCACCGCCTTCTTGACGCGTTCGATCATCGCGTCGTCATAGCCAGCCTGGCGCATCAACTCACCCGCAGTGTCTGCGTGAAACGTGTAAAGCCCGGTGCGCCACGCGTGATAGCCTTCCTTGGTCATCGGATAGCTGTTGCGCGGCACTTTCCAGCGCTGGATGTGCTGGGCGCGCACCGCGAGCTGCGCGGCTTCGGAGGCGTCCGGCGCAAAGCGGCCGATCATGTCCGACATGCGGCGGCCGTAAAGCAGCTCCTTCGGCTGGCCTTCCTCCAGATTGGGGTCTTCCGCGTTGGCGGCATCGAACAGCGCCAACGCCCGACTGAAACGTTCCTGATTGTCGATCATCTATCCATTCCTTGGCTGGGCCGGTATTCAGCGGATGCGGGATTGTCGCCAGATTCGAGTCCGCAAGTAAATCCCGCTGTGGGCGTGCATTGACGGAAGGGATTGAACCGGGGTCGACGGCGGAACTTGTGACCCCAAACCGGGCCTCACGAAAGCATCAAAACACCTTCCCGCAGAGTTCAGACGAAAGAAAACAACATGATCGACCTTTTCTCAGCTGCGCGCTTCGGCGCCATCGACCTTGCCAACCGCGTTGTGATGTCTTCCCTGACGCGCAACCGAGCCGGGGCCGGCAACGTGCCGACGCCGCTGATTGCCGAGTACTATCGCCAGCGCGCGTCGGCGGGACTGATCCTGACCGAGGCAACGCCGATCTGTGCCGAAGGCCACGGCTATCCGCGAACGCCCGGTATCCATACACCCGAACAAATTGCCGGATGGAAGCGCGTGACCGACGCGGTGCACGGCGCCCGCGGCAAGATCGCACTGCAACTGTGGCATGTGGGGCGGATTTCGCATCCCGACCTGCAGCCCGGTGGCGCGCTTCCGGTCGCGCCTTCGGCGATCCGCCCGGCCGGGCAGGTGTTCACCGGTCAGGGCATGAAGGATTACGTGACCCCACGCGCGCTCGAGTTGTCGGAAATTCCCGCTCTGGTCGCGAGCTATGCCCAGGCTTCGCGCAATGCGATGGAGGCGGGGTTCGACGGCGTGGAAATCCATGCCGGCAACGGCTACCTGCTGGACCAGTTCCTGCGCTCGTCGACCAACCGGCGCACCGACGCCTACGGCGGCAGCAAGGAGAACCGCACGCGCCTGCTGCTGGAGGTGATGGAGGCGGTGTGCGCAGCCATCGGCAACGACCGCGTCGGCCTGCGGCTGTCGCCGGTGACGACGTTCAATGACATCAGCGACGACCATCCGCAGGAGACATTCGACTACGTGGTCACGCAGCTGAATCCGCTGAAGCTGGCCTTCGTCGACGTGCTGCAGGGAACCGGCGGCGCGCCGCGGGATCAGTGGGTGCCGTTCGATTACGAACGCCTGCGCGCGCTTTACGCAGGCAACTTCATCCGCAACAACGGCTACGACCTCAACACGGCGCAGCAGGCGGTGACGTCCGGCGCGGCCGATGCGATCGCATTCGGCCGGCTGCTGCTGGCGAACCCCGATCTGGTCGAGCGCTTCCGTCGCGGCGCGCCGCTCAATCCACCCGATTTCGCAACGTTCTACACGGGCGAAGAGAAGGGCTATACCGACTACCCCTTCCTGGCGGAGTGAGGCCTATCCCTGCGGAGCGCTCAAGGGCGCCAAGTGCCGGGTGATGGCCTCGTAGTCGGCGACGGCGAGCGCCTCGGCGCGCTTGCCGGCGTCGATGCCGAGCGCGGCAAAATCCTCGGGTTTAAGCAGGCCGCCGAGCGTGTTCTTCAGGGTCTTGCGGCGTTGGGAAAACGCGGCGGCGACCACCCGTGCGAACAGCGCCTCGTCGAGCGCGACGATCTCGGCCGGCGTCTTGGGAATCAGCCGCACCACCGCCGAATCGACCTTCGGCGGCGGGTTGAATGCGGTGGGCGGCACGTCGAGCAGCCATTCGAGGTGGAAGCGGCGCTGCAGCATGATCGAAAGCCGCCCGTAATCGGGTGTGGACGGTACGGCGATCATGCGTTCGACGACTTCCTTCTGCAGCATGAAGGTCATGTCGCGGATGTGCGCGGCGAACGCCATCAGGTGGAACAGCAGCGGCGTCGAGATGTTGTAGGGCAGGTTGCCGATGATGCGCAGGTCGTGGCCCAGCGCGCCGAAATCGAATTTCAGCGCATCGCAGCTGTGCACGGTGACGCGGTCCACCGGCCACGTCTTCTGCAGGCGCGCGACGATGTCGCGGTCGAGCTCGACGGCATGGAGGTGCGGCAGGCGTTCGAGCAGGGGCCTGGTGAGCGCGCCCAGGCCGGGGCCAATTTCGACCACGGTATCGGCCGCCTGCGGATGAATGGCGTTGACGATGGCGTGGATGATGCCGTCGTCGATGAGGAAGTTCTGGCCGAAGCGTTTGCGGGGGGTGTGCATCTGGTGAGCGGGAAGCGGTAAGTGGTGAGTGGAACGGGGGTGGTTTGTGTCCGCTCACGGCTTACCGCTTGCTGTTCACCATCTCCAGCGCCATGTCGATCGCGGCGAGCAGGCTGCCCACTTCCGCGCGCCCGCTGCCCGCGAGGTCAAGCGCCGTGCCGTGGTCGACCGAGGTGCGGATGAAGGGCAATCCGAGCGTGACGTTCACGCCGGTGCCGAAGCTCGCGTACTTGAGCACCGGCAGGCCCTGGTCGTGATACATCGCCAGCACGGCATCGCAGGGTTCGTGACGAATGCGCGAGAAGAGCGTGTCGGCAGGCTGCGGGCCGACGAGGTCCATGCCTTCGCCGCGCAGGCGGCCGAGCGCCGGCTCGATGACGTCGATCTCCTCGCGACCCAGGTGGCCGGATTCGCCGGCGTGGGGATTGAGCCCGGCGACGGCGATGCGCGGCCGCGCGATGCCGAATTTGGTCTGCAGGTCGGCGTGCAGGATGCGGATCACTTCATCGAGCAGCGGCGCGGTGATCGCGTCGGCCACCTCGCGCAGGGGCAGGTGGGTGGTGGCGAGCGCGACGCGCAGGCCGCCGCCGGCGAGCATCATCACGACCCGTTTCGCGCCGCTGTGGTCGGCCAGGTATTCGGTGTGGCCGGTGAAGGCAAAGCCGGCGTCGTTGATGACGCCCTTGTGCACCGGCGCGGTGATGACGGCGTGGTAGGCCCCGTTCATGCAGCCCGCGAGGGCGGCGTCGAGCAGGGCGAGCACGTAGGCGCTGTTGCCGGTGTCGAGGATGCCTGGCGTGGCGGGGACGGCAACCGGAATGTGGCGCACGTGCAGCGCGCCGATCCGATGCACTGGAACAGCGTCGTCGGTGAGGAAGTCGACGGCAATGCCGAGCCGCGCCGCGCGGGCGCGCAACACATCGACATCGCCCAGCACCGACAGCCGGCAAGGAAGCGCCTGTCGCGACAGGGCGACGCACAGATCGGGTCCGATCCCCGCGGGCTCGCCCGTGGTCAGCGCAAGGAGGGGCGCATTCACGGCTTCGCTCAACCCGGGCGGACCCGGCTCAGTCGATCGGGCGGATTTCGACGTAGGCCGCATCGCGGATCTGCCGCACCCAGTCCTGGAAGGCTTCGTCGGCCTTGCGCTCGCGGATGGCCTGGCGCGCAAGCAGCTTCTGGCGTTCCTGCGTGACGTCCTGGGTGCGGCGTTCCAGGACCTGGATCAGGTGCCAGCCGAAGGGGCTCTGAACGGGGTCGCTGATGTCGCCGGGCTTCAGGGCGTTCATTGCCTTCTCGAATTCGGGCACGGTGTCGCCGGGGTTGATCCAGCCGAGATCACCGCCCTTGGACGCGCTGGCGTCTTCGGAATGCAGCCGCGCCATGTCCTCGAACTTCGCCCCGTTTTCGATGCGCTCCTTGAGTTGCAGCAGGCGGTTGCGGGCGTCGGTTTCCGAGGTGAGCTCGTTGGTCTTGATGAGGATGTGGCGCGCGTGCGTCTGCGTGACGTTGAGTGTGGCGTCGAGTCCGCGCTTGTCGATGAGCTTGAGGATATGGAAGCCGTTGCTGCTTCTCAGGATCGGGCTGACCTGGCCCGGCTGCAGCGTCTTCAGGGCATCGGCGAACAATGCCGGGATCTTGCCGCTGGCGCGCCAGCCGAAGGCGCCGCCCTGCAGCGCATTGGGGGCATCGGAATAGCTGGCCGCCAGCTGGGCAAAGTCGGCGCCCTTTCCAAGCTGGGCCAGGATGTTCTCGGCGCGGGCATGGCGCGCCTGTATCTGCTCGGGCGAGGCGTTTTCCGGCACGGTCACCAGAATGTGGGCGAAGTTGTATTCCGTCTCCACGCCCTGTTGGGCCTGGGTCTGCAAGTAGCCTTCGATTTCGGCGTCGCTGACGGAAATGCGGTTGTCGACGTCGCGTTCGCGGGCGCGCGCAATCAGGAGTTCGTTGCGGATGGTGTTGCGCATGCTGTCGAGGGTTTGTCCCTCCTTTTCCAGCGCGGCCTGCAGCCCGGCGATGTCGAGCTTGTTCTGTGCGGCGATGCGCTGCAGGGCGCGCTCGACCTGAGTCGGATCGACGCGGATGCCGGTGGCGCGGGCGTGCTGCTGCAGCGCGAGCTCGGTGACCATGCGCTCGAGCAGCTGTTTCTCCAGCACCTCGCGCGGCGGCAGCGGGGTGTTCTGCCGCGACAGGTTGCGCACGACCTCGTCGTACCGCCGGGCAAGTTCCTGGCGCGTGATGACCTCGTCGTTGACGACGGCGACGATATGGTCGAGCGCCTGCACCGCGGCGTGGGCCGGCAACAGGGTCGACACGGCGATCAGCAGCGCCAGCATCCACTGCGGGCGGCGCCATTCAGGGCGTTTGAATAATTTCATTGCTAGGCCTGTATCCGGGAACACTATGTTTCAAAACGTCGAGCGGGTTGGAGCCGATGCGCCCCATTCCGTTCAACTCGAGCTGGATGAAGAACGCGTCGGTGGACTGGTCTTCCTTTGTGGCCAGACGCTGAAGCACGCCGCGCAGTGCCCAGCAGCCGCCATTGTATTCAAGCCCTGCCAGACCTTCGACCAGTTTGTTGTCCTGGAAGGAGTAGTTGTAGCGGAACATGCCATACCAGCGCTTGCCGAGCGGCCATTGGGCGGACAGATCGACCTGTTCCGTGGTCTGGTCGATGAAGCGGTAACCGAGGTTCACCACGCGGCCGGGCGCGGGCCGATAGGACACGCCGAGGTTCTGGCGAATGGTGGTGCCGTTCTGGGTGTCGAACTGCCACGCGGTGTCAACGCGCCAGTCGCGCGTGATCTGTCCACTGACCGCGGCAAGCAGGTCGGTGGCATTGCTGGAGCGCGGCGTGATGCCGGGCAGGGTGACCTGCTGTGCACTGAAGTAGTAGCGCTGGCCGAGCGTGACCTGCAACCGCTCGAGCCCGCTCGCGGCCTCGGTAAACCGGCTGGTGACGGCCACAGTCAACTGGTTGGCGTCGTTGACGCGGTCGCCGCCGATGAACTGGTTTTCGGTGAACATCTGCGCATAGCTGAAATCCAGCTGCGCGGTGTCGAATACCGGGATCGCCGACTGATCGCGATAGGGCGCGTAGACATAGTAGGCACGCGGTTCGAGCGTCTGCTCGTAATCCCGGCGGGCAAAGCGGAACGGGCGGTCGAAGACCACGCCGCTGTCGAGGCTGAAAATGGGCAGGCTGCGGCTGATGTGCTGCACCGGCGCGCGGTCGTCCAGCGCGTAATAGGTGCTGTGCCAGCCGATCTGCGGCGTGAGGAAGCCGAACGAATTGGTCAGCGGCAGGCGCAGCGTGGGATAGGCCAGCACGCGCGTGCCTTCGACCAGGGTGGGATGGGCAAAACGGGTGGCTTCGCTGTCCAGCTTGAATTCCAGCCCGTTGCCGAAGGTTCTCGTCACGCCCAGGCGAGCCTGGGGCAGCCGTGCGTAAGGCTCGAGAATGGGGGTTGGCGAGGTGGAGTCCTGCAGGGTCTGGAAGCGTTGCGCGCGCAGTTCCGCATACCAGTTGGGGTGCTGCGTGGTCAGCCAGGCTTCGCGGTCGAGGTGAACGATCGACGTGACCGCGAGCAGATTGGACAGGTCGCGAAAGTAGTCATCGTCGGACACGCGGTTGAACAGCATGCCGGCTTCCGTGGTGGCGTTCAGGCGATAGATGTTGTTGAGCGCCACGCTCCAACGCGAGCGACCGACCACGTTGTCGTTGGGCAGGTATTCCAGGCGATTCACGCCATGGAAGTCGTTCAGCAGATAGCGGAATTCGCCGCCCAGTTGCACGCCGCGCTTGGACATCAGGCGCGGATACAGCGTGGCATCGTAGTTGGGCGCGAGATTAAGGTAATAGGGCACCAGTATGTCGACGCCGCTGCGCTGGGTGGTGCCGAAGGTGGGTGCCAGAATGCCGGTCTTGCGCGCGTTGCTGAGCGGGAAATCCATCCACGGCGTATACAGGATCGGCACGCCGAGAAAGTGGAGCGAGGCATTGCGCGCCGTCCCGACGTTGCGGCTCTTGTCGATGTCTAGGGCGTTTACCTCGAGGTACCAGTCGTCGTTGTCCACCGGGCAGGTGGTGTAGGTGGCGTCCTGCAGCTTGTAGTGCTCTTTGTCGACGAAGTCGATGCGGTCGGCGTTGCCGCGTCCCGGCTGTGCGGTGAATTGATACACCGGCTGGGTGAGCTCGCCGCTGTAATCGTCCAGGTCGAGCTTGAGCGAATCGCCGTTCACCAGCAGCGCGGGCTGTTCCAGTCGCACCCGGCCGCGCGCTTCCACGAGGTTCAGCGGGGTGTTGTAGCGCAGCCAGTCGGCGAAGAAGTTCTGTCCGCCTTGGCGGGCTTCAACTGTGCCGCTGGCTTCGATGATCCCGGGGGCGGTCGATTCGATGCGGTCGGCCGTGAGGAACAGCGGGCCTTCCTTGCCGGCGACCGCCGAGCCTTTCAGTTCGACATCCTTTTTCAGCACGAGCCCGTCCGCTGCCGCGGAACCGGCGGTCAGCATGAGGACAATGAGCGTAAAGCCGGGCAAGGTGGACAAGCGATGTAAAATCCGGAAGTTCGTTATTCGGAGCAGGTTCGCAGTGGAACGTTTGCAAGCATTACAGGCCTGGGCCGCCCGACAGCTGGGGGGCGATTCCCTGGACATCGCCCCGGCGTCGGCCGACGCCAGCTTTCGCCGTTATTTTCGCGTCACTGCCAAAGGCCGCGATTATATCGTGATGGACGCGCCGCCGGCGCACGAGGATTGCCGGCCGTTCATTGCGGTGGCCCGGCTGTTCGGCGCCGCCGGCGTGCACGTGCCGCAGGTGCTGGCGCAGGACCTGGACCAGGGCTTTCTGCTGCTGACCGACCTGGGCAACACCACCTACCTGTCCGCATTGAATGAAAGCACCGCGCGTGAGCTGTATCTGGCGTCGAACGACGCCCTGATCCGCATCCAGCAGGCGAGCCGCCCGGGCGTGCTGCCGGAATACGACCGCGCGCTGCTCGCGCGGGAGCTGATGCTGTTCCCGGAGTGGTACGTGGCGAAGCACCTCGGCGTCGCCATGAAGGACGAGCAGAAAGCCATCCTCGACACCGTGTTCGAGCGCATCCTCGCCAACAACCTGGCGCAGCCGCAGGTCTACGTGCATCGCGACTGGCATTCGCGCAA
>JAJXTE010000094.1 GCA_021784115.1 Pseudomonadota bacterium | reverse complement strand
ACCCCAGCATCACCGAAGCCCAGCAACATGCGTTCGACGGCACCTGCAGAAAGCTGTACCGGTTCTTGAGTGAGGTGGCATCAGCCGGATAGCGCAGGAATCACCCACGGATTCCGCTGAGGATCCCTTTTTCAAGGCCTACGCCAGCAGCGACCAGGTGCGCGGCATCATCGAGAGCAAACACTTCACCGACCTGGCCACCAACCCCTACTTTTCCAGCCGCGACTTCAAGGCCGTGCCCGCGAAATACCGGGCGCTGATTCCTGACTACATCAAGGACTACGTGTCGCTCAACCAGTTCGCGCCGTGAGGCGGGCCGCCTGGTCGTCGTTTAATTGTGGCGAATTCGCCATAGTTGGACCCCTTAGATTTCGTGCGACCTGCCGCGCCCCGTCAACGGAACCCAGCCTATGAGCAAAGCCAAAAAAAGCACCATCGAGGTCAAGGGTGCTCCCATTGCGGTTATTTCGCAGAGCCCTAAGGACGACATCCTCAGCCTGACGGACATCGCCAAGTTCAAGAACCCAGATCACCCGGACGATGTGATCCGCAACTGGCTGCGCAGCCGCAATACCGTGGAGTTTCTCGGGGTCTGGGAGCGGCTTAACAACCCGGGTTTTAATCCCGTCGAATTCGACGGGATTAGAATCCAGACCGGACTGAACAGCTTCGTCCTTACCCCCAAGCAGTGGATCGAAAAAACCGGGGCGGTGGGTCTCACCTCGAGTGCCGGCCGCTACGGCGGCACCTATGCCCACAAGGACATCGCCTTCGAATTCGCCTCGTGGGTTTCGGTCGAGTTCAAGCTCTACCTCATCAAGGAGTTCCAGCGCCTAAAGGACGACGAGAACCAGCGCCTGTCGCTGGCATGGAACCTCAACCGCACCCTGTCCAAGCTCAACTACCGCATCCACACCGACGCCATTCAGGCGCACCTGATCCCTGCTGCCGTCACCCCCGCGCAGGCGGCCACCACCTACGCCAGCGAAGCCGACCTGCTCAATGTCGCCCTGTTCGGGCAGACCGCCCGGCAATGGCGCGAGGCCAACCCCAGGCGGGGCGGCAACATGCGCGATCACGCCAGCATCGAGCAGCTGCTGGTGCTGGCCAATATCGAAGGCATGAACGCCGAACTCATTCACATGGGGCTGGCGCAGGGAGAACGCCTCACCCGCCTCAACGCCATCGCCATCCGCCAGATGCAGGTGCTCACCTCTGCCCCGGCCATCAAGCAACTCAAAGGTTGAACCGTGCTCGACACCGCCACCAAACGCCGCATCGACAGCGCCCGCGACATCCTCGTCGGCAAGGTGCCCGACCCCAAATCGCAGGTCGAACAGATCACCATCGCGCTGATCTACAAGTTCATGGACGACATGGACGCCGACTCCGAAGAGTTGGGCGGCCAGCGCAAGTTCTTCACCGGCGACTACGCCCGCTACGGCTGGGCCAAGCTCATGCGCAGCGGCCTCGGCGGCCACGAAACCCTCAACCTTTACGCCGAAGGCATCGCCAGGATGCCCGAGAATGCCGGCATCCCGCCGCTGTTCCGCGACATCTTCAAAAACGCCTATCTGCCCTACCGCGACCCGGAGACGCTGAAGAGCTTTCTCAAGATCATCGACGAGTTTGCCTACGACCACAGCGAGCGCCTCGGCGACGCCTTCGAGTACCTGCTCTCCGTGCTCGGCAGCCAGGGCGACGCCGGCCAGTTCCGCACCCCGCGCCACATCATCGACTTCATGGTCGAGGTGCTCGACCCGAAGAAGAACGAAACCGTGCTCGACCCCGCCTGCGGCACCGCCGGGTTTCTGATCTCGTCGTGGAAGTACATCCTCAAGGCGAATTCCTCTCCCCAGCGGGGAGAGGGTCGGGGTGAGGGCGCGACGCAAGCCGCTGGCGACCTGCTCAGCCCCGACGAAAAAGCCCGCCTCGCGCGCAACTTCAAGGGCTACGACATCTCGCCCGACATGGTGCGCCTGAGCCTGGTCAACCTCTACCTGCACGGCTTCAGCGACCCGCACATCGTCGAGTACGACACCCTCACCAGCGACGAGCGCTGGCACGAGCACGCCGACGTCATCCTGGCCAACCCACCCTTCATGTCGCCCAAGGGCGGCATCAAGCCGCACAAGCGTTTCAGCATCCAGGCCAAGCGCAGCGAAGTGCTGTTCGTCGACTACATGGCCGAGCACCTCACGCCGCAGGGCCGCGCCGCCATCATCGTGCCCGAGGGCATCATTTTTCAGAGCCAGACCGCGTACAAACAACTGCGCAAGCTGCTGGTGGAAACCGCGCTGGTCGCCGTCGTCTCGCTGCCGGCCGGCTGCTTCAACCCCTACTCCGGGGTGAAAACCAGCATCCTGATCCTCGACAAATCGCTGGCCAGGGCCGCCAACAGCATCGCCTTCTTCAAGGTGGAGAACGACGGCTACGGCCTCGGCGCCCAGCGCCGCGCCATCGACAGGAACGACCTGCCGCAGGTGAAGGCCGAACTCGCAGAGTACCTGCAAGCCCTGCGCAGCCAGCAAGCCGCCGCTGACCTCCAGCCCACCTGCGGCCTGATCGTGCCGAAGGGAAAAATCGCCGCGAATAGTGACTACAACTTGAGTGGGGAGCGGTATCGGGAGGGTGCGGTGAAAACTCACACGTTCCCGCTGGTGAAGATCGGCGATGCCTGCACCGTCAATCCGCGCAAGAGTCAGCTGAACGACCTACCGCCGGACATCCGCGTCTCGTTCGTGCCTATGGCCGACCTCAACGCGCATCGCATTTCGTTTCAGCCCAGCGACGAGAAGCAATTGTCTGAGGTCTCGGCAAGCTACACCTACTTCGAGGACAACGATGTTCTGCTCGCCAAGGTCACGCCCTGTTTTGAAAACGGCAAAGCAGGCATCGCTCGCGGCTTGCTCAACGGCGTCGGGTTTGGCTCCAGCGAGTTCTACGTGCTGCGGAGCAACGGTCGAGTCATGCCTGAGTGGATTTACTTCTGCGTCATGCACCCACTTTTTCGGAGCGCTGCCGTCGCTCAAATGACCGGCACAGGCGGGTTGCAGCGCGTGCCGCGCGACTACGTCGAAAGCTTCCAAATCCCCCTGCCGCCACTGGATGTGCAGAAGGAGATCGTGGCGGAAATTGAGGGCTACCAGAAAGTCATCGACGGCGCACGCGCCGTCCTCGACCACTACCGCCCCCACATCCCCATCCACCCAGACTGGCCGATGGTGTGCATCGGTGATTTGGTCGATTCGATTCTGCTTGGACTTGTGAGAAACAAGGGTGAGCAAGATCCAAGGCACAAACATCCCTACGTCAAGATGAGCAACATTTCGGGTGATGGCGCGCTTGACCTGACCGACCTGGCCTTCGTGGAGGCGAGTCCAGATGAGTTGAAGCGGCTTGCCTTGGACGACGGCGATTTCATCTACAACACGAGAAATGCACCTGACCTCGTTGGCAAATCTGCCGTCTTTCATGGCGAAAGCGGGCGATACCTCTTCAACAACAACATCCTGCGGATTCGCTTTGGCCCACGAGCGTTGCCCGACTTCGTCAACACCGTGATGAACAGCGACTACGGGAAAGAAAAGATACGAGCGCAGGTGGATGGAACAACTAGCGTGGCTGCGCTGTATCAAAAGAACTACCTAGCAATTGAAATCCCCCTCCCACCCCTCGCCACCCAGCAAGCGATCGTCGCCGAGATCAAAGCCGAGCAAGCGTTGGTCGCCGCCAACCGCGAACTCATCGCCCGCTTCGAACAAAAAATCCAGGCCACCCTCGCCCGCGTCTGGGGTGAAGCCGAGGAAACAGCAGAGCCGCTGATATCGCAATGAACGTCCTTCAGGAGATTCTCGAATGGTCACAGGGCCGCCCGATGTGGCAGCGCGATGCCTTGCGCCGTCTCGTACTGAACGGCGAACTCTCGGATAAGGACATCTGCTCGCTGACGGAAATCTGCAAGAGCGCGCACGGTCTGGCGGAACAGCAGCAAACCGATCCGCTCGCCAAGGCGCACATACCGGACAGGTTGGCAGGCGCTGTCCCGGTATCGCTTGTCTCGATTTTTCATCACCGCGGAGTGAACGCGCTCGCCGAGGATCAAACCCTCAACTTTGCTTCCGGTTTAACCGTGGTCTATGGCGACAACGGCGCGGGCAAGACCGGATATATCCGCATCCTCAAGAGTGCGTGCCGGGCGCGCGGGCAGGAGCACATTCTGGGCAATGTTGTCTCCGGCACATCGCCACTCGCCCAGGTCGTTGCGATCAAATACAAAGTCGGAACCGAACCAGAACCGCGGGAGTGGGCCGGAACCGGCGAGGATGAATTCGTTTCGCGCGTGAGTGTCTTCGATACGCAGTGCGCAGCCGTCTATCTCACCGAGAAAACCGATGTCGCCTTCAGGCCCTTCGGTCTGGACCTGTTCGATAAACTGGTCAAAGCCTGCAAGGCCGTACGCGCAAAACTCGAAGGCGAGCAGCGCGCACTGGCTTCGAACACTCTCACAGTCGTCCAGGCGCAAATCCCGGAAGGCACGGCCGTTGCGAAGTTCCTGGTGAACATCAGTTCGCTCACCAAGTCGGACGCCGTCCAGGCGCTCGCGTGTCTAGCGGCGGACGAAGAAGCTCGGCATGCGCTCCTGGAAAAGTCGCTTCTCGATTTACAGGCGAATGACCCCGAGAAGCTGATTAGACAACTCATCCTGCGCGAGGGGCGCCTGCAAACGCTGGTCCGGCATCTCAAGGACGTGGAAGCAGCGCTTTCAGCCGATGCCGTGGCCGCCGTGTTCAAAGCGAGAACCGAAGGCCGCCGCAAGAGCGAAGAAGCAAAGCGATTGCGCGAAGCGACATCTCCAGAAGGTATGCTGGGCGGGACGGGCTCGGAACCGTGGAAGGCTCTGTGGGAATCTGCCCGCCAGTTCTCGCAGGAGTTGGCCTACCCCGGCAAGGCGTTTCCTGTCGTGGAAGACGGTGCCCATTGCGTACTGTGCCAGCAGGATCTCGATCACGCGGCGGTTCATCGGCTCAAACAGTTTGAAGCGTTCGTGGCTTCGACCACGGAACGCGAACTCCAGCGGATCAGGGAGAACTTTGTCGGTCTGCGTAAAGCGTTTACCGAACTCAGGACGATGACCGAAGCCGTTGAAGAAACGCTCAAGGAAATCCGCATCGAGCACGAGGCCGTTGCGGACGCTATTGCCGCGGCTCTGACTGCGAACGAAAGCCGCCGCGCGGCTGTCGTTGCTGCGCTCGCTGATGATAAGGATCTCGCCGCCGATAGCCCCGGCCTCGTTTCCAAAGTCCGTGAAGCTCAGACGCTTGCCGGGGAGATCGAGGCCCGAATCAAGACGCTGCGCAGCAGTGCCACCGACGAGACACGAAAGCACATGACAGCCGAGGCGCAGGAGCTGCGCGCCCGCAAGCTGCTGGCAACGCATCAACAGAGCGTTCTTGATGATATCGAGCGCCGGAAGAAGTACGCCGCTTGCGGGCTGTGCATCGAGGAAACCAAGACCCAAGCGATTACGCAGAAAAGCTCTACCGTCACGAAGGCAGTCGTGTCGCAACGGCTGAAACAGAGTTTCAGCGATGAGCTGGTCAATCTGGCCTTCAGCCACATCGAGGTCGAGTTGAAGGAGCTCGGCGGCGCGGATGGCGTGTTTTACCACAAGCTCGTTTTTAAGCGCGCGCCAGGCGTCGACCTGCCTAAAGTCGTCAGCGAGGGGGAGCAACGCTGCCTCTCCATCGCGGCGTTCTTTGCCGAACTCAGCACAGCTGACGATCCGTCAGGCATCGTATTCGACGATCCGGTGTCCTCCCTCGATTACCGATGGCGTGAGGGTGTGGCGCGGCGTTTGGTGCAGGAAGCCAAGACGCGGCAAGTCATCGTCTTCACGCATGATGTCGTCTTTTTGCTACTCCTTAAGCAATTCGCAGAAGAGCTAGCGGTCGGTCAGTTTGACCAGCACGTCCGGTTTCAGTCCAAAGGTGCAGGGGTGTGCTCGGAGGAACTGCCCTGGGTCGCTCTGCCAATCAAGAAGAAAATCGGCAATTTGAAGAACGACTGGCAGGCTGCGGACAAGCTCTCACGTGATGGTCATCAGGACGCCTACGAGAAGGACGCCAAGTATCTCTACGGCTTGCTGCGTGAAGCCTGGGAGCGCGCTCTTGAGGAAGTGCTTCTTGGTGGCGTGGTCGAACGCTACCGGCCGAGCATCCAGACGCAACAGGTTGCCCAGATCGCTGATATCACCCTCGAGGACTGCAAGACGGTTGAGACGGCGATGACAAAGTGCTCGAAGTGGCTGCCTGGACATGACCAAGCAGCGGCAGCCCGTGCGCCGGTTCCCGGACCGGCGGAACTCAAGGCCGACATCGACGCGCTAGACAACTGGGTTGCGGCGATCCGCAATCGTCGCAAGAAGGGTGCGGGAAGCTAAGTCATGAATGAGCCCGCCGCCCCCATCCATTACGCCGGCCTGCTGGCCGAGATTCGGCAGCGCATCCAGACAGCGCAGACGCGCGCGATGCTGGGCGTCAATGCCGAGCTGATCCGCCTGTATTGGGAGATCGGCCAGATGCTGGATGCGCGGCAGCAAAGCGAGGGCTGGGGCGCGGCGGTGATACCGCGACTGGCACGCGACATCCGCAACGAGCTGCCGGAGTTGAAGGGGTTTTCCGAGCGCAACATCAAGCGGATGCTGGCGTTTTACCGCGAATATGCCGGGCTGACGTGGATGCCGCAGGCATCCACCGGAATCGGGCAGAAAGTGCAACAGGTTGTGGCACAAATCGAAACCGGACAGAAAGTGCCACCGGCCGTGGCACTTTTCTCCAGCGAGGTGCTGCTGGCGCTGCCCTGGGGGCACCATCTGCTGCTGATGGAAAAGCTCAAGGATGCCGCGACGCGGCACTGGTACATGCAGGCCACGCTGGCCAACGGCTGGAGCCGCAACATCCTGCAGATGCAGATCGAAACGGCGGCGCATGCGCGCCAGGGCAAGGCGACCAGCAACTTCGCCCTGCGTCTGCTGCCGCCGCAGTCGGATCTGGCGCAGCAGGCGCTGAAAGACCCGTATCTGTTCGATTTCCTGACGCTGGCCACGCCCTTCCACGAGCGCGAGCTGGAGACCGGGCTGATCGTGCATCTGGAAAAATTCCTGCTGGAACTGGGGCAGGGTTTTGCCTTTGTGGGGCGGCAGTATCACGTGGATGTGGGCGAGCAGGATTTTTACATCGACCTGCTGTTCTATCACCTGCGCCTGCGCTGCTTCATGGTGATCGAGCTGAAGCGCGGCGCGTTCAAACCCGAGTACGCGGGCAAGATGAACTTTTATTGCAGCGTGGTGGACGACGTGCTGAAGCACGCCAGCGATGCGCCGACCATCGGCCTGATTTTGTGCCAGACGCATAACGCGGTGATCGCCGAATACGCCTTGCGCGGGGTGGATACGCCGATTGGCGTGTCCACCTTCGAGCTGACCCGCGCGCTGCCAACCGAGCTGGCATCGAGCCTGCCGACGATCGAGCAGATCGAGCAGGAGCTGGGCGGGGCGCCGGCGGACGAATGAAGCCGACCGGCAGGCGGGCATCGCCGATGGCGAACGGGTTTCCCCTCACCCCAGCCCTCTCCCCCGAAGGCGTCGCGGGAGAGTGAGCAGAGCGCCTACTCGGACTTCACCGCATGCCCGCCGAACTCGTTGCGCATCGAGGCGAGCAGCTTGTCGGCGAAGGAGTCGGCGTCGCGCGAGCGGAAGCGTTCCATCAGGGCGAGCGTGATCACCGGCGCGGGCACGCCCAGT
>JAJXTE010000093.1 GCA_021784115.1 Pseudomonadota bacterium | reverse complement strand
GATTCCTTGATTTATTGGTCGGGGCGAGAAGATTCGAACTTCCGACCCCTTGCACCCCATGCAAGTGCGCTACCAGGCTGCGCTACGCCCCGACGAAGCCCAAGATTCTAACAGAGGAGCGACACCGGACGGAAGCCCGTCAGCCCAATATTTTCAGAATGGCGCTGATTTCGGCGCGCAGTTTGCCGACTTCGAGCGATGACGTCGGGACGGACGCGGGTGCAGGCTCGTGCGAGATATCGGCATCGTGCTCCAGACGCTGGCGCGCGCCGCTGATGGTGAAGCCCTCTTCGTACAGCAGTTCGCGGATGCGACGGATCAACAGGACTTCGTGATGCTGGTAGTAGCGCCGGTTGCCACGTCGCTTGACCGGGCGCAACTGGGTGAACTCCTGCTCCCAGTAGCGCAGCACGTGCGCCTTGACGGCGCACAGTTCGGAGACTTCACCGATGGTGAAATAGCGTTTGGCCGGAATCGGCGGAAGTTCACTCCTCGCTGGGCGTTCCAACCTGGGCGCCTTCGACTTGCGATTTGAGTTTCTGGCTGGCGTGGAAGGTCACCACGCGACGCGCGGAAATCGGCATTTCTTCGCCGGTCTTTGGGTTGCGGCCCGGCCGCTGCGGTTTCTCGCGGCACTGGAAATTGCCGAAGCCGGACAGCTTGACGATGTCGCCTTTTTCAAGCGATAGGCGAATCTCGTCGAAAAACGATTCGACGACATCCTTGGCCTCGCGCTTGTTCAAACCCACTTTTTCGAACAGCAGTTCGGCCAGATCAGCTTTGGTGAGGGTGGTCATGCTTGTATGTTTGTCTGGGATGGCTGGTGAAAAATCGCGTCACGCACGCGCCAACAGGATCGGTTCCGCGTCAGGCACGTCAACTGCATCTTTGCGTCAAGCACGCAATGCGGCATTGCACTGACGAAGCGCGGCGCCGACCAGTTTCTGCACCGCCTCCTCCACGTCCTGATCCGTCAATGTGCGTTCAGTATCTTGCATAACTACCCGGATAGCAAGGCTTTTTTGGTTTTCTGCCACACCTTTTCCACGGTAATCATCGAACACCTCGATCGATTGGACCCGGCCCGGCGCGGCGTCGCGCAGGACGTTCAGCAGTTCCCCGGCCGGGGTATGGACGTCCAGCACAAAGGCCAGGTCGCGCCGCACCAGCGGGAAACGCGACAGGGTGGCATGGCGCGGCAGGCGGTGCCGGGCAAGCACCTGGCTGTCGAGTTCGAACAGCACCGGCGCCGCGGGCAGGTCGAACGCCTGCACCAGGCGCGGGTGCAGCGCGCCGATCCAGCCAATGGCCTGGCCGTTGACCCACAACGCGGCGCTCTGCCCCGGATGCAGCGCCGAATGCTCGCCGCACCGCGTATCAAGCGGGTGGCCGACGAGGCGCTCGAGGTCGCCCTTGAGGTCGAAGAAGTCGACGCGGCGCGACGGCGCGCCCCATTGTTCAGGCACCGCGTCGCCATACGCCAGCCCGCCCAGCTTCATCGGCTGCTCGACTTGCGACGCATACACCCGTCCCAGTTCGAAAATTCGCACCCGTTCCTGCTGGCGGTTGAGGTTGTGACGCAGCGTCTCGATCAGGCCGCCCCACAGCGTGGTGCGCATCGCCGACAACTGGCTCGCGATGGGGTTGGCAAGCTCGAGAGGACGGGCTCCGGCATCGAGCGCCGTTTCCCAGGCCGGGTCGACAAAGCTGTAGGTGATGACTTCCTGGTAATCCAGATCGACCAGCATCTGGCGCAGGGTGTCGTCGGCCAGCAGGGTCTCGTCCTGCGGCAGCATGCGCGAAGGCGCGGCCGGCGGCTGCGCCGGAATGTTGTCGTAGCCGAACAGGCGCACCGCCTCTTC
This sequence comes from Pseudomonadota bacterium, assembly GCA_021784115.1. Classification (GTDB taxonomy): domain Bacteria; phylum Pseudomonadota; class Gammaproteobacteria; order Burkholderiales; family Thiobacillaceae; genus Thiobacillus. The sequence continues at coordinate 5,960 of JAJXTE010000093.1, read as the reverse complement.
GATCAGGTCTTCCTCGATCGCCAGGTCGAAACGGAAACTTGGCGGCGTGACGATCAGGCGATCCTCCTGGCGTTCGACGCCCGCGCCGAGCGCGGCAAGGCCGTGCATCACCTCGTCAGCGTCGAGCTCGACGCCGGCCACGCGCTTCAGGCGCGCCAGCCGCAGGGTGATCGGGTCACGCCTCGGCAACTCGGCCACCACCTCGGTGATCGGCCCCGCCTGGCCGCCGCAGAGGTCGATCAGCAGCTGCGTCGCACGCTCCATCGCCTGGCGGGTGGCGCCAAAATCGACGCCGCGCTCGAAGCGGTGCGACGAATCGGTGGCCAGGCCCAGCCGGCGCGCCCGCCCGGCAATCGCCGCCGGCGCGAAAAACGCGGCCTCCAGAAACACGTCGACCGTGAAGCGTTCCACGCTGGTGGGCTGTCCGCCCATGATGCCGGCCAGCGCCACCGGTCCGCCGGCATCGGCAATCACCAGCATGTCGGGGGCGAGTTCGACGGTCTGGCCGTTCAGCAAGGCAAGCTGCTCGCCCTCGCGCGCCATGCGCACCTCGAGAACGCCGTTGAGGCGCGACAGGGCGAAGGCGTGCATCGGCTGGCCGAGTTCGAGCATCACGTAGTTGGTGATGTCGACCGGTGCCAGCAGCGGGCGGATGCCGCTGCGCTCCAGCCGCTCGGCCATCCAGTGCGGCGTCGTCGCCTGCGCGTTGAGTCCGCGCACCACGCGCCCAACATAGAGCGGGCAGGCTTCCGGCGCCGAGACCTGGACCCGCACCGTGTCCTGGATGCGACTGGCGACCTCGGCGATCTGCGGCATCCGCACCTCGGCGCCGGTGATCGCCCCGATTTCCCGGGCCAGTCCGCGCATCGACAGGCAATCCGCGCGATTGGGCGTCAGTTTCAGCGTGATGAGGGTGTCGTTCAGGTTGAGCCAGGTGCGGAAATCCTCGCCGACCGGCGCATCCGCATCCAGCACCATCAGGCCGTCCGCCGTCCCTTCCAGTCCCAGCTCCCTGGTCGAACACAGCATGCCGAAGGATTCGACGCCGCGCACCTTGGCGACCTTGATTTCGATTCCGGGCAGTTTCGCCCCCGGACGGGCACACGGCACCTTGAGTCCCGCCGCCGCATTCGGCGCGCCGCACACGATGGTGACCGGCGATGCCTCACCGACGTCGACCTGGCACACGCGCAGGCGATCGGCGTCGGGATGCTTCTCAGCCGACAGAATCTCGGCCACCACGACGTGGTTGAACGGCGGCGCAGCGGCCGCCAGCGCCTCCACTTCCAGACCCGCCATGGTTACGGCATGGGCCAGCTGGGCGGTGTCGAGCGCGGGATTGACGAGGCTGCGCAACCAGGATTCCGGAAATTGCATGATGAATGCGCTCTAATTAATTGAATTGCTTAAGGAAGCGAAGGTCGTTCTCGAAAAACAGCCGCAGGTCGTCGACGCCGTAACGCAGCATCGCTAGACGCTCGACGCCGAGCCCGAAAGCAAAGCCGACGAAGCGTTCGGCATCGATGTCGACATGCCTGAACACATTGGGATGCACCATGCCGCAGCCCAGCACTTCCAGCCAGCCGGTGTGCGAACACACCCGGCAGCCTTCGCCGCCGCACATCACGCAGCCGATGTCCATTTCGGCCGACGGCTCGGTAAACGGAAAGAAAGACGGACGGAAGCGCACCGGCAGGTCGTCGCGCTCGAAGAAGTTGCGCATGAAGTCGGCCAGCACGCCCTTGAGGTCGGCGAACGACACCGATTCGTCCACCCACAGGCCTTCGATCTGATGGAACATCGGCGTGTGCGTCACGTCCGAATCGCAGCGGTACACCCGTCCCGGCGCGATGATGCGCAGCGGCGGCTGGTGGGTCTGCATGTGGCGCACCTGCACCGGCGAGGTGTGGGTGCGCAGCAGCTCGCCGCTCTGCAGATAGAAGGTGTCGTGCATCGCGCGTGCCGGATGGTCGTCCGGGATGTTGAGCGCGGTGAAGTTGTAGAAGTCGGTCTCGATCTCCGGCCCCGTGGCCACCTCGAACCCGATCGAGCGGAACAGGGCCTGGATACGCGACAGCGTCTTCGATACCGGATGCAGCCCGCCGCGCGCCAGGCCCCGCCCCGGCAGCGTCACGTCCAGCGTTTCGGCTGCCAGTTGATGATCGAGTTCGTCCTGCTGCAGCGCGTCGCGGCGGCTTTTCAGCGCCACTTCCACCGCCTGCTTGGCCTCGTTGATGCGCGCGCCGGCGGTCTTGCGTTCCTCGGCAGGCATCGCGCCCAGGCTCTTCAGCAGTTCGGTGAGCTGGCCGCTCTTGCCCAGGTAAGCCGCCTTGACCTGTTCGAGCATCGGCAGGTCGGGGCAGGCATGAATCGCGGCGAGGGCGTCGGCAACGATTTCGTTGGGATTGCGCATGGCGGTTATGGGGAATCCTGAATTTGTCCGCGGAGGACGCGAAGCCCGTCAAAACGACCTTGGCGGTTCTTCGCGTCCTTCGCGGATAAACTCGTTCGTTTCAAGGAAGCACGAACAAAAAAAGGCCTTGCGGCCTTTTCTTGTTGCTTCGGTGTTGCTTACGCAGCCAACTTGGCCTTGACCTGATCGACGATCTTGGCAAAGGCATCCTTGTCGAAGATCGCGATATCGGACAACACCTTGCGGTCGATGCCGATTTCGGCACGGGACAGGCCGTTCATGAACACGCTGTAGGTCAGGCCATGCTGACGCGACGCGGCATTGATACGGGCAATCCACAGTGCGCGGAACTGGCGCTTGCGCTGGCGACGGTCGCGGTACTGGTACTGACCGGCCTTCATCACCGCTTCGTTGGCGACGCGGAATACGTTCTTGCGACGGCCGCGATAGCCTTTGGCGGCATCGAGGACTTTCTTGTGGCTGGCGCGGGCGGTTACACCCCGTTTGACGCGTGGCATGCTTTCTCTCCTTTATGCGTAGGGCAACATGCGTGCAACCGCTTTGTGGTTGCTGGCATTGACGGTTTCCATGCCGCGCAACTGGCGCTTACGCTTGGTGCTCTTCTTGGTGAGAATGTGACGCATGAACGCGTGCGAGCGCTTGAACCCGCCGCCGCCCAGCGCGCGGAACCGCTTGGCGGCGCCGCTCTTGCTTTTCATCTTAGGCATGATGCTTCCTTTTATCTCATGCGGCCAGGTGATCCCACGACGTGGAATGCTTCACCAACCCGACTGCACGTATTGTGTGGCGTATTGACCCTGAATTGACTGGGCCGAGAAACGCCGGTCTCGTAAACTTTAAATCTTCTTTTTCGGCGCCAGCATCATCACCAGCTGGCGGCCTTCCATCTTCGGGAACTGCTCGACGACTGCCAGTTCGGCCAGATCCGTCGAGACACGTCTCAACTGGGCCATGCCGATTTCCTGATGAGCCATTTCACGGCCCCGAAAACGCAATGTAATCTTCGTCTTATCGCCTTCTTCAAGAAACTTGATGAGGTTGCGCAGCTTGATCTGGTAGTCGCCTTCGTCCGTACCCGGGCGAAACTTGATTTCCTTGATCTGGACCTGCTTCTGCTTCAGCTTGGCTTCGTGCTGCTTCTTGCTTTCCTGGTACTTGAACTTGCCGTAGTCCATGATCTTGCACACGGGCGGCTGCGCCGTCGGCGCAATTTCAACCAGGTCCAGGTCAGCTTCTTCTGCCTGACGCAGCGCATCGTAGATCTTCACAATGCCAAGCTGCTCGCCTTCCACACCGACCAACCGCACCTCAGGGGAAGTAATTTCTCCATTGATGCGTGTCTGCTTCTTTTCTGTCGCGATGAGTCGTTCTCCAAATAAAAACCTGACGGCAGGCGCCGAGGCAAAAAGGTCAAACAATAAATAAAGAAGGCGCGGGATAGAACCCCGACGCCTTGTTTGACCGCTGTTACTGGCGCGCCAGCGTTTCCGCTTTCAGGCGCGCAATCAAGTCATCCAAACCGAACTGCCCCAGATCCTGGTTGCCACGGGCACGGACCGCGACCACACCGGTCTCCATTTCCTTGTCGCCGACGACCAGCAGATAGGGCAGCTTCTGCAAGCTATGTTCCCGGATTTTATAGGTAATCTTGTTATTACTCAAGTCCGACACCGCGCGGATGCCCGCCTCGCGCAGCGCCTGCACCACTTTCTGGGCGTACTCGGCCTGGCGCTCGCTGATATTCAGGACCATCACCTGCACCGGCGCCAGCCACAGCGGGAAGTTGCCGGCGTGGTGCTCGATCAGGATGCCGATGAAACGCTCCATCGAACCGAGGATCGCGCGATGCAGCATCACCGGGATCTTGCGGCTGTTGTCCTCGGCGACGTACTCGGCCCCGAGACGCACCGGCAGGTTGAAATCGAGCTGGATCGTGCCGCACTGCCACAGGCGTCCCAGCGTGTCCTTCAGCGTGAATTCGATCTTGGGTCCGTAGAACGCACCCTCGCCCGGCTGCAGGTCGAACGCCAGTTGGTTTTTCTCGAGCGCCGCCGCCAGCGCGGCTTCGGCCTTGTCCCAGCTCTCGTCCGAGCCGACACGCTTGTCGGGGCGGGTCGACAGCTTCACCAGCACGTCGTTGAAGCCGAAATCGGCATAGACCTTCTGCAGCATGACGATGAAGTCGGCCACCTCCTGCTCGATCTGGTCCTCGGTGCAGAAAATGTGTGCGTCGTCCTGGGTGAAGCCACGCACCCGCATGATGCCGTGCAGCGCGCCCGATGGCTCATTGCGGTGGCAGGAGCCAAATTCGGCCAGGCGCAGCGGCAGGTCGCGGTAGGAATGCAGGCCGCTGTTGAAGATCTGGACGTGGCCCGGGCAGTTCATCGGCTTCACCGCGTAGTCGCGGTTTTCCGACGCCGTGGTGAACATGTTGTCGCGGTAGTTGTCCCAGTGGCCGGACTTCTCCCACAGGCTGCGGTCCATCACCGCCGGGGTGCGCACCTCCTGGTAGCCGTACTCGACGAACTTCTGCCGCATATACTGCTCGATCTGCTGCCACACGATCCAGCCCTTGGGGTGCCAGAACACCATGCCCGGCGCCTCGTCCTGCATGTGCAGGAGGTCGAGCTGCTTCGCCAGCCGGCGATGGTCGCGCTTCTCCGCCTCTTCCAGCCGGTGCAGGTAGGCCTCGAGGTCTTCCTTCTTCGCCCACGCGGTGCCATAGATGCGCTGCAGCATCGGGTTCTTCGAATCGCCGCGCCAGTAGGCGCCGGCCAGCTTCATCAGCTTGAACGCACGCGGCAGTTTCCCGGTTGACGGCAGGTGCGGGCCGCGGCAGACGTCGAACCAGTCACCCTGGCGGTAGATCGAGAGCTCCTCGCCCTTGGGAATCACCTCGTCGATGATCTGCACCTTGTAGGTCTCGCCGAGCTCGGCGAACACCCGCATGGCGTCGTCGCGTTCCCAAACCTCGCGCACGATCGGCAGGTCGCGCTTGACGATCTCCTCCATGCGCTTTTCGATCGCCGCCAGGTCATCCGGCGTAAACGGCTCCGCGCGCGCGAAGTCGTAGTAGAAGCCGTCCTCGATCGACGGGCCGATCGTCACCTGCGTGCCCGGATAGAGCTCCTGCACCGCCTGCGCCATGACGTGTGCGGCATCGTGGCGAATCAGATCCAGCGCCTCGGCGTCCTTGGCCGTGACGATGGCGAGCTGCGCGTCGGCATCGATCAGGTGGCTGGTATCGACCAGCCTGCCGTTCACCCGTCCGGCAAGCGCCGCCTTGGCGAGCCCCGCGCCAATGCTCGCTGCGACCTGCGCGACCGTAACGGGCCCCTCGAACGGGCGGACCGATCCATCAGGAAGCGTGACGTTGACCATTTTCAAACTCCAGACATGAAAAAAGCGCGGACCGGCCGCGCTTTTGGGTATTACAGATCGAAGATTGCAGATTGTCTGCGAACAGCTATGCGCCGGGTTGTTATCCAGTGACAGCCTTGCTAGTTCGCGGTGACATTTCGCAACC
>JAJXTE010000092.1 GCA_021784115.1 Pseudomonadota bacterium | reverse complement strand
GCATTTCCGCGGCCGCCACCAGGCGCGCGGGCAGGCGCTCTACACCAGCCTGTCCTATGGCGTCGGCGGAACCATCGGCGGCCTGGCAAGCGGCCTGACCTGGGACACGCTGGGGTCGGCCTGGACATTCACCCTCGCTGCGGCGAGCGCGGCGCTGGCCTGGGTGGTCTATGCTCTATGGGGGGATACAAAAACCGTGCCCGCACCCGCCAAGCTATGAAATAATCAGCGTTTTACGCGCTTTAACGCCTGATTCCGCATGCCCGGTCAAACCTTGTTTCAGAAATTGTGGGACGCCCACGTCGTCCACGTCGAAGCCGACGGCACCACGCTGCTCTACATTGATCGCCACCTGGTGCACGAAGTCACCAGTCCGCAGGCGTTCGAAGGCCTGAAGCTGGCCCACCGCACCCCGCGCCGCGCCGACGCGGCCATCGCCGTGCCCGACCATAACGTGCCGACGACCGACCGTTCCCGCGGCATTGCCGACCCGATCTCGCGCCTGCAGGTGGAAACGCTCGACGCCAACTGCGCCGAGTTCGGCATCACCGAATTCAGGATGGACGACATCCGCCAGGGCATCGTCCACGTCATTGGCCCCGAAGAGGGGCTGACGCTGCCCGGCATGACCGTGGTGTGCGGCGACTCGCACACATCGACCCACGGCGCCTTCGGTGCGCTGGCCTTCGGCATCGGCACCTCCGAGGTCGAGCACGTGCTGGCCACGCAATGCCTGTGGCAGAAGCCGTCTAAGACCATGCTGGTCAAAGTCGAAGGCACGCTGGGCCGTGGCGTCACCGCCAAGGACATCGCGCTCGCCGTCATCGGCGAAATCGGCACCGCCGGCGGCACCGGCTATGCGCTGGAATTCGGCGGATCGGCGATCCGCGCGCTGTCGATGGAGGGCCGCATGACGCTGTGCAACATGGCGATCGAGGCCGGCGCCCGTGCCGGCATGGTGGCGGTCGACCAGACCACGATCGACTACGTCAAGGGCCGTCCCTACGCGCCCAGGGGCGAGTCCTGGGACAAGGCGGTGGCGTGGTGGAACACGCTGCATTCGGACGCCGACGCCAGGTTCGACCGCGTGGTCGAACTCGACGCGGCGAAAGTCGAACCGCAGGTCACCTGGGGCACCTCGCCCGAGATGGTGACGACCATTGGCGACCGCGTGCCGAATCCGGCCGATGCGCCGAGCGAGGTCAAGCGGCATGACTGGACACGCGCGCTGGAATACATGGGCCTGACGGCCGGTACCCCGATCGCCGAAATCCTGGTGGACAAGGTCTTCATCGGCTCCTGTACCAACTCCCGCATCGAGGATCTGCGCGAAGCCGCCAGCGTGGCGAAGGGCCGCAAGGTCGCGTCCAGTGTCAAGCTGGCGATGGTGGTGCCGGGCTCCGGCCTGGTCAAGCGGCAGGCCGAAGCCGAAGGCCTGGACAGGATATTTGTCGAGGCCGGCTTCGAGTGGCGCGAACCCGGCTGCTCGATGTGCCTGGCGATGAACGCCGACCGGCTGGAGCCGGGCGAGCGCTGCGCCTCGACATCGAACCGCAATTTCGAAGGGCGGCAGGGGCAGGGCGGCCGGACCCATCTCGTCAGTCCGGCCATGGCCGCTGCTGCAGCGTGCGCGGGGCACTTTGTCGATGTCCGAAAGCTTCAAGGAGATGCGCGATGAAGAAAGTGATCGTTTTGCTTTTTCTCGGGCTGGTTGCAGGCCAGCCCGCATTCGCTGAAGAGAGCGTTGCGAAAAAGGTCGGAAACGGCATCAAGAAAGGCGGCGAGGCCGCGGGCCGCGGCATCGAGAAGGGCGTCGATGCCACCGAAAAAGGATTGAAGAAGGGCGCCGCCGCGACCGGCAGAGGGCTGAAGAAGGCGGGCCAGTGGATCGAGACGAAAGTGCACGGCGACAAGTAGGAAAAGGCGAGCAAACGATGCGTAAATTTACCGTGCTGGACGGACTGGTCGTGCCGCTGGATCGCGCCAATGTGGACACCGATGCGATCATCCCCAAGCAATTCCTGAAATCGATCAAGCGCGCCGGCTTCGGTCCGAACCTGTTCGACGAATGGCGCTACCTCGACCATGGCGAGCCGGGGATGGATCCCGCCACGCGCAAGCCCAACCCCGAGTTCGTGCTGAACTTTCCGCGCTATGCGGGCGCCAGCGTGCTGCTGGCGCGCGATAACTTCGGCTGCGGGTCGAGCCGCGAGCACGCGCCGTGGGCGCTGGAAGACTACGGAATCCGCGCCATCATCGCGCCGTCCTTTGCCGACATCTTCTACAACAACTGCTTCAAGAACGGCATCCTGCCCATTGTGGTCGATGCTGCAGTGGTTGATCGGCTGTTCCGCGATTGCGAGGCGAACGCGGGCTATCGCCTCAGCATCGACCTCGAGAGGCAGACCGTCACGACGCCAGGCGGCGAAGTGCTGGTGTTCGACGTCGACGGCGGGCGCAAGCATCGCCTTCTCCACGGGCTCGACGATATCGGCCTGACGCTGCTTCAGGCCGACAAGATCAAGACATACGAAGAACGGCGCAGGCAGGAAGCGCCCTGGTTATTTAGTGGATCTCAACAATGAAAATTGCAGTCCTGCCGGGTGACGGCATTGGTCCGGAAATCGTCGCACAGGCGGTCAAGGTTCTCGAAGTCCTGCGCGCAGAAGGCGCAAAAATCGAAATGGAAAGCGCGCCGATCGGCGGCGCGGGCTACGATGCGGCGGGCGACCCGCTGCCGGAGGCGACGCTGAAACTTGCGCGCGAGGCCGATGCCGTGCTGCTCGGCGCCGTCGGCGGCCCGCAGTACGACACGCTCGACCGTCCGCTGCGCCCCGAGCGCGGCCTCTTGCGCATCCGCAAGGAACTGAACCTGTTTGCCAACCTGCGTCCGGCGCTGCTGTATCCTGAACTGGCGAGCGCATCCTCGCTCAAGCCAGAAGTCGTCTCCGGGCTCGACCTCATGATCGTGCGCGAGCTGACGGGCGACGTGTATTTCGGCCAGCCTCGCGGAATCGAGGTTCGGCCAAGCCCAACGGGGGGGAGCGAGCGCGTCGGCTTCAACACCATGCTGTATTCCGAATCCGAAGTGCGTCGGGTCGCGCACGTGGCGTTCGGCATTGCGATGAAGCGCGGCAGGAAGCTGTGCTCGGTCGAGAAGGCCAACGTGCTCGAGTGCTCGGAGCTGTGGAAGGAAGTGATGATCGAGGTGTCGAAGGACTACCCCGAGGTCGCGCTCTCCCACATGTACGTGGACAACGCGGCGATGCAGCTGATCCGCGCGCCCAAGCAGTTCGACACCATCGTCACCGGCAACCTCTTCGGCGACATCCTGTCGGATGCGGCGTCGATGCTGTCGGGTTCGATCGGCATGCTGCCGTCGGCCTCGCTCGACGAGCACAACAAGGGCATGTACGAGCCGATCCACGGCTCCGCGCCCGACATCGCCGGCAAGAACCTCGCGAACCCGCTGGCGACGATCCTGTCGGTGGCGATGATGTACCGCTATACCTTCGCCGACCTGGCGACTGCCGACCGCATCGAGGGCGCAGTGAAGAAGGTGATCGCACAGGGCTATCGCACCGGCGACATCTGGACCGACGGCATGCAGAGAGTGTCATGCAGCGAGATGGGCGACGCGGTGGTGAAGGCGCTGTGATTTTTGACGCGTGCCCCATGCGGGAAATGCGCGGACGGATATTCTGGAGACGAACATGATGAAGGTAGGACTGATCGGCTGGCGCGGCATGGTGGGTTCCGTGCTGATGGGGCGCATGCGCGAGGAGCGCGATTTCGACCACATCGAGCCGGTGTTCTTCACCACCTCCAATGTCGGCGGCAAGGGCCCCGACATCGGCCGCGACGTGCCGTCGCTGAAGGATGCCAACAGCATCGACGAACTGCAGGCCTGCGACACCATCATCACCTGCCAGGGCGGCGACTACACGAAAGAGGTGTACCCGAAGCTGCGCGCGGCGGGTTGGAACGGCTACTGGATCGACGCCGCCTCGACGCTCAGGATGAAGGACGAGGCGATCATCATCCTCGACCCGGTCAACAAGAACGTCATTACCGACGGCATCGCCAGCGGCGTCAAGACCTACGTCGGCGGCAACTGCACGGTCTCGCTGATGTTGATGGCGATGGGCGGATTGTTCGACGCCGGCCTGGTCGAATGGGTGTCGCCGATGACCTACCAGGCCGCCTCCGGCGCCGGCGCGCGCAACATGCGCGAGCTGATCGCCCAGATGGGCGCGGTGCATGCGGAAGTCATGGACCTGATCGGCGATCCGGCCTCGGCTATTCTTGAAATCGACCGCAAGGTGGCCGAGTTCATCCGCTCCGACCGCTATCCGGTCGAGGCCTGGCCGGTGCCGCTGGCTGGCAACCTGATCCCCTGGATCGATGTCGCGCTCGAGTCCGGCCAGTCGAAGGAGGAGTGGAAGGCGCAGGTCGAGGCCAACAAGATCATGCGCCGCAGCGACAACCCGATCCCGATCGACGGCCTGTGCGTGCGCGTCGGCGCGATGCGCTGCCACTCGCAGGCGCTCACGATCAAGCTGACGAAGGACGTGCCGCTGGCCGACATCCACAGCCTGATCGCCGCGCATAATCAATGGGTCAAGGTGGTGCCGAACGACCGCGAGATCACCATGCGCGAACTCACGCCGGCGGCGGTGACCGGCACGCTCACCGTGCCAATCGGCCGCATGCGCAAGCTCAACATGGGGCCGCAGTACCTGACCGCATTTACGGTGGGTGACCAGTTGCTGTGGGGCGCGGCGGAACCGTTGCGCCGCATGCTGCGAATTCTGCTGGAAGCCTGAGCAGACAAGGGATGGAGGCGGCAAATTCAGCGCTGGTGCGATTGTTGCACTAAAGATTGCGCCTGCCGAGCCGTCAATAGTGGCGTCAAGGATTCAACAGCCCTGCCACGCGGGGCGAACAGGGAGATACGGGATGAAATTGAAGCGCTTCACCACCCAACTGGTGGCTGCCGGTCTGATCGCCGTGCCGCTGATGGCGAATGCCGCCGGGTTGGGCAAGCTGTCGGTCACGTCGACGCTCGGTCAGCCGCTCGCGGCCGAGATCGAGTTGTTCGCGGCAGACAAGGCCGAACTGGACAGCCTGACCGCCAGCCTGGCTTCCGACCAGGCATTCCGCGACGCGCGCGTCGAGTTCTCCCCGGTGTTGTCCTCCCTGCGCTTCACGGTCGCGAAGAAGCCGAATGGCAAGGCAGTCCTGAAAGTCACATCCAGCCGTCCGGTGAACGACCCCTTCATCGACATGCTGGTCGAGCTGAACTGGGGTTCGGGACGGCTGGTGCGCGAATACACCATGCTGCTCGATCCTCCCGGCATGGCTGCGAAACAAGCCGTGGCCCCGGTGGCCGCCGTGGCGCCGCCGCAAGCCCCTGCGGCGAAGCCCGCAGCTGCCCCGGTGACCGCCCCGCAAACCGCGGCAGCGCCAGCCCCCACAGCGTCCAAGGCGGCAGCGCCCCAGCCGGAGACGCCGGACCGCGTGGCAGTCAAGCGGGGTGACACCCTGGCCGGGATTGCCGCCCGCGTACGGCCGGAGGGGGTGAGCCTGGAGCAGACCCTGGTGGGACTCTATCGGGAGAATACCCGGGCTTTCGCTGGCAATATGAATCGCCTGAAAGCGGGCAAAACGCTCGACGTCCCGTCAGCCGAGAAGGTGGCTGCCATCCCGCAAAAAGAAGCGGTGCGTGAACTCAAGCTGCAGGCGGAGGACTGGCGTGCCTATCGGCAGAAACTGGCCGGTGCCGTGAGCGCCACCCCCGAAGCCCAGGCCGAGCCCGGTCAGGCAGGCAGTGGCAAGATCACGCCCAAGGTGGAAGACCTCGCCAAGCCGGCGCCTGAAGCACAGAAGGACGTTTTGAAGCTCTCCAAGGTCACGCCGCCTGCCGCAAGTGCGGGCAAGGCTGACGAAGCCCGCGCCCTGCAGGAAAAACTGCGGGCCCAGGAAGAGGACGCGGCGGCGCGTGAAAAGGCCCTGCAGGAATCGAATCAGCGCGTGTCCACGCTGGAAAAGCAGATTCAGGACATGCAGAAGCTGGTCGCGCTGAAGGAGAAGGCGCAGGAAGCGGCCCCCGCTGCGGCAGCGCCGGCGCCCGAACCCGAGCCGTCCGCGGCCCCGGCTCCCGCCGAGGCGGCGGCCCCGCCCGCGCCAACGCCGACGCCGGTCGCTCCGGCTGTCAAGGCTCCGCCCGCCAGCCCTGCGCCGGCCCAGAACTGGTATGACCCCTTGCTCGCCGATCCCCTGTATTGGGGCGGAGGCCTCGCTGCGCTCGGGCTGGGCGGCATCCTGTGGTGGATGATGGCGGGGGGCGGGCGTCGCCGCAGACCCGCGGGAACCGTGCTCGAAGACAGCATCATGAGCGGTGGCGACGTGCGTCCGAACACGGTCATCGGTGCCGCTGCGTCGGGCGGGAGCGTCAATACCGGCGACACCTCTTTCCTGACTGACTTCAGCCAGGCGGGCCTCGGCACCATCGACACCCACGACGTCGATCCGATCGCCGAAGCCGAGGTCTACATGGCTTATGGGCGCGACGCGCAGGCCGAGGAAATCCTCAAGGAAGCCATCAACAAGAATCCGGACCGTCACGAAACCCGCGTCAAGCTGCTGGAAATCTATGCTGCGCGCCGCAACACCACGGCATTCGAGTCGGTTGCCGGCGAACTGTATGCCGCGCTCGGCAGCAAGCACAGCCCGCTTTGGGACAAGGCTTGCGAAATGGGCCGCAGCATCGATCCGACCAACCCGCTGTATGGTGGGGCGCAGTCGAGCGCAACGCCCGCCGTGCGTGCGGCAACGGTGGCGGCCACCTCTGCGGTCGCAGGCGGCGCGGTGGCATTTGCCAGCGAGATGCCGAAGGCCGAACCCGAGCCCAAGGCTGCGCCTGCAGCACAGGCCGAACCGGTGATCGACACGCAGCCGCTGAAATTCGAGTCCGCGGGGCATGTCCTCAATTTCGACACCCCGTCCGAGCCCGCCAAGACGCCCGACGCAGGGTATGTGGAAATGGATACCCAGGGCCTGGCCTTCGACCTGCCGGAACTCGATGTGCCTGCGGCGAGCGAAAGCCCGTTGAAACTCGACCTCGGCATGGAAGACGACAATGGCCCGGACAGCAAGTTTGACTTCAGCGGTCTTGACCTCGACCTGGGCGAGGCGGGCGGCAACGAGCTTGAGCTCGACGAAGTCGGCACCAAGCTCGACCTCGCCCGTGCCTATGTGGAAATGGGCGACAAGGAAGGCGCGCGCGAAATCCTCAACGAAGTCGTGGCCGAAGGCAGCGACAAGCAGAAGTCCGATGCGCAGGGCATGCTGAGTTCGCTTGGCTAACTGTCCGCATCCGGCTGCCCGCATCCTGCTGTGGTGCGGGTGGGCGGTGGCGGTGGAACGTGCCGTCCCGTCCCAGCTTCCTTTCCTGGCCGTCGCCCTCGCGACGGCCTTTCTGTTTGCGCCGGTCCGCCATGAAACCTGGCGCCTGCTGCGCCGCACCCGGTGGTTGATGGCCGTGCTGCTGCTCACTTATGCCTATACCTTGCCGGGAACGCCGCTATGGCCGCCGCTGGAGTGGGCCAGCCCGACCCTGGAAGGACTCCGGCAAGGCGTGCTGCGTGTGGCGCGGTTGGCGCTGATGCTCGCCGGCCTGGCGGCGCTGCTCGCGTTTACCTCGCGCCCCCGCCTGATTTATGGGCTGTATGGGCTGGCCCGGCCGCTGACCTGGTTCGGCTTTGACCGCCGTGCCTTCGCGGTGCGGCTCGGGCTGACCCTGGACTATGTCGAGCATGCGCCCCACCCAGCCC
>JAJXTE010000091.1 GCA_021784115.1 Pseudomonadota bacterium | reverse complement strand
TCGATCACGACGGGCGCCGGTGGAGTCTGCAGCGCCCGGAGCCGGGCTTCCTCGGCCTCTTTTTCTTCCTGCTTGCGGCGCGTGTCTTCCATTTCGCTGGCCTGTTCCTGCGTTCTTTTCGCCCGTTCCTCGGCCTGCCGGATGTCTTCGGCGGTGGGCTGCGGCGGGGCCGGCATTTTCTGCAGTCTGGCACCCGCGGGGGGCGGAGTGGACGAATACGTCACGTGCCCCGCACGGTCCACCCATTTGTAGATCTGGGTTGCATATGCGGCTTGCGAGGCGAACCCGGCAAGCAGAAGGGGAATGACATAGGGTGAAATCATCGCGATCCAATCAGCCTTCGCCGGTTTTACCGGCACCGCATCTCCGGCGTCAGCTTCATCCACTTCATCAACCAGTTCTTCGCCCGCTCCCGCGCGTGCCGCGTGGCGATCTTCTCTTCCGGCGTCTGATCCGGACGGAAGTCGAACGCGCGCCGCGCCATCGGGTATTCCTGCCATTCAACCGGTACGCCGCGTTCCCACAGCGCATAGAACGCGCGGCCGCCGTTCATGCGGCGCAGTTCGTAATCGGCGTCGCCGATGAGGTAGAGCACCGGGGTGGTGATCTGCATGATTTCGGGCGCGATGCGAAACAGCTGGTCCGGCTCGGGTGCGTTGGGGTTCTGCATGTGGCCGTAATAGCTGACGATGGCGGCGATGTCCGGGCCGCGCTTGGCTGCCAGCCGGATCGCGTAGTAGGGGCCGCGCGACAGGCCGACGACGCCGACAGGCTGCTTGCAGGCATTGGGCAGCGACTTCAGGTAGTCCAGCCCGGCCTCGACGTCCATTTCGGTGTCGGGATTGTGTGCCGAGGGCCAGCGTTCGATGAAGCGACCGCTCTGCCAGTCGGGGGCGACGACGAGGAAGCCCTGTTCGGCGAGCTCGCGCACGTGGGCGCGCTCGTCGCCTTCGTAGCCGCGCTTGGCGTGGATGAACAGCACCGGCGGGAAGGGGCCCTTGCCTTCGGGCGTGGCGACTTCGACCGGCACCTCGGTGCCGTCGGCCGACTTGATCGTGGTCTTGCTCAGTTCGACCCCCTTGGCCAGGGCCGGCGCGACCAATGCCGATGCTAAGATGGCGCCCGCGATGACAAGTCTTTTCATGGTCTTCTCCTGTCGTTCTTATGGCCTTCATTCTAGGTCAGCGCACCCGATTTCCCGCGCAGTCCAAACGTACCCGGGTACGCGTGCATACCCGCCCGGGCATCGATACCCTGAGGGGCACCCATCCCCGTCGGTCCATCCCATTCCGTGAACGCTGCTTTCGACAAGCCGACGATTCCGCCGTGGCTGCGTCGACCGCTGGCCGCAGTGTGGATTTCGCTGGGTCTGCATGCGGTCGTGATTGCGCTGGTTCACGTGGCGCCGCCTGCGGGGGGCGGTGTGGCGGCGCCGGTGATCGAGGTGCGCCTCGTGTCGACGCCTGCCGCGTCATCCATCACCGAAACGCCGCCGTCCGATGCCCGCGAGCCGGATTTCGTGCCGGCGGCGCGGCTCGCACCGCGTGCGACACCGGACGCGCTGCCCGTGCCCCAGCCCGTCGCGCAGCCGGCTTCGCCGCCCGTTGCCGGGACGCCGCATGAGATGCCGCCAGCGTCTCCCACCGCGCCTGCAGCACCCGCGGCATCCTCGGCTGCACCGGGTCCGGCACCGGAGGCGGCGCTCACCAGTGGGGTCGATCTCACGTATTACAGCGCACGCGATCTCGACGTGCAGCCGCGTGCGCTTCGCCAGATCCGGCCGGACTATCCGGACGAGGCCGACCGCCAGAAGCTGTCCGGCACGTTGCGTCTGCAGCTGAAGCTGGAAGCGGATGGCCGCGTCAGCGACGTCGACGTCATGAGCGCAACCCCGCCCGGGCTGTTCGAGAAATCGGCGATCAAGGCGTTTCGCGATGCACGCTTTGCGCCGGCACAAAAGAATGGCCGGCCGGTACGCGCCCTGGTGATCATCGAGGTGGTCTATGACTGGGAAGGGCACGCCCGCCAGGACTGACGCGGACCGCAGGCTTCAGGAATCCAGGGGTGCCGCGGCGAGGCCTTGCAGGATGGGGCAGTCGGGCCGGTGGTCGCCGTGGCAGGCCTGTGCGAGTGCAACGAGTGTGGTGCGTGTCGGTCAGTGCGGCGATGCGGGCGTCGAGCTCGGCGATGTGGCCTTCGGCCAGACGCTTGACGTCGGCGCTGGCGCGTTCGGGGTCGTCCCACAGCGACAGCAGCTGCCGGATCTGTTCGAGCGAAAACCCGAGATCACGCGCGCGGCGGATGAAGCGCAGCAGATGGACGTCGCGTTCATGGTATTGCCGGTAGCCCGCCTGCGTGCGGGGACTGGCGTGGAGGAGGCCGATGCGTTCGTAATGGCGGATCATCTTGGCCGACACGCTGCTGGCGCGGGCGACTTCGCCGATGTTCATTTCTCGCCGCCTGCCGGCCGCCAGCGCTTGAGCGTCAGCGCGTTGGTCACCACGCTGACGCTTGAGAACGCCATCGCCGCGCCGGCGATCACCGGATTCAGGAAGCCGAGCGCCGCGAGCGGAATGCCGACCACGTTGTAGATGAAGGCCCAGAACAGGTTCTGGCGGATCTTGGCGTAGGTTCGTTTGGAAATGTCGATGGCGTCGGCGACCAGCGCCGGGTCGCCGCGCATCAGCGTGATGCCGGCAGTGTGCATGGCGACGTCGCTGCCGGAGGACATAGCGATGCCAACGTCGGCGGCGGCGAGCGCCGGGGCGTCGTTGATGCCGTCGCCCACCATGGCCACGGTTTTGCCCTCGCGCTTGAGTTGGCCTACGTGCGTGGCCTTGTCGGCCGGCAGCACCTCGGCCAGTACGCTGTCGAGGCCCAGTTCACGGGCCACGCCCTCGGCGGCGCCGCGGTTGTCCCCGGTGAGCATGACGGTGGCGATGCCTTGCGCCCTGAGGCGCGCCACGCCTGCGGCGGCGCTGGGCTTGACGGCGTCGCCGAACGCCAGCAGCCCGAGTGCATGGCGATCGCGGGCGCGCGCCAGCCACGATACGCTGCGACCTGCCGCT
Organism: Pseudomonadota bacterium; assembly: GCA_021784115.1. GTDB lineage: Bacteria > Pseudomonadota > Gammaproteobacteria > Burkholderiales > Thiobacillaceae > Thiobacillus. The sequence continues at coordinate 4,877 of JAJXTE010000091.1, read as the reverse complement.
TCCAGTTCGGCTGCGGCAGGATCGAGTGCAGTCGTGTCGACGCCGTTCTCATTCATCAGGCGGCGGTTGCCCAGCCACCAGGTTTGCCCCCCCGCCTCGCCGGCGATCCCGCGTCCCGGCAGCGCCTGTTGTGCCCGCGCGGGCAGCGGCGTAACGGCAGCCGCCGCGGCCTCGGCCAGCACCGCACGCGCGAGCGGGTGCTCGCTGCCCGCCTGCAGCCCGGCAGCGATCGCCAGGACTTCGTTTCGGTTACTGCCGTCCGCGGCATACGATTCCACAGGGGCTTCAGTCCCTAGTGGATCGGAGTCCTTTAGGGCCACGCAGGCCGCCACGTGCGGCGTGCCGTCGGTGAGCGTGCCGGTCTTGTCGAACACGACGATATTGATCTTGTGTGCCAGCTCCAGTGCTTCAGCATCCTTGATCAGGATGCCGTGGCGCGCGGCGACCCCCGTTCCCGCCATGATCGCGGTAGGGGTGGCAAGACCGAGGGCGCAGGGGCAGGCGATCACCAGCACGGCCACCGCATTGAGGATGGCCTGTTCGGCGTCGCCGCCCAGCGCCCACCAGGCGACGAACGTGAGCAGCGCGATGCCCATCACCACCGGCACGAACACCGCGCTCACCTTGTCGACCAGTCTTTGAATGGGCGCCTTGGCGGCCTGCGCATTCTCCACCAGGCGGATGATGCGCGCCAGCGTGGTTTCCGTCCCCACCGCGGTGGTGCGCGCAACGAGTACGCCCTGGGCGTTGATGGCGCCGCCGGTCAGCGCGGCCCCCGGGTGCTTGTCGACCGGCAGCGATTCGCCGGTGAGCATGGATTCGTCGACCTGGCTCTCGCCTTCGATCACTGCGCCATCCACCGGCACGCGCTCGCCGGGGCGGATCACCACGAGATCGCCCACGCGTATCGCGTCGATGGGCATATCGCGATCGACGCCGTCGAGGCGCACGCGGGCAGTCGTCGGGCGCAGAGCCTGCAGCGCCCGGATGGCTTCGGTCGTCTGGCGCTTGGCGCGCGCCTCCAGCCATTTGCCGAGCAGCACCAGGCTGATCACCACGGCCGAGGCCTCGAAATACAGGTGCATGGCGTCGGCATGCACCAGCAGCAGGTACACGCTCAGGCCGTAGGCCGCGCTGGTGCCGACCGCCACCAGCAGATCCATGTTGCCGCTGCCAGCACGCAGCGCCTTCCAGCCGGCGCGGTAAAAGCGTGCGCCCAGCCAGAATTGCACCGGCGTCGCCAGCGCAAGTTGCAGCCAGCCCGGCAGCATCCAGTGCGCCCCCAGCAGGCTGCCGAACATCGGCGCGATCAGCGGCAGCGACAGCGCGATCGCCAGCGCGACCGGCCACCAGTCGGGCAGCGAGGGGGGCGGCGCGAGCGGGGCCTGACCTGACGGTGCGGGCAATTGCGCGCCGTAGCCGGCGCGCTCCACCGCGGCGATCAGCGCGGTGGCCGACGCCCCCTGCGCCAGCTTGACGGTGGCCTGCTCGGTGGCCAGGTTCACGCTGGCGTCGAGCACGCCGGGCACCTTGCTCAGGGCTTTTTCCACCCGCGTCGAGCAACTCGCGCAGGTCATGCCGCTGATGTCGAGGGTGCAGGATTCGGCGGGCACGCTGAAACCGGCTTTTTCAATGGCGCGCTGCACCGACGCCATGTCCGTGTCGCCCGAAACCGTGGCGGTTTCGGTTGCGAGATTCACCGTCGCGTCGGTCACGCCGGGCAGTCGCCTGAGCAGTTTCTCCACCCGTGCTGCGCAACTCGCGCAGGTCATGCCCTCGATGCCTACGGAAAGTGTGGGGGTCATCTCTAAACTCCTGAACGATGCGGATGAGTGCACCATAAACCTTGCCATCGTGGCAAGGTCAAGCGTTCCCTGCAGCGGCTTCGGCGCGATGGCTGCGCTCCGGGGAACGCCTTTACACGAGTTTGGAGGCCCCTCACCCGCAAACGTTTCGCGGTCGCGCAGCGGCGGGCCAGCGAAAGGCGGGAGCCTGCCTGCCCACCCCCGTAAGGTCCGTCCGACATTTTTTCGGCCTATTCCTACGCAGGTCTCGATCCGCTTCCGACTGAATCGGCCCTGCCCGTCCCCCACACTTCTCCCACAGGCCCGGTCCCCATGGGTTCTTGCCCGTGCCGCAGGCACAAATGAGGGGAACGCGGGCCTGACGCGCCCGGCATCCGCCGTGCGTGCATCGTAGACAGACAGGAGACGCAACATGAAATCCAGCACAGGCAAATCCAGGATCCAGGGCGAGGGGGATTACGATTCGGCCAGAAAATACGACGAGGAGGCTCACGCCTTTGCCTCGTCCGGCAAGGTCGAGCAGGCGGCCAGGGCGGCCGCTCCGCGCAATGCACAGGAGAGAGACGAAATGCGCAAGGCCGAGGCCGAGGGGCGTGCGCACGCCAAAGGGCAGCCTCACGCCGCGCAGGACGCGGGCTCACCCGGCCGTCCCAAACCCGCGAAGGAGGCGCCAGGCAAGCATCCCCAGGGACGCAATCCCACCCCGGAGAAGCTTCCGGGGCGCTGAGCCGGCGAAAGCATTCTTCGCCCGCTTTATCTCTCGTTTGACTTGCTTAACTGAATCAGGAGATTCCCATGAACATGCTTTCCACCAGCCCCATCCTTTCCTCCAGCACGATCTCCGGCGACAAGGTCGTCAACCGCCAGGGAGAAGACCTCGGCGATATCAAGGACCTGATGATCGACGTGGACAACGGTCGCGTCGCCTATGCCGTCCTCGAGTTCGGCGGGCTCCTCGGGCTCGGCAGCAAACTGTTCGCCGTCCCGCTGTCGGCCATGGAGGTCGATCCCGAGAACCATCGCTTCATCTTCGACCAGAGCAAGGAAGCGCTCGAGAACGCGCCCGGCTTCGACAAGGATCATTGGCCGAATTTCTCCGACCGCGACTGGGGCTCGAACGTCCATGCGCATTATGGCGTCCGCCCGTACTGGGAATGATCGCGATCGCCCCGCCGGGTCGGGGCGGATATGGCGCGCACTTTTCCTGCAGCCGGCGTGATGCGATTCACTATCAGTCGCCAGGGTCCGTTACGCCCGCCGGCCAACTCCCTGCAGCATTTTCGGTTGAGGAATTTCAATGGACGATACGACGCAATGGGGTGTGTGCATTGCCTGCAAGTGGTGGCAGATCGAACCCGGTGCCCTGCTGGAAAACGCCACGCATGGCTTGTGCATCGACCACGATCTTCAACCGTATCTGCTTCGCGTGTCGGCCCGCAGCGGATGCAATCGCTACGCGCAGGGCGAGCCTGCCCGCGCGGTAGGGTCCGGGGCCTGTCCGCCCACCGCCGAACCGGTTCGCTGATCACGGTCCGGCTGCATTCGCGACCGCATCATGGAAAGCAAACCCGACGGCCCGCGCTATTCCGGCATCGCTGTGCTGCCGCCAGCCGTGTGCGCCGCATTTCGTGCATGGGCGCTGGATTCGCAGAAGGTCTTCGCCAGGAGCGAATACAGCGATTGGCACGACACGGCTGGCGTGGCGCACCCTCATTTCGTCAAGCCATTCTCTGAGGGACACCATCATGCCCAGAGGAGATAAATCGAAGTACACCGACAAGCAAAAGCGCCAAGCCGAGCACATCGAGGAGGGCTATCGCCAGCAAGGCGTATCCCCGGACGAAGCCGAGGCACGTGCCTGGGCCACCGTCAACAAGATGACGGGGGGCGGCAAGAAGGCTGGCTCGGGCCGCGGCAAGGCGGTCGATACGTCACCGGCGCGCAAGGGCGGGAAAGCGGGCGGCGCGGCCTCGGCCTCGCGCACCGCGGCCGAACGCAGCGCATCGGCGAAAAAGGCTGCGCAAACGCGCGCGCGCAACGCCGGCGCCAGAATGCGGCCCGGCGACCTGTGGAGCAGGGCTTGAACAGCAAAACGTGTCCCGCCATGGTTCCCCGCCCGTTGCGTCAGCATTCGCCTACATCGGCACCCGCGGATGCTGACACGTTTCTCGGTGCGAGCGGATGGTGGGCGAAAGGGCGCAGACCTAGAGTGTGATCACGCCGAATCACTCGTCAGGGGCCTCCCCCTCGCGCAGGATGCGGCGCTCGATTTTCCGCGTTTTTCCAACATACCAGAAGGAGTCTGAAATGAAATTACGTCACGCAATGTTCATTGCCCTGGGTCTCGCCGTCATGAGCCCGCTCTATGCTGCCGACATGAAGGATGTCACGGAAGACCGGGCCGAAGCCCGCTATAACGCCACCAAGGACGCCGCCAAACACGAGTATGAAGTGGCAAAGGAGAACTGCGAAAAAATGTCCGGTAACGCCAAGGACGTCTGCATAAAGGACGCCAAGGCTGCCTATGTCGGTACGAAATCGCAGGCGAAGGCTGACGAGAAATCCGCCAAGAACCAGGCCGACGCCACCGAAGACAAGATGAAAGCCGACTACAAGGCGGCCAAGGAACGCTGCGACAGCCTGTCGGGCAGCGCCAAGGACGCCTGCGTCAGCGAAGCCAAGCTCAAGTACAGGCAGTAATACATCCACGCGTCTCGCGCGCCGGGATTGATTTGACGGCGTGAGATCCATCGGGCCAGAACCCCGTGCGGCTGCTCCGCCCGCCGCACGGGCCTGCTGTTCCCGGCTGACCGCATTCAATGCCGGCGACCCGTCCGTTCACATGCAGGAGAGAGCCCATGGCCAAGCAAAAGAACACCGCCAAGCAGAACAGAAAGTCCAGCAAGTCGACTGATCGTGCGGGGTTGGGCGGAGAACTGCATCGTACGACCGATACCCGAAATGGCTCGCTCACGACAAATGAGGGCGTGGTGATTTCCGACAATCAGAATTCGCTTTCCAGCGGTGCGCGCGGTCCGACGCTCCTCGAGGATTTCATCCTCAGGGAAAAGA
>JAJXTE010000090.1 GCA_021784115.1 Pseudomonadota bacterium | reverse complement strand
TGGAGCGAGTGGATCACCGATCCGTCCCGCCCCGTCGCCACAGGAGAATAAGCATGGTCAAACCCGTACGTGTACGTACCATCTGGTTCAAGAAGGATGGCGAACGCAGCGCCGAGGAAATCGCCACCGCGGTCGCCTCGACCACCTGGCGCGTCGCCGACAAGGCCGTCGACAACCTCGGCCGCGAGAACTACGACATCATCACCCCGGCGCGCGGCTTCAAGCTGATCGCCGAATTCCTCGCCTTCCTGGTGCATTACTGCGACCGCATGGCCTACGCGACGCTGACGCCGGAGCGCCGCACCGCCGTGCTGCAGGCCGTCGCCAACCGGCTGGGCGAGGTGATGGAAGAGAACATCATCAGCATGGTCGGCCCCGATCCCAGCCGCAACTTCAAGGCCGAGTTCATCGATTTCCTGAACCGCCGCTTCGCCGACTACGCCGAGTTCGAGTTCCCCGACGACGATAAGGCCAGTTTCCCGGCGCTGCGCTTCCTCGGCCTGCAGATCCGCGACGAGATGGGCGACAACGACAAGACCTGGATCATGGACCAGATCATGGACATCGAGATGCCCGAGATGATGGGCACGGTCAGGAAGAGCTTCAAGGGCCTGCTGTCCGACGCGCCGGTCAAGCGCGGCTTCGGTTCGCCCGACATGCTGCCCCCGGAATAAGTCGGGGCATGGCGAATTCGCCTTTCGATCTGGGCAACGAAACCGGCTACCGCGCCTGGCGCGACGCCAAGCTCGCCGCGTATCCGCGCGGCGTCGACGAGCTGGTGGTGCCGCTCGCCGATCCGCGCCATCTCACGACGGACGAATTTGCCGCCCTCGAAGACCGCTGCGCGCGCGCCAACATGGCGATCTACAGCGCACCGCACCTGCCCTCCGCCGACAAATCGATCCCCAGGCAACTGGGACAGCAGCTTGGCCTCGTCCGGCTCGAAGGCAACTACCTTGCCGACGAGGACGGGCTGTCCAGCATCACGCCGGCGACCGACGAAGGCAGCGGCGTGCGCGGCGACTTCATTCCCTATACCCACAAGCCGATCAACTGGCATACCGACGGCTATTACAACGCGCTCGACCGCCGCATCCTCGGCATGACGCTGCACTGCGCGCAGGACGCCGAGTCGGGCGGCGAGAACGCGCTGCTCGATCACGAGATCGCCTACATCCAGCTGCGCGACGCGAATCCCGATTACGTCGCCGCGCTGATGCAGCCCGATGCGATGACCATTCCCGCCCGGCTGGACGAGGACAACGTCGCCCGTCCCGAGCAGAGCGGGCCGGTGTTTGCGGTCGACCCCGCGGAGGGCTTCCTCACCATGCGCTACACCGCGCGCACCCGGTCGATCGTATGGAAGGGCGACGCCGTCACGCAGGCTGCGGTCAGGGCCCTGTCCGACATTCTGGCTGGCTCGGAATACATCCTCACCGCCCGCCTTGCCCCCGGCATGGGCCTCATCTGCAACAACGTGCTGCACACCCGCAGCGGATTTTCCGACTCCCCCGAACACCGCCGCCTGCTCTATCGCGGGCGCTATTACGACCGCCTGAGTTTTCCCGCGCACGCAGCTTAGGCTGCGGGTAAAGTAAAATAGCGGTCTTCGTTTTTCGGCCATCTGCCGTCATGCAGCTTCTCACCCTTGGGGTCAACCATCACACTGCGCCGCTCGCGATCCGCGAGCAGGTGGCGTTCGGGCCCGAAAAGCTGGTGCAGGCGCTGCACGAACTGACGCAGAGCCGGCGTGCGTCTGAAGTCGCCATCCTGTCGACCTGCAACCGCACCGAGCTGTATGTCAACACGCCGGCCCCCGACGAGGTGGCGCAGTGGCTCGCCGATTTCCACCATATCGACCGCCGCGAACTCGCGCCCTACCTGTATGCGCTGCCGCGCGAACAGGCCGCGCAGCATGCCTTTCGCGTCGCCGCGGGGCTCGATTCGATGGTGCTGGGTGAAACCCAGATCCTCGGCCAGATGAAGCAGGCGGTGCAAGCGGCCGAGGAGGCCGGCACGCTGGGCCTCCTTCTGCACAAGCTGTTCCAGCGCACTTTCTCGGTCGCCAAGGAAGTGCGCAGCAGCACCGAGATCGGTGCCAATTCGGTGTCGATGGCCGCCGCCGCGGTGCGGCTCGCCGAGCGGATATTCCCCAGCGTCAAGAACCAGGCCTGCCTGTTCATCGGCGCCGGCGAAATGATCGAGCTGTGCATCACCCACTTTGCCGCGCAGCATCCGCGCAAGATGACCGTGGCCAACCGCACCGCCGAACGCGCGCGCCCGCTGGCCGAGCGCTTCGGCGCCGGGGTGATCCCGCTTACCGCGCTGCCCGACGAGCTGCCCGCCTACGACATCATCATCACCTCGACCGCAAGCCCGCTGCCCATCCTCGGCAAGGGCATGTTGGAGCGTGCAATTAAGCAGCGCCGCCACCGCCCGATCTTCATCGTCGACCTGGCGGTGCCACGCGACGTCGAAGCCGAAGTCGCCGACATGGACGATGTGTTTCTATATAGCGTGGACGATCTGGGGCAGGTCGTGCGCGAAGGCATGGACAACCGCGTCGCCCAGGTGGCGCAGGCCGAGGCGATCATCGAAACCAGCGTGGAAAGCTTCGTCCACTGGATGGAAGGCCGCGAACTGGTGCCGGTGATCCGCTCCCTGCGCGACACCGCCGAACGCCATCGCCGCCACGAAATCGAAAAGGCCGAGAAGGCACTGGCGCGCGGCGACGACCCGCGCGCGGTGCTCGACGCCATGAGCCACGCGCTCGCCAACAAACTGCTCCACGCCCCCACCCACGCGCTCAGCCACGCTGCGGCGGACGAGCGCGAGCAGATTGCCCGCCTGATCAGCCAGCTTTACGGGCTGCACCGGGAATGAAGGCCTCGCTGGCGGACAAGCTCGCTCGCGCCGACGAGCGGCTGGAGGAACTCGACGCGCTGCTGTCGCAGCCGGAGATCGCCGGCGACATGGACCGCTACCGCAAGTTCACCCGCGAGCACGCCGACCTCACGCCGGTAGTGGCGCTGTACCGAAAATACAAACAGGTCGAGGCCGACCAGCGGACCGCCCGCGACATGCTCGCCGATCCCGACATGCGCTCACTCGCCGAAGCCGAACTCGCCGACGGCGAGGCGAAGATCGCACAGCTGGAAACCGAACTGCAGACCGCACTCTTGCCGCGCGACCCCAACGACGAGCGCAACATCTTCCTCGAAATCCGCGCCGGCACCGGCGGCGACGAGTCGGCGCTGTTCGCCGGCAACCTGCTGCGCATGTACACGCGCTACGCCGAGCGCCAGGGCTGGAAGGTAGAGATCGTGTCGGAAAACCCGGGCGAGGTCGGCGGCTACAAGGAAGCCATCGTGCGCATCGTCGGCCACGGCGCGTATTCGCGGCTGAAGTTCGAATCGGGCGGCCACCGCGTGCAGCGCGTGCCGGAAACCGAGTCGCAGGGCCGCATCCACACCTCGGCCTGCACCGTGGCGGTGATGCCGGAGGCCGACGAGGTGGGCGAAATCGACATCAACCCTGCCGATCTCAGGATCGACACCTTCCGCGCGTCGGGCGCGGGCGGCCAGCACATCAACAAGACCGACTCGGCGGTGCGCATCACCCACCTGCCGACGGGCCTCGTGGTCGAGTGCCAGGACGACCGCTCGCAGCACAAGAACAAGGCGCAGGCCATGAGCGTGCTGGCGGCGCGCCTGAAGGACCGAGAACTCCAGGCCCAGCACGCCGCCGAGGCGAGCGCCCGCAAAAGCCTTATCGGCACCGGCGACCGCTCCGACCGCATTCGCACTTACAACTTCCCGCAGGGCCGCGTCACCGACCACCGCATCAACCTCACGCTGTACAAGATCGATGCGCTGATGGACGGCGACCTGACCGAACTGCTCGATGCGCTGGCCGCCGAGCATCAGGCCGAACTGCTGGCGACGCTGTCCGGCGAGGGGTGAGCCGTGAGCAGCGAGACGGCCACCGTAGCCAGCCTGCTTGACGACGCAACCGCCCGCCTCGCCACGGCGCTCGCCCTGCAAAAACGCGAAGCCCGGCTGGAAGCGCGGGTACTCGCCGCGTTTGCATGGGATGTGACCCCGGCGTGGCTGGTCGCACACGACACCGATTCGCTGGCCGGGGCGCAAGGCGCGCAATTCAAGGCGCTGCTGGCACGCAGGCTGTCCGGCGAACCGGTCGCCCATCTCACGGGAACGCGGGAGTTCTATGGCCGCCGCTTTCATGTGTCGCCCGACGTGCTGATTCCGCGCCCCGATACCGAACTGCTGGTCGAGCTGGCGCTGGCGCGCATGCCGGCCGGACAGGGCGTGGAGGTGCTCGATCTCGGCACCGGGAGCGGCTGCATCGCCGTCACCCTGGCGCTGGAACGTCCGCTCGCCCGCGTGACCGCGGTGGATCGTTCCGCCGCCGCACTGGCGATTGCACAGCACAATGCCGGCATGCTCAACGCCGGCGTCGAGTTCCTGAACAGCGACTGGTTCGCGGCACTGGTCGGACGACGCTTCAACCTCATCGTCGGAAATCCGCCCTACGTCGCCGCCGCCGACCCCCATCTGGCGCATGGCGACGTGCGCTTCGAGCCCCTGACCGCGCTCGCAGCAGGCGCGGATGGCCTGGCCGACCTGCGCCGCCTGATCGCGGCGGCACCCGACCATCTCAAGCCCGGCGGCGCGCTGCTGCTGGAGCATGGGTACGACCAGGGCGACGCCGTCCAGGCCTTGTTGCAGACAGCGGGGTTCCGCCATGGCCAGAGCTGGAATGACCTGTCGGGCATCCGTCGCGTCAGCGGTGGCGATTTGTCGGAATAATTTACACTCGCCCGCATCCAGACCACGCCAGCATCATCGTTCCGCCCGTCCGGTGGGCATTTCCGGCGAAGCGGCGTATATTGGTGCGAATCTTGCTGCATCCGGGACGAATCCAAAATAATGATCGAGGCATGCCATGTCTGACCACAAAGCCGAAACCCCCGACACCCCGTCTACAGCCGGGAAAGACGACCCGATCGACCAATCCCGCCGGAAAGTGACAGGCGCCGCGCTGGGTGCGTCGGCAATTTTCACGCTGGCGAGCCGCCCGGTATGGGCCAACCAGTGCAGCATTTCCGGCATGGCATCCGGCAATCTGTCCGGCCCGGCCGTCAAATGCGAAGGCTGCACCCCGGGTTACTGGATGCAATGCCAGCACTTGGATTCCTGGGCAGCGACCGGTTTTTCTCCAGACGACGTATTCAATACGATTTTCGGCGTCACCCAGTACGTCGACCCGCAAACCAACCGACCCTATACCTTGCTCGAGGTGATGGGGCTGAACGGCAACGGCAACTGCACGCCGGACAGGACCCGGCCGGACTGTCGCCTCAAGCCCAATGGCAACGCGATCGGCAAGATTGGCTGCGACCCGATTTCGCCCAATCTGGGTTTCCACGCCGTTGCGGCCCTGCTGAATGCTGGCCACCCCTATGTCAACTATGGCTATACGACAGGCGAGCTGATTACGCTGTTCCAGAACAATCTGCATCGCGCAGCGGAGCTGAAGAATTCGCTCGCCATGCTGAACGAGCGTATCTGTCCCTTGAACTGACGCAATGAGCCAGGCCTCGTCGCCCCCGCTACGCCTGTTGAAAACCTGGGGAGACGAAGCCGTCGTCTATGATGCGGCGTCCGGCGACACGCACTACCTGAAGCCGCTGACCCTGGCGCTCTACCAGATCTGCCGCGATCATCCCGGCTACGGCTCAACCGAGCTCGCGAACGCGCTGGCAGCCCAGCTTGGCGTGACGGCGTCGCCGCAATTGCAGGAACTGGCTGAAGACGCCTTTCGCAGCCTGCACAAGATCGGCCTGCTGGAACCAACATGAAACTGCTGCAACTCCCCCGCCCCGAGTTGCATCGGCAACTGGCCGGTGCCGGCGTCTGGATGCGAACCGGTCCGTTTTCGATCAAGGTGCAATCACGCGTTCGCTCGGTGGCGGACGGACTGGTCGAGCTGTATGGCCAGTTCGAAGTGCGCAATGCGCACGAGGCCTTTGCCGACTTTCATGTGTCGGTGAACCCACCCGCCACCCTGCGGCGCTGGCTGCGTCCCCAGGTGAGTTTTTCGTTTGACGGAACGCGGCCTTTCAAGCCGCTGCCGCGCGACCAGGCGTTTCCAATGCTGGAATGGGGACTCAACTGGTGCGTCTCGACGCACGCGCATCACTACCTCATCATCCACGCCGCCGTCGTCGAAAAGAACGGCCTGGCGGCGATTCTGCCGGCGCCGCCGGGTTCCGGCAAAAGCACGCTGACGGCGGGACTGGTGCTGTCGGGCTGGCGCCTGCTGTCCGATGAACTCACCCTGATCAACCGCAAGACTGGCCTGATCCAGCCGTTGCCGCGTCCGGTGAGCCTGAAGAACCAGTCGATCGACATCATTCGCCAATTCGATCCGGACGCCTACATCAACCGCGCCTCGCACGACACCATCAAAGGCACCGTGGCCCACATGCGCCCCCCGCGTGACAGCGTATTGCGCCAGCACGAACCGGCGCGTCCCGGCTGGGTGATTTTCCCGAAGTGGGAAGCAGGCGCGCCGACCGCGCTCACGCCGCGATCGCAGGCGCAGACCTTCATGTTCCTGGCGCAAAATGCGTTCAATTACAGCCATCTCGGTGCCGACGGCTTCCGCGTCGGAACATCCCTGATCGACCAGGTCCATTGCTACGACTTCCACTACAGCGACCTGCGCGAGGCCATCGCCGCGTTTGACCGCCTGGCAGAACGTCGTGCGTCTTGAACCCATGCACGCCCTGTCGCGCGACCTGCTCACCCGCACCCTGCGCGCGCCCGATTCCGTCAGCCGGCTTTCGATGAGCGAGTGGGATCTGCTCGTGCGACAGGCGCGCGCGGCGGGCTTGCTGGCGCGGCTCGCCCACCGCCTTCGCGAGCACGGACAGACGGACGCAGTGCCGGCGGTCGTCCGCTGGCATTTCGATGCGGCTGAAACCCTGGCTGACAAGCAACGGACGGCGGTGCGCTGGGAACTGCAGCAGATCCGTGCGGCGCTGAGCGACCTCGACGGCCCGGTGATCGTGCTCAAGGGCGCGGCCTACGTGGCGGCCAATCTGTCTGCTGCGGATGGACGGCTCTTCAACGACATCGATATCCTCGTGCCACGCGACTACCTGCCGCGCGCCGAATCGTCGCTCAGGCTGGCTGGCTGGCACGCCACCGGGCTGTCCGAATATGACAAGCGCTATTACCGCCGCTGGATGCACGAAATCCCGCCCATGCAGCATGTCCAGCGTGACACCGTGATCGACGTCCACCACGCAATCCTGCCCGACACCGCGCGCTACCATCCGGATTCGGCCAAGCTGCGCAGTCGTGCCGTCGCGGTGGACGGCCTTCCCGGCGTGTGTGTGCTGGCCGCGGAGGACCGCATCCTGCATTCGGCCGCCCATTTGTTCCACGACGGCGAGTTGCCGCACGGCCTTCGCGACCTCACCGACCTTGACCTGATGCTGCGCGACGCCGCCACGGATCGCGACTTCTGGCCGCGCCTGATGGCCCGCGCCGACGAACTTCAACTGGGCCGCTCGCTGTTCCATGCGCTGCGCTACGTGCGCCATTTTCTGGACACGCCGATTCCTGACGGCATGATGACCGCGCTCGACGCCGCCGCGCCCAATCGCGTCACACGGGCCCTGATGGACGCCGTCTTCACCCGCGCGCTCGCGCCCGACCATGCGAGCTGCGCCGATGCCTACACCTCGGCCGCACGGCTCGCCGCCTTCGTTCGCGCCCACTGGCTGCGCATGCCTGCACACCTATTGATCCCGCATCTGTTCCACAAGGCCTTCATCAGCCCCTATCAGCGCACCCCGAAACCGGCTTGACGGCTGATTCGACGTGCGTATAATTCCCGAGTATTCCAGTCAAGTATTGTTC
>JAJXTE010000089.1 GCA_021784115.1 Pseudomonadota bacterium | reverse complement strand
CTGGTGAGCCCGAGCCCGCGCGGCGCGCTGGTGTTCGGCAAGGCGATCGCGGCGGGGTTCAGGGGTCTGCTGCAGGCGGCGATCATCTACCTCATCGCCTTTGCGATGCACATTCCCCTCCGCACCGAGCCGGCCGCCGTGGCCGGCGTGCTCGCCGCCGTCGTGCTCGGTGCCGCGGTCTTCTCGACGTTCTCCCTCATCATCGCGTGCATCGTCAAGACGCGCGAGCGTTTCATGGGCGTCGGACAGGTGCTCACCATGCCGCTCTTCTTCGCGAGCAACGCGATCTACCCGCTGTCGCTGATGCCCGGCTGGCTGAGGACCGTGGCGCAGGTGAACCCGCTGACCTACCTGGTCGACGCGCTGCGCACGCTGATGATCGAGGGCGGGCAGGGGGCGCACAGCCTGGTAATGAACTTCACGGTGCTGGGGGGGGTGTTCGTCGTCTTCGTCGTTGTCGCAGCGAGGCTTTATCCGACCTTGATCGAGTAGGCGGGTGGGCCGCCCCCGCGATCCGCTGTCGGAATTTTTGACACCTGCCGCCGCCTCCCGGGGGCAAGTGATTGTTTTGTCAGGCGTGGAACGTTTTTTGCATATACGGCGGATGCATGTCTGTTCGTTCGTCATCGCGGCACCCCTGAAGGAGGAGAGAACCATGAACACCCGGACATGTCTGGCCACGGTCTTTGCGGCATCCCTGCTGCTGGCGGCATCTGCCGCGACGGCCACCCCCTTCTTCTTCAGTACCGGCAACCCCGACGGCCAAATGGGCACCGCTTCGCGTCCGGCGAGCGCGGGCGCGTTCGGGATCGAGTCGGCCGATGACTTCGTGCTCAGCCAGCACACCACCCTCAGCAGCGCGACTTTTACGGGTTTGCTGACCGGCCGTGCAACGACGGCCGACATCGGTTCGGTCGGCGTTGAAATCTACCGTGTCTTTCCCAATGATTCGAATCTCGCACGTACCTCCGGTGCGCCGACGTTCGGTACGTCCTTGGTGACGACCCGCGTCAACTCTCCGGCGGACGTGGCCTTCGATAGCCGCGCCGGGGGCTTCTCGGTCTCGACGCTCAGCGCGAGTTTCACCGTGGCGAGTTCGGTGCAGCCCGGAGGGATCCACCCGCTTCCGAACCCGACGACGGGGGGCGACGGCCCGGCCACCGGAACCGAGGTCGAATTCACGGTCAACTTCGTGACGCCATTCGATCTTCTTGCAGACCATTATTTCTTCGTGCCGCTGGTTGAGGTCACGGGCGGCGATTTCCTGTGGCTGTCGGCGCCGAGGCCGATCGTGCCACCCGGGACCCCGTTTCCCCCGGGCGGCACGGACTTGCAGTCGTGGACGCGCGACGACGCCCTGGATCCCGACTGGCTGCGGGTGGGGACCGACATTGTCGGCGGTACGACATTCAACGCGGTGTTTTCGCTGACCGGAGCGACCGTTGCCCCGGGCTCCGTTCCCGAACCGGGGTCGCTGTTCCTTGTCGTGGCGGGCGCCCTGGCCCTGCTTGTCATGCGGCGGCTGAAACCCGTCGCCAGGCTCCGCGCCAGGCCGATTCGTACGCGGCGGGACTGAGGGCCGGGCTGTCCCGGCAGGGTTGACCCGCCGGCCGTATCGTTTTCGTCGCATCGCAGTTCATCCCGGATTCGTGTTCCGTCAAATATTGCCTAGCATGGTGTCTGGACGTTTCAGTTATCGGTTGCTCCCCGGGGGACGGGTCATGAAGAAAAGACTGGCATCTGCAGTGGCATTTTTTGTGTTGGTGCTGGCAGGCGCCAATGTCTGGGCGACGGCTTTCACAAGCCTGTATTCCTTCGGCGACAGCCTGTCGGACTCGGGAAGCAGTGCGTCCTCGGTCATGAGCATCTACAACTTTCTGGGGAGCTGCGACCCCTATCACCCGTGTCCACCCTATTACGCGGGGCGCTATTCCAACGGGCCGGTCGCCGTGGAACAGCTGGCCAATTCCGTCTTGCCGGGCGGGGCCACCCCCGTGAATTTCTTCAACTTCGCCGTTTCCGGTTCCACGACGGGGCTTGGAAATTACGGCGACGGCGGCAGCGCCACCACTCCAGGGACGCCCGGATTGCCGGGCATGTATCAGCAAGTCGGAAGCTACCTGACCTCGTCAGGCGGGACAGCGGACCCCAACGCCCTGTACTTCGTGTGGGGTGGCGCGAACGACTTTCTCACGCTCGATTCCCCCCTGGCGGCCGCGCAGAATATCGCGACCTACGTGGGGGCGCTGGCGACAGCGGGTGCGACGCACATTCTCGTCCCCAACCTGCCGGATCTGGGCTACACCCCGTTTGTCCGGAGCGTCGGACTGGAAGCCGAGGGCCACGCCTTTTCCACCAGCTTCAATGCCATGCTCGCGATCCAGCTCGGGACGCTGGACGCACTCTTTCCTGCCGCCGACATCGTGCAGTTCGACACCTTTTCCTTCCTCAACGATGTGGTCCTGAACCCGACCCGTTACGGCCTGGCCAATTCGCAGGACGCCTGCCTGCCGTCGCTCCTCGATGCGCCCTGCGCCAACCCCGACAGCTATGTCTTCTGGGATGTGTTCCATCCGACCACGGCGGCTGACGCGGTCATCGCCTCCGCCTTTGCGCGGAGCGTTCCCGAACCTGGAACCATCGCGCTACTGGCCGCGGGTCTCCTTGCGTTGTTTTATGCGGGCAGCCAACGACGCACGCCTCGCCGCGCACGCAGCGGGCGCTGATGACGGCGCGCGTGGCGTGCGCCGCGCTCGGAGGCGTACCGGGTGCAAGCGCCTGACGGGTGCGGGCGCCGGTCGGGGCGGCTTTGCGGGCGCTTCCGTGCCGGCGCGCCGGACTGGCTAGCAACATTCCGCATCCGCCACAAATTTTTCGAGTCCCGCCCTGGCACCGCCGACCCACGGGGCGCCATGGGCGAACAGCAGGTGGTCGAAATCGCGTTCGCGCAGAAGCTTGAGAAAGGCCTTCCGCAGGCCTTGCTTGACGCCTGCCGGGTCGTCGCCCATGTAGGCGTCGGGCACGAAGCCGAGCCTGCCCCGCTCGCGCACGATGGCGTCGCCGACGCTCAGGATGCCGCCGTGCAGCGGCAGGTAGAGCGCGGTTTCCTCGGGGCACAGCGATGCGACCTTGAGGGCGAGGATGCCGCCGGGCAACGCCTTGCCGTGGCTGAATCCCCTGACCTTTTCGCCATGGCTGAATTCGTGCAGGCCGTCCTTGTGGCACCAGACCTGCGCGCCATAACGCGCGGCGAAGCGGTCGCTGTGTCGGTAGTGGTGGCGGTTGGTCAGGTAGACGTGCCGCGGCGCGCCGTGCGCCGCGAACCACTCGATGCCCTGCGCCGGCACGCGCGGGTCGATCAGCACCGGCAGGTCGGTGGCGTTGGTGTAATAGGAGTGGACGTAGGCCTGGATGCCTTCGTGGAAGGTCTTCCAGTGAAAAACGCCGGGCAGGATTTCTTTCATGGCGATTCTCCTTCACTGCAGTAAAGACGACGCCCCGTGCAAAGGAAAGCAGCCCGTTGAGGGATTGCCGTCTATAAAAGTCTGCATGGCCTCGAGAAACTTCCGATGCGAACGATTTCCAGTGTGATGATCACCGGCGCCAACCGCGGCCTCGGGCTGGAATGGGCGCGGCAGTACGCCGAGGCCGGCTGGCGCGTGCTCGCCAGCTGCCGCCGCCCCGACGAGGCCGACGACCTCAAGGCCCTGGCCGGCAGCCACCCGCGGGTCAGCGTGCATCGGCTCGACGTCACTGACAGCGAACAGCTGCGTACCCTGCAACTCGACCTGGAGGAGGCCAGGATCGATGTGCTGCTGAACAACGCGGGTGTCTACCTGGACAAGTTCATGGGCGACGTCGGCGGCATCGACTACGACGTCTGGCTGCGCACGTTCGCCGTCAACACCCTGGGGGCGGTGCGGGTGACCGAGGCCTTCGCCGCACAGGTGGCCCGCAGCGAGAAGAAACTCGTGGTGACGATCAGCAGCCACATGGGGTCCATCGCTGAGATCGGCGCGCCCGGCAACTACGCCTACCGCTCCAGCAAGTCGGCCCTGAACGCCGCCATGAAGGGGCTCTCGCATGCGCTCGCGCCGCACGGCATCGGCGTGCTGCTGCTGCACCCGGGCTGGGTGAAAACCCGCATGGGCGGCCCCGATTCGCCGCTCACGCCCGAGCAGAGCGTCCGCGGCATGCGCGCCCTGGCGGATAACTTCAGGCCGGAGATGAACGCACGCTTTTTCCGCCACGACGGCAGCGAGATTCCCTGGTAATCATGCGGGTGACCGGTGGTTCGGATGCGCCGTGCCCGGGTCCGGCCACGCCTGCCGGGGGTGTCCCCGAATCCATTTGATTTGAATGGAAAAAAATGCTGGCTATAGTGAAAACAGCCTTTGAGCCTGTTCGGCTTGGCTGTATCACCGATACGGAGCCATTGCGCTTGCACGGCAAATGGCGCGGGTCGTTCCTCCTGCAACACGATGGATTCCTCAGGCCAAAGCGATTTTTTCGCTTGAATACGGAAGGAGCCTCAGATGCGTACCACTACCTTTTCCACGAGCGTCCTTGGCGCAGCCCTGATGTTCGCCGGGGTTGCGAGCGCAGAGGCGGCCGGGGGCCGTTTCTACGATCCTTCGAATGCCGCCAGCCCGACCGGATATACGATCGGTTACGAGCTTTACAGGACGATTGGCTGTCCTGGCCGGGAGCTGCTCGGCACCCCGTGCGAGGTGCTCGACAGCGATGGCGACGGGGTACCCGATTTCAAGGACAAATGCCCCGACACGCCGGCCGGTACCGAGGTCGACAAGGACGGCTGCCCGCTCCCGGCTCCCGCGGCGGCGCCCGTACCTGCACCCGCCGCCCTCGCACCGGCGGCCGCCGCCGCACCGGTGACAACGGTACTGGCAGGCGCGAATTTCGATTTCGACAAGTCCTTCATCCGGCCGGAAGACTTCGAGAAACTCGACCACGACGTGGCCACGCTGAAGGACTGGGGCGATGTGAAGGTCGAAGTCGCGGGCCACACCGATAGCGTGGGCACGGAGGGATACAACATGGGCTTGTCCCTGCGCCGCGCCGAGGCCGTGCGCCAGTACCTGGTCGGCAAGGGGATCGCCGCTGATCGCCTGATCGTCCGGGGCTACGGCGAATCCCGGCCGGTTGCCGACAACGCGACGGCCGACGGCCGCTTCCAGAACCGCCGTGTCGAACTGGTCCCGCAGAAGTGACGGCGGTTGTTCTTTGAGGTTGGAATGAACGGGGCTGCGGCCCCGTTCATTCTGAAATCAGGATCAGTCCTGCCAGTCCCTGATGGAGGCCACGCTCACTTTTGGGTATCGGGTGTCCATCCCCTGCGCCAATAGGTGCGCAGTTTCTCCTGCTGTTCCTTGGTGAGGACGGCCTCCATGCGTTTCTGCGCCTCCACCGAGGAATCGTACATTTGTTGCTGGAGTTTGCCGAAGTCCTTGTAGGCGCGGTCGATGGCGGCTTCGTCCCGCTTCGGCGCCTGGTTCAGGTCGCGCAGCCGGGCCTGCTGGTTCATCATCTCGCCCATGAGCGCCCAGTGTGCCTTGCGGGTGTCATCCTGGATCTTGTTGATCCTGGTCTGCTGTTCCGGGCTCAGATCGAGCCCGCTTCCCCAATAAGGCCCCATCATCCCCATCATCCCGGGCCCCATGCCGTAGCCGCCATAACCGCCCATCATGCCGGGCCCCATGCCGTAACCGCCGGAGCCGCCCATCATGCCAGGGCCCATGCCGTAGCCGCCATAGCCGCCCATCATCCCGGGCCCCATGCCGTAGCCGCCCATCATGCCGGGACCCGCTCCGTAACAGCCCGGCGTGCCGGGGCCGCCCTGGCAGGGTGGAGGCGGCGGGTCGGCGGCCTGGACGGCTGGAGCCGTGCCGCTCAAGGCCAGCGCGAGTCCGCAGGCAGCGAGGCGGATGAAATGTCGTATGTCGTTCATGGCAATTTCCTTTCGCAAAAGCGTTGATGAAGCGGTTCGAACGGACAGCGGACGTCCCCCTATTTTTCCAGGAGGTCGTCCCGTTTCTGGAGATATTCGTCGCGGCTGATGTCGCCGCGCGCGTAGGCTTCCTTGAGAACATCGAGAGGCGTTTTCTGCGCAGGCTGGACGTCGCGGATGTCCGTGTCCCGAGGCCTGGCGAACAGGTATTTCAGCAGGGCGATGATCAGCAGGAAGGGAATGCCCCACATCAGGATCATCCAGAAGACACCGAACAGCATGCCGACCCCGCCATCGAACATCCATCCATGATTGAAGGGGCCATACATGTCGTGTCCTCCTTAGCAAGGCGTTTGCGGGAACGTGGCTGATCGGGCCGGATAGGAAACGTCAAAAAACCTGACAAGGCCAGTCAACTATAGGCACGCCTGCGTCAAATACAAACGAAGCCGGCGGGTCCGCGGTCCTTGCGCTTTATCAAAGCTTCATCCGATTGAGCCGCAAGGCATTTCCAACCACCGACACCGAGCTGAAACTCATGGCTGCGGCGGCGACCATGGGGGAGAGCAGCAGTCCGAAGAACGGATACAGCACCCCCGCCGCCAGCGGCACGCCCAGCGTGTTGTAGATGAAGGCGAAGAACAGGTTCTGGCGGATGTTGCGCATGGTCGCCCGGCTCAGCTGCCGGGCGCGCACGATGCCGCGGAGATCGCCCTTCACCAGGGTGATGCCGGCACTCTCCATTGCCACATCGGTGCCGCTGCCCATTGCCACGCCCACCTGCGCCTGGGCCAGCGCGGGCGCGTCGTTGATGCCGTCGCCGGCCATGGCCACTACCCGGCCCTCGGCCTGCAGCCGCTTGATCACCTCAGACTTCTGGTCCGGCAGCACTTCGGCTTGTACCCGCTCGATGCCGAGCCGTTTCGCGACCGCCTCGGCCGTCACCCGGTTGTCGCCGGTGAGCATCACCACCTCGATGCCCTCATCGTGGAGTTGGCGCAAGGCTTCCCGGGTGGTCTCCTTCACCGGGTCGGCCACGCCGATAAGGCCTGCGGCCTTGCCGTCGACCGCGACGAACATCACCGTCTGGCCTTCGCTGCGCAGGGCGTCGGCCTGTTGCGCGAGTACACCCGGATCGAGCTTCCGCTCGTCCATCAGCCGCTGGTTGCCGAGTGCCACCTCGCGTCCTTCGGCCTCGCCGACGACGCCCTGGCCGGTGACCGAGCGGAAGCCCTTCACCTTGGGCAGGACCAGCCCCCGCTCTGCGGCGCCGGCGACGATGGCCGCCGCCAGTGGTTGCTCGCTCGCCCGCTCGAGCGCCGCGCCGAGCCGCAGGATTTCGTTTTCGTCGAAGCCGGGGGCGGCGGTCAAGGTCATCAGGCGCGGCCTGCCTTCGGTGAGGGTGCCGGTCTTGTCGACCACCAGGGTGTCCACTTTCTCCATCACCTCCAAGGCCTCGGCGTTTTTGATCAGCACGCCCGACGTGGCGCCGCGGCCGGTGCCCACCATGATGGACATGGGCGTGGCGAGTCCGAGCGCGCAAGGGCAGGCGATGATCAGCACCGCCACCGCGTTGACCACGGCGTGGCCGAGGCGGGGCTCCGGGCCGACGAGCGCCCAGACGGCGAAGGTCAGCAGCGCCACCGCCACCACCGTGGGGACGAACCAGGACGACACCACGTCGGCCAGCCGCTGGATCGGTGCGCGGCTGCGCTGGGCCTCGCCCACCAGGTGCACGATCTGCGCCAGCAGGGTGTCGGCGCCGACGCGTTCGGCACGCATCAGGAGGCCGCCGGTGCCGTTGACGGTGGCGCCGATGAGGCGGTCTCCCGAGGCCTTTTCCACCGGGATCGACTCGCCGGTGACCATCGATTCGTCGAGGGCACTGGCGCCCTCCAGCACCACCCCGTCGACCGGCACCTTCTCGCCGGGGCGCACCCGCAGCACGTCGCCGGGGTGCACCTGCTCCAGCGGGACGTCCTCCTCGCGCCCGTCGGGGCGCACG
>JAJXTE010000088.1 GCA_021784115.1 Pseudomonadota bacterium | reverse complement strand
CATCGAGTCGAGCTGCCCCAGCGGGATGATGTCCTGCACCGCCGCCGGGTTGATGGCGGCCAGCGCGGTATTGAGCTTGCGGGCGTTTTCTTCGTACATGACCATGGCCACCCTGAGGCCGGGCTGCTGGCGGCCGATGGCACGCACGGCCTCGAAGCTGCCCATGTGCGCGCCCATCAGGATGGCGCCGCGTCCGGCGGCCAGCACCTCATCGATGACGGCCTTGCCCTGCACCTCGACATGCAACAGATCGAAGCGCCCATTGAGCAGAAAGACCCGGTCGTGGATGGTGGAGGCAAAGCTGTGGAAGTGCTGGAACAGGTCGCTGAACCCGGGTTCCCGTCCCAGCGCCCGCCGCAGATAGGCGCGCGAGGCGGCCTTGGCGGCGGGTGCGAAGGCGAGGAAATAGAGACTGATGCCGGCCAGCACCCAACGCGCGGGGGCACGCCCGAGGCGCAGGGATATCCAGGTCATCAGCCGCAACATGACCATGTTGCTGCGCTCTGGGCGCCCTGCCCACTCTGCC
Organism: Pseudomonadota bacterium; assembly: GCA_021784115.1. Taxonomy (GTDB): domain Bacteria; phylum Pseudomonadota; class Gammaproteobacteria; order Burkholderiales; family Thiobacillaceae; genus Thiobacillus. Next base: position 7,548 of record JAJXTE010000088.1, on the reverse strand, counting down.
TGCGATGCAGCCCGTTGCGCAAACTCCGGGACGGGAGCGCTCATGCCGTGCGCTCCTGCGAAAACACAACGGCGCCGCTCGCCACGCCGCGCTCGCCGCACCGAATCTCGAAGCGGAAGCCGCCGGCCGGGGATTTCATGTAATGCAGGGTGAGGGCCTCGCCCGGAAGGGCCGGACTGAGGAACTTCGCCGACTTGAGTTGCACCGGGCCGGCCTGCATGCTCGCCCGTGCCGCCAGGGCATGCAGCGCCGCGTCGAGCAGAACGACCCCGGGAAGGATAGGCCGGCCGGGAAAGTGCCCGGCATAGGCCGGGTGGTCGGCGGCGATGGACAGCGGCATGGCGAGTTCGCTCATGCCGTCATCCCGGCCGCGGGCTGGGCCTGCAGGCTGGCAAGCAGGTCCCGGGTGATCTGGCTGGGCAGCTTGCCGGTGGCGTTGCGCGGCAGGGTATCGACGAACAGCAGCGGGCGCGGCAGAAAGACGGGGTCGATGCGCTCGCGCAGGGCCTGGGTCAGGGCAGCCGGGGTGAGTCCGGGCGCGACCACCAGCGCCGCGAGCCGGCCGATGCCATCCGGACGGTCCTCCCCGGGCAGCAGGAAGACGCCATCCTCCACGCCCGGAATGGCGTTCAGCTGGTGGTTGAGATAGGCCAGCGAGGTGCGCTTGCCGGCGATATTGACCAGGTCCGCATGCCGGCCATGGAGCAGGAAGGTGGTCGACACCGGGCCGTCGCCAGCGAGTTCGATGACGTCGGCGAGGCAGGTCGGGCTGTCGATATGTCCGCCCTCGGCCACGATCGTCTGCCCCTCTCGACGCAAATGAACAGCCGGCAGCGTTTGCCATTCGGCGCCCGCGGTGGTGCGACGGGTGGCGAGTTGCCCGGTCTCGGTGCAGCCGTATATTTCGTAAAGCGGCGCGCCAAATCGGGACTCGCCCTCATTGGCCAGGTCCTGCGACAGCGGCGCGGTGGCCGACAGGAGCAGGTCGACTGCCGGCAGTGTGGCCTGATCCGTGAGCACAGCGCGCAAGTGATAGGGGGTGGTGACCAGCACGCGGGGACGTGGCAGGTTTGCCAGTGCGGCGCAGATGTCTGCCGGATAGAAGGGCCGGCCGGCATGCAGCGCGCTGCCGCTCTGCAGCGGCAGCAGGACGGTGGATTCCAGGCCGTACATATGCTGCGGCGGGACGGTGCCGAGAATGGCGAAGTCCGCGCCGATGCCGAGGCGTTCCGCCTCCGCCCGCGCGTTGCGCACCAGGCTGCCCCAGCGCTTGCCGTGGGGCACCGGTACGCCGGTGGACCCGGAAGTGAATACCTGGGCAATCAACTGCTCGCAATCGACATCGGGAATGGGCGGGCTGCCCACGGTTGGCGGCAGCGATTCCGGATAGCGAAAGGTGGGCAGTTCAACGCTGTTTTCGTCCTGATCGACGATGCAGAAGACATCCGCGGCGATGTGGCGCATCTGCCGGACCATCTCCGGGGTGTGGGTGGAGGGCAGCAAGCTGACCCGCCCGCTGACGATGCACGCCGCCAGGGCGACGGTGAAACGGTAGCGGTCACCGCACAGGTTGAGCACATGCCGCCCCGGCGGCAACCGGCCGACGACGTGCCCGACCTCGCCCAAAAACTGCCTGACGCTGACCGGCACGCTGCCGCGCCAGGCGATGACGTCGTCGGGGCGGCGATGGGCGATGAGTGGCAGGGTCGACATGGACGGCAAGCGGACAGCCTAGCGGGCAGGCGGGGAAACACCGGGGCGCGCGGCTGGCGTTTTCCAGTAGGCACGCACGCCGTCCATGATGCTGTGTTTCTTCTGATGCGGCAGCTTGCGCAGCCGAATCCCGTATTCGACGACAAACATCAGCATGACCAGCGGGAAGGAGAGGAAATTGGCGAAAACCGACCACACCTCGATGCTGGCCAGGAAGAACAGGGCGCTGGAGACGAGGCTGATCGCCAGGAGAAACAGCGTCCATGCCAGCGTGACCTGGCGCGAATAACGGGCCTCCTCGGGCGTGAGGCTCCCGTGTACCACTTCGGCGAAGCGCGTGCACAAGGGCTGCCGTCCGCGCACCAGGGTCACGCCGAACACGGCTGCCAGCATGGCATAGGTGCCGGCGTGCTGGAGGAAATAAACCCAGCTGAAATTGCGTTCCAGCGCACCCCAGCTCCCCCACAGCACCCCAGCCACGACCATGCACAGGACCAGCATGGCCGGCTTGGCGGACGAGCGCCAGGTCAGTCCGAGCAGGATGGCAAGGGAAGGCATCAGGGAAACGGCCACGCCGAGGGACGGGAAGGTGGTGGCCGCCGACGTTGCTGCGCTGTAATGCGCCAGGACGGAATACGCCACGCCTGCCGCGGCGATGCCGAGCCAGCGCGCAACACGTCCCGGGGTGACACTCATTTTGTCCTGTTCGCCGCGATATGCCGGGTCAGGTTGGCCAGGGAACTGAAAATGCGGACATTGTCCGCATTGTCCGCCCGCAACTGAAACCCGAAATGCTTGGAAACCACCAGAGCCACTTCCAGGATGTCGATGGAATCGAGTCCCAGCCCCTCCCCGTAGAGGGGGGCATCGGCTTGAATCTCGTCCGCGTTGATGTCGAGGTTGAGGGCGGAAACAATGAGTCCAGCGACTTCGTTCTGCAGTTCCTGGGTGGCTTGAGACATGGACGGCTTCACAACAAAATAAATGGCAGGGCGCCGCGAGGGGGTCGGGGCGATCCTTATTATATTCGGTAAGCAGCCCGTTGGACCGCCTGCCCGATCAGGCTTGGGTAGACAACGCGTGCGTCGGCGGCCGAATCGAAGCGGCGACCTCCTTGATGCGACCGTCCTTCCGCCATATCTACCCTGTGGGATCGCCCGCCAGTTTTTTCCGCCCCAGGAGGCGGCTTCTGTTGCAGGCGGCGTCCGGAAAAAATCGTTCTGGAAATATCCCCGAAGACTTGTTATTATTCTTGTTTTTCCCGTTAACAGAAAGCTTCCTAGGAAGCGCTCTTCACATGCCCCACGTCAAAGTCAAAGAAAACGAGCCGTTTGATGTTGCCCTGCGCCGCTTCAAGCGTTCCATCGAAAAAGTCGGCCTCCTGACCGAACTGCGCGCCCGCGAGTTCTACGAGAAGCCCACCGCCGAGCGCAAGCGCAAGCTCGCTGCCGCGGTCAAGCGCCAGAGCAAGCGCCTGCGCAGCCAGCAACTCCCCCCCAAGATGTATTGATTCTGCCCCAAGCAGAGTCACGTCCAGCCATGTCGCTCAAGGCACGCATCACTGACGACATGAAAATCGCCATGCGCGCCAAGGACACGGCGCGCCTCGGTACGATTCGTTTGCTCCTCGCTGCGATCAAGCAGAAAGAAGTCGACGAGCGCATCGAACTGGACGATGCCGCGGTCAGCAGCATCGTCGAAAAACTCATCAAGCAGCGCAAGGATTCGATCAGCCAGTTCCAGGCTGCCGGCCGGGACGACCTGGTGGCGGCGGAACAGGCCGAACTCGCCGTATTGCAGGCCTACCTGCCCGAGCAGCTCTCCGCTGCCGAGGTCGAGGCCGCGGTAGCCGCGGCGATTGCCGAATCCGGCGCGACCAGTGCCAAGGATATGGGCAAGGTCATGGGGCTGCTGAAGTCCCGCCTCGCCGGTCGAGCCGACATGGGCCAGGTATCCGCGCTGATCAAGGCCCGCCTCGCAAGCTAAGTCCACCCGGCGCACACCCGGGATTATCATGCGGACATCATGATCCCGCGCGATTTCATCGACACCCTGCTCGCCCGCGTCGACATCGTCGACGTCATCGACCGGCGCGTACCGCTGAAGAAAGCCGGACAGAACTACCAGGCTTGCTGCCCCTTCCACAGCGAGAAAACCCCCTCCTTCACCGTCAGCCCGACCAAGCAGTTCTATCACTGCTTCGGCTGCGGTGCGCACGGCACCGCGCTCGGCTTCCTGATGGAATACGAGCACATGAGCTTTCCCGACGCGGTCGCGGCGCTGGCCCAGGACGTCGGCCTGCCGGTGCCGGATTCGGGCGAGCCCGAGCGCCCCAAGCCGCCGCCCGCGCTGTGGGACGCGCTGGAACAGGCCGCCCGGTTCTACAAGCAGCAACTGAAGCAGGCGCCGCGCGCGATCGACTATCTGAAGCGGCGCGGCCTGACCGGCGCCATCGCCGCGCGCTACGGCATCGGCTACGCCCCCGACGGGTGGTCACCACTCAAGCAGGTGTTCAAGGATTACTCGGCAGACGCGCTCGCCGCGTCAGGCCTGGTTGTCGACGGCGAACGCGGACGCTACGACCGCTTCCGCGACCGCATCATGTTCCCCATCCGCAACATCAGGGGCCAGATCGTCGGCTTTGGTGGTCGGGTGCTCGACCAGGGCGAACCCAAATATCTCAATTCGCCGGAAACCCCGCTGTTCCACAAGGGGTCCGAGCTATACGGCCTGTTCGAGGCGCGCGCCGCGATCAAGGCGGCCGGACGCGCCATCGTCGTCGAAGGCTACATGGACGTGGTCGCGCTGGCACAGCACGGGGTGGAATTTGCCGTGGCCGCGCTGGGTACCGCCACCACGCCGATTCACGCGCGCACCCTGCTGCGCCACACGGACCGCCTGATCTATGCCTTCGACGGCGACGCCGCGGGGCGAAAGGCGGCGTGGCGCGCGCTGGAAAACTCGCTGGAGGCGCTGCAGGACGGCAAGGAGGTCAGCTTCCTGTTTCTGCCAGAAGGCGAAGACCCCGACAGCCACATCCGCACCCACGGCCAGGACGCGTTCCTGCGTCTCCTCGACACCGACACCGTGCCGCTGTCTGCCTTTCTGGTCCGGGAACTCGCGCGCGACCGCAGGCTCGACACCCAGGAAGGCCGGGCCGCGCTGATCAAGGAGGCCAAGCCGCTGCTGGAAAAAATTGCCGCGCCCCTGCTGGCGAGCCTGATCCAGCGGCACATTGCGGAACTTGCGCAGCTGCAGGCGGACGAACTCGGTCATCTTGGACTGAGGCCCATGGCCGCGCGGCGCGCCCCCCCGCGTCCGCAACGTCGCTCGGCGCCGTCGCGCGTGCGCAGCCTGGCACGAACACTGCTGATGAACCCGCAGCGCGCCGCCGAAATCGATCCCTGCTGGCTGGACGCCAACGATCCGCTGAGCAGCCCTACGGACGAACTGATCGCCTGGCTGCGCGAGGTGGGTCCGCTCAAACCGCAGACGCTCAGCGAAACCGCCAAAGGCAGTGCGCTCGAACCCCTGGTCACTGAACTGATGACGGATTTGCTCGACAAAGACGAGACCTGGGACTGGAACGCGGAGTTTGACGGCGCCGTCAAACAATTGCGTGACGATTGGCGACGGCGACGGCAACAGGAATTGGCCACGCGTCCGCTCGACAGTCTGAGCGCCAGCGAACGCCAGGAATTGACCGAACTGGCACGTTCCTAGCTTGTCATAAACGGCAAGACAAAGCCGTAGTTTGCGGTATAATTATCGGTTTTTGAACGATTTTTCCGCCACGCGCCCCGCGCGGGACGGATTCTAAAGCGGAGAAACCCTGTGGCTGTACGTGGAAGAAAACCAGGTGGTGGCGCCAAGAAAACCGAAGCGCTGCTGCCCCTGAAGGAGTTGACGCCCTTAGAGGCGGAAGCGCGCCGCACCCAGCTGAAAAACCTCATCATCCTGGGCAAGGAACGGGGTTTCCTGACTTACGCTGAAATCAACGACCACCTGCCCGACGAGGTGCTGGACGCCGACCAGATCGAAGGCGTCATCAGCATGATCAACGACATGGGCATCCAAGTCTATGACGAGGCGCCAGATGCCGAAACCCTGCTGATGCAGGAAGCCGCGCCAGCCGTTGCGGACGAGGACGTCGTCGCCGAAGCCGAGCAGGCGCTGACCACGGTCGATTCCGAATTCGGCCGCACCACCGACCCGGTGCGCATGTACATGCGCGAAATGGGCTCGGTCGACCTGCTGACGCGCGAAGGCGAAATCGAAATCGCCAAGCGAATCGAGGAAGGCCTGCGCCACATGGTGCAGGCGATTTCGTCATGTCCGTTGACCATCCAACAAATCCTGGACATGGCAGCGCAGGTCGAAAAAGACGAGATGCGCATCGACGAACTGATCGACGGCTTTGTCGAGCTGGAAACGGAAGCCGCGGCCGCCGAGGAAGACACGTCTGTCGAAGAAGAGGAAGCCGACGAAGACGACGATGAGGAGGCCAGCGCCAAGCTCGCAGCCGCCAACCTGGCCCAATTGAAGGCCGAGGCACTCGCACAGTTCGATTTCATCCGCAAAGCCTACAAGAAGGCACAAACCGCCCAGGCCAAGTACGGCCTTGGCAGCCCGCAGCACATGAAGGCCCAGACCGAGGTCACCGAGCTGCTGATGGCGATCCGCTTCTCGGTGCGCCAGGTCGACAACCTGTGCGAACAGATCCGCAATGCGGTGGAGGAAGTGCGTTCGCACGAGCGCAAGATCATGGAGTTCTGCGTCACCCGCTCCGGCATGCCGCGCCCGCACTTCATCAAGGCCTTCCCTGGCAATGAAACCAATCTGGCCTGGCTGGACAAGGAAATCGCCGCCAAGAAGGCCTACTGCTCGACGCTGTCCAAGGTGCAGTACGAAGTCAAGGCGCACCAGGAAGCACTCATCGCCATGCAGGACCGCGTCGGCCTGCCGATCAAGAACCTGAAGGACATCAACAAGCAGATGTCCACCGGAGAAGCCAAGGCGCGCCGCGCCAAACGCGAGATGATCGAGGCCAACCTGCGCCTGGTGATCTCGATCGCCAAGAAATACACCAACCGCGGCCTGCAGTTCCTCGACCTGATCCAGGAAGGCAACATCGGCCTGATGAAGGCCGTCGACAAGTTCGAATACCGTCGCGGCTACAAGTTTTCGACCTACGCGACCTGGTGGATCCGCCAGGCGATCACGCGTTCGATCGCCGACCAGGCGCGCACCATCCGCATTCCGGTGCACATGATCGAGACCATCAACAAGATGAACCGCATCAGTCGCCAGATCCTGCAGGAAACCGGCATCGAGCCCGATCCGGCGACGCTGGCGATCAAGATGGAAATGCCTGAAGACAAGATCCGCAAGATCATGAAAATCGCCAAGGAACCGATTTCCATGGAGACGCCGATCGGCGACGACGAGGACTCCCACCTCGGCGACTTCATCGAGGATTCGAGCACCTTGTCGCCCGACGATTCCGCGGTCTACGCCAACCTGCGCGACGCCACCCGCGAAGTGCTGGACAGCCTGACCTCGCGCGAAGCCAAGGTCCTGCGCATGCGCTTCGGCATCGAGATGAACACCGACCACACGCTGGAAGAAGTCGGCAAGCAGTTCGACGTGACGCGCGAGCGGATCCGTCAGATCGAGGCGAAGGCCCTTCGCAAGCTGCGCCACCCGACCCGTTCCGAAAAGCTGAAAAGCTTTACCGGCAGCGGCGAACTGTAAGCACCCTGCCCCGCCCGCCGCGGGGCAGGTCCGTTTTACGGGTCTGTAGCTCAGCTGGTTAGAGCAGGGGACTCATAATCC
>JAJXTE010000087.1 GCA_021784115.1 Pseudomonadota bacterium | reverse complement strand
TGCGTGTGCTGAGCACCTCGCCTTCATGGGCGTTGCCGTAGAAGTCCTTGCTGCCGCCGCCCTGGATGATGAGCGGCGTATTGCTGTCATGTGCTGCGCAGATGTGCTCGATCAGGTTGTCCAGCATCAGAACCTCGGCAGCTCGGGGTGCGGCAGCTGGCCGCCGCGGATGTGCATCGCGCCCCATTCGGCGCAGCGGTGCAGCTCGGGCACGGCTTTGCCGGGGTTGAGCAGGGTGTCGGGGTCGAATGCGGCCTTCACTTCGTGGAAACGCACCAGTTCCGGCGTGTCGAACTGCGCGCACATCTGGTTGATCTTCTCGAGCCCGACGCCGTGCTCGCCGGTGATGGTGCCGCCGACCTCGACGCACAGTTCGAGGATCTTGCCGCCGAAGCTTTCGGCCTTGTGCAGTTCTCCGGGCTGATTGGCGTCGAACAGGATCAGCGGATGCAGGTTGCCGTCGCCGGCGTGGAACACGTTGGCGACCCGGAGTCCGAACTCGTCGCTCATCTCGCTGATGCGTTTCAGCACGTGCGGCAGCTGCGCGCGTGGAATGGTGCCGTCCATGCAGTAGTAGTCGGGCGACAGCCGCCCCACGGCGGGAAAGGCCGCCTTGCGCCCGGCCCAGAATCTGAGCCGTTGTTCCTCGCTCTCGGCGGTGCGGATCTCGGTCGCCCCGGAGGCTTCGAGCACCTGGCGCACGGTGTAGATGTCGGCCGAGACTTCCTCGTTGACGCCGTCGACTTCGCACAAGAGCAGCGCCTCGCAGTCGAGCGGATAGCCCGCGTGGACGAAGGCTTCGGCCGCCTGGATCGCGAGGCGGTCCATCATCTCCAGCCCGGCAGGAATGACGCCGGCGGCGATGATGTTGCCGACCGCGGCGCCGGCCTTGGCGACGTCGTCGAATGCCGCCAGCACCACCTGCGCGCGCTCGGGCCGCGGCAGCAGTTTGACCGTGACCTCGGTGATCACCGCCAGCATGCCCTCCGAGCCGGTCATGAGCGCCAGCAGGTCGTAGCCGGGCGCGTCGAGCGATTCGCTGCCGATGTCGAGCAGTTCGCCGGATATGGTCCACGCGCGCAGCCTGAGGATGTTGTGCACCGTGAGGCCGTACTTCAGACAGTGCACGCCGCCGGAGTTCTCCGCCACGTTGCCGCCGATCGAGCAGGCGACCTGCGACGAGGGGTCGGGCGCGTAGTAGAGGCCGTGCACGGCCGCAGCTTCGGAAATCGCGAGGTTGCGCACGCCAGGCTGCACCGTCGCCGTGCGCGCCAGAGGATCGATCGCCTTGATATGGTTGAGCTTGGCCAGCACCAGCAGCACCGCGCCGTCGATCGGCAGCGCGCCGGCGGCGAGCCCGGTGCCGGCGCCGCGCGCCACCACCGCCACCTTGTTTGCGTGGCACAGCTGCAGGATCGCCGCCACCTGCGCCTCGTTTTCCGGCAGCACCACCACGTCGGGCGTATTGCGGTACGCCGACAGGCCGTCGGACTCGAACGGCACGAGGTCTTCGCGCTCGTTGAGCACGCAATGTGCCGGCAGGACGCTGCGCAGTTTGGACAGGAAGGCGGGACTGAGCATGGCGGTGCGGGAGAGGTTCAGGCCGCGAGTTTAGCCGGGCTCGCCTGCGCGCGCGAGGGGGCGAGGCGGCCGTAGGCTTCCGCCAGCGCGTGATCGCCGCCGACGTTGCCGGGGAAGATGACCACGGGCATCTGCGGCAGGCGGTGGTCGGACGGCGTCTGTACCACGGTCACGCCGGGCAGGATCTGGCCCAGCACGCGCGACGCGGTCAGCGCCAGCCCGGTCGACAGCACGTCGTTGGAGGTGATGCCGCCCTTGCTGATGAGAAAGCCCAGCGTCGCCGGCAGCCGCCGCACCACATCCATCAGCGTGCCCGACACCGCCTCGCCGAAGGCCAGCCGCTCGGCCACGCTGGCGAATGCCAGTTCGGTCCGGCTGGTGAAGACCACTGGGGTCAGGCCCTGTTCATGGGCATGAGCGATGCTCGCCGTCAGCTCGTCGACGATGGCCGTGCGCGCGCCGGGCAGGCGGGCCACATCGAGCGGCAGGCCGACCACGCCGTGTTCCTTCAGCAGCGCAGTGAGCTGCGCGGTGGTCTTGGCGACGTGCGAGCCGACGACGACCGCGCCGGGCCGGCCATCGCGCACCAGCGTGGCGAAGGATTCTGCGGCGACCGGCTGCGGCGGCAGCTTGGCCAGTGCCGTGAGCAGCGAGGCGGCGCTGCGGAACAAGAGACGCTTGCCACTCGCCGCCGCCTGCAGCACGGCGTCGGCGAAGAGGCGGTAGTCGTCCGGCGACTCGCCGTCGACCACGCCGACCACGTTGTCGGTCAGTCCGGCGAGCCAGCCGTCAGCCTTGCCGGCGCGCAGGTCGGCGAGCGTCAGGCGCGCCACATCCCTGGACGTCACGCGGCCGCCGGTCTTCTCGGCCACGTACTCGGGCAGGAACGCCGTCGTGTAGCCGAACACCGAGTCGCGCGCGAATTCGGTCTCGTGGGTGGGCACCGGCTTGCCGTCGACCATCAGGTAATGCGTGCTGTCGCGCGTGATGCGCCCGCCCTCGAAGAAGCCGGGCGTCAGCAGTGTCGCGTCGAACGGCCCGAGCACTTCGCTCATCACGTCGGTTTCCACCGGGTAATGCCCGCGCAGGGTCGAGTCCGAACGCGACACGAACAGCACCGGGCCGGAATAATCGGCGAGCGCGGTCTTGACGTTTTCGCATACCTCGCGCGTCACCGCGGCGGCGCGTGCGGCGTCCATGCCGCGCGTGTTGGTGAGCACGAAGAACAGCGGCGCCGCGTCGGCGAGCGCCGTCCTCAGCGTGGCGACGTCCCAGCGCGTCAGCAGCAGGCAGGAATGCACCGTCTGTGAGCCAGTCGGGTCGTCGTCGAGAACGATGATTTTTGGATTCATGGTGCGAGCCTTTCATGTCTGCGAATGCGCTGTCGCGCATTCGCAGGGACGTCTCAAACCGTCGCGCGCTCCAGCATCGCCAGCGCGCGCTCGTGCATTGCCTGCGCGTTCATGCCGTTGAAGTCGAACAGCTGCTGCGGGCTGGCGGTGGTTTCGCCGCGCTTCCAGCAGAACACGTCGCGCTCTCGCGCCTGGCTGCGCAGCAGCACCGGTTCGAGTGGCGCCGAGGGGCCGCCGGTCACGCCGACCAGCACGTCGCCGTGGAACATCGCCCTGAAGGCGGCGTCATCCATGAAGCGGCTGTCGGGTTCGGACACGCTGTCCCACAGCACGTCGGTCGGGCGGTACAGGCGACGCGGGTTGACCACGGCGACGATGCGCGAGCCGATGCCGGCTTCGGACAGCTTGTCGGCGGCGGCGAACACCGGCTGCAGCACCATGTCGCCGGTCACGGCGAACACCACGGTGTGCGACCCCTTGGTTTCCTTCAGCACCATCGCGCCGTCGTCGATCGCCTGGTAGCTTTGTGCCATCGTGGCGTGGATGGGCAGCGGCGACTTCGAGGCGGTGATGACGATGCCCTTGTTGTGCTGCTTCAGCGCCCAGTCGTAGCTCGCCTGGATCATGTTGGCGTCGACCGGGAACAGCGGATAGACGTTGCCGTTGCGCATCATCGCGGCGAAGTAGCTCTCGATCTCGGGGCGCTGGTGGGTCCAGCCGTTGCGGCCCTGCTCGAGCGCGCCGGCGGTGAACAGGCACACCGTGGCGGGCGTGGCGCGGCGCAGTTCGGCCATCGCCTGCGTCACCGTCTGCCAGATCGGCAGGCCGTTGATGGCGAAGGATTCGTAGCTGCACCACAGGCTGCGCCCGCCGAACAGCGCGACGCCAACCGCGAGGCCGGCGCAAGCGTCCTCGTTGAGCGGCTCGTAGACCTGGCCGGACGGGCCCTGGAAATAGAGGTCGTCGGCGGTCGGGTGGCGGATCGTCAGCGCCTTGTTGATGTTGGCCATGCCTGAGGCTTCGTTGCCGTCGGCGTTGGTGACCACAAACATCGGATCGCGCTTGCCCACTTCGCCGACCACGTGGCCGAAGGCGGTGGTGGGGATATGGTTTTCGCCGACGGCGAATTCGTTGAGCGGCAGGCCGTCGAGGCTGGGCAACTCGCGGGCGGTTTCGGTCACCGCGACGCGCGCGGCGGGGCCGCCGCCGGCATGGCGGAAGTTTTCGCGGGTGATCTCCCACGCCTTGATCGGCAGCGCACGGCGCTGCAGCCCGCCTTTCACGTCGTCGGAGTCGAGCGTGTGGTGGGCATAGAGGTTGTGCGACTTGGCGCCGGTGGCGTGCACGCCCGCGCCTTTCAGTTGCTTGACGATGACGCAGGCACGGCGGCCGGACAGTGCGCTCTTGGCGGCGGCGTCGGCCGCCTTCAGGATCGCGCCGGTGAAGGCCATGCGCGCGGCGAAACCGAAGGTCGTCGAATCCGTGTACACCGGCGCGTCGGGCGTATCGGCGTAGTCACGTGCGTCGATCAGGTGCACGTCGTCGAAGCCGTGCGCGCGCCAGTAGTCGGTCATGCGCGGGTTGTCCCAAAGCGAAACCATGCTGTGGTGCTCCTGCGAATAGCCGTTCCACACCAGCACCGGCAGATAGTTGGTGACGTCGGGATACGCGGTGGCGAAGTGCTGGAATGCGCTCATGATGTAGGGCTCGCCGAGGCCGCCGTCGCCGATGGTGACGGGGAAGAGCTTGTCGCGGTGCAGGTAGGCGCCGGCCATGGCGAAATGCTGGCCCTGGCCGAGCGGGCCGGCAGGGGCCAGCAGGCCGGGGATGGCGCCGGAGAGGTGGCCCAGCAGGCCGTGGCGCTCGCGGAAGCGCGCGCGCATCTCGGCCACGGTGTGGATGCCCATGTCTTCAAGGGACGTGTCGAGGAACATCGCCGAATAGAAGCCGGGTGCGTGGTGGCCGACCTCGGTCACCATGTTGCGGTGGCCCAGCAGGTGCAGCGCCGCGACGGCGTCGGCGCTGGAGGCGAAGCCGCCCGGGTGGCCGGAGGATTTGCTGCCGGTGACCTGCAGCGTCAGGTAGCGCAGCGCGTCGGCGGCGAGCAGGGTCTGGTAGATCGCCGCCTCGCTGCTCGCGTCCGGCAGAGCGGGCTGGGTGGGACCCAACAGCGGCGCGGCGCCCAGGCGGTCGATTTCGGGGAAGCTGTCGGCGAAATACTGGATGCCTTCGCAGAAGGCGGGAAGAGTCTCGGGGGTCGATTGTATCTGGGCGCTCACGGCAGGTCCTTTCACAATATGAAAATGTTTCACGTAATGTGAAACGATGAACGTATTGAAGCAGTAAACTGCTGGCAGTTTCATATCGCGTGATAAATTTTCACTTCATGAAAAACGGCATCTCCTCCATACAGGTCATCGACCGCGCCATGGCGCTGGTCGGCGTCCTCTCCCGCGCACCGGGGCCGGTCAGCCTCACCCGTCTGGCTGGCGAGGCCGGCCTCCACACCGCGAGCGCGCACCGCATCCTCGCCGCGCTGATGGCGCACGGCCTGATCGAGAAGACCGGCGCCGGCGAATACGATCTGGGCGTGCGTTGGCTGGAAGTGGGCAATCGCTTACGTGCGCGACTGAACATCCGCCAGGTCGCCATGCCCTACATGCAGCAACTGGCTGAACTGACCGGCGAGACGGTCAACCTCATCGTGCGCCGCGGCGACGAGGCGGTCTACGTCGAGCGCGTGAGCGGCGGGCAGACGATGATCCAGGTGGTGCAGGTGGTCGGCGCGCACGCGCCGCTGCACGTCACCGCCGTCGGCAAGATCTTCCTCGCCGAGGACAGCGCCAGCGGGGTGATGGGTTACGCCGAGCGCACCGGTTTGCCCGCCTATACACCGAACACGCTGACCACGCTGGAGCGCGTGTCGGCGGAACTTGCCACGATCCGTCGCGATCACCTGGCCTACGATCGCGAGGAAGCCGAGCTCGGCGTGGCGTGCATCGGCGCGCCGGTGCGCGACGCCGAGGGCAAGCTCGTCGCCGGTTTGTCGATCTCGGCGCCGGCCGATCGCCACAAGCCGGGCTGGGCCGAGGCCCTGCACCACGCCGCTGCGCAGACCGGCGCCGCCCTCGGTTACCTGGCCGACGCCTGAATTGACCGCGGCGGCCGCCATGTGGGCGGATCTCCCCGGGCCCGGCCCCGCCGAACTTCGCGGATGCGCGGGCTTATTCCCGAGCGCGGTCACGACGCGATGCAGTGCCCGCCAAACGACGCGTCTTTGAAGGTGTTCATAGGGGAGCGCTTGCCGCGCGGGGCTTTTATTGGCACTGTGCCGCCATGACCGCCACGCCTGCCCCCTTCGCCGCCACCCGCCATCAGATCGCCGCCTGGCTGCTGATGGCTGCCGGATTGCTGTTTACCCTGGTGTTTCATCTCCTCCCGGCGCTGCTGGCGGGATTGCTGGTGGTGCAGCTGGTCCACCTGCTGGCGCCGCGTTTTGTCATCGGCCGCCTTGACCACACCTGGGCCAAGGTGCTGGTGGTGTCGCTGATCACCCTGGTCGTTCTTGGCGCGCTGGGCGGACTCACCGCCGCCGTCATCCTCTACCTCCGCACCGAAGGCGGGCTGGCCGGGCTGCTGACCAAAATGGCCGAAATCATCGAGAACTCGCGCCAGTTGCTGCCGCTCTGGGCGGCGGCCTGGCTGCCGCAGGGGGATGGCTCGGTCATCCGGGCGGGACTGGTCGAATGGCTGCGCACGCACGCAATGGATATCCGCAAATTCAGCGGCGACGCCGGCCGCGTGCTCCTGCATTTCATCATCGGCCTCGTGATCGGCAGCTTCATTGCCTTGCGCGAAGCGCGCACGTCCCCGACCCAGGCCCCGCTGGCGCACGCCTTGTGCGAGCGCGTGTCCCGGCTAGGCGAGGCCTTTCGCCGGGTGGTGTTTGCACAGGTCCGCATCTCGGCGCTGAACGCGCTGCTGACCGGAATCTACCTGATGCTGGTCCTGCCCTCCTTCGGCGTCCACCTCCCGTTCACCAAGACCATGATCGTCGTCACCTTCATCGTCGGTCTGCTGCCGGTGCTGGGCAACCTCGTTTCCAACACCGTCATCGTCATCATTTCGCTGTCGCATTCGCTGCATGTGGCCGCTGCGTCCCTGGCGTTTCTGGTCCTCATCCACAAGCTCGAGTATTTCGTGAATGCCCGTATCATCGGCGGGCGGATCCAGGCGCGCGCGTGGGAACTGCTGATCGCCATGCTGGTGATGGACGCCGCGCTCGGCGTGCAGGGCGTCATCGCCGCGCCGATCATTTACGCCTATATCAAAAAAGAACTGTCCGATAGGGAATTAATCTAATGGCAAGCGACACCGAATCACTCGTCATCACCGCCAGCGGCGAGGACAAAATCGGCCTGGTGGAAGGGTTCACCCGCCGCATCAGCGAGTCAGGCTGCAATATCGAAGAGTCGCGCATGGCCGCGCTCGGCGGGCGCTTTGCGCTTCTGATGCGCGTGTCGGGGAGCTGGGACGCCTTGGCCAAGCTGGAAGCGCGACTGCCCGCCGTTGCCGAGGAGCTTGGCCTGTCGCTGACCCAGCAGCGCACGCGTCCGACCCGCGCCGAGAAGCCGCTGATTCCCTACACGGTGGAAGTCGCCGCACTCGACCAGCCCGGCATCGTCAACAGCCTCGCCAACTTCTTCGCGCGCCTGCACATCAACATCGAGGCGCTCGACACCGAGACCTATCCGGCCCCGCATACCGGCGCGCCGATGTTTGCGGTCCACATGACGCTCGGGATCCCCGCCGACGCCCACATCGCTACCCTGCGCGGCGATTTTCTGGATTACTGCGACGATCAGAATCTCGACGCGACCTTCGAGCCGGTCAGGTTGTAGTTCGCGGAACTTTGCGCTGCGCGGGCCACTCTCTGCGGGTCTCCACTTGCTCAGGATCATCGCCCACGGCAGTCGCCGCGGTGCCTCCAGCGAAGAAGTACGCGTACTGGCCGATGTCGTGCGTGCGCAAGCCGGCGCGACGTACGACCACGTCGAAACTGCATTCCTGGAACTTGCCGACCCGAGCATCCCCGGCGGCCTCGCCGCACTGGCGGCGAAAGGCGCCAGCGAGATTGTCGCGTTTCCCTACT
>JAJXTE010000086.1 GCA_021784115.1 Pseudomonadota bacterium | reverse complement strand
AACCGCCCTCGACTTGCGGCGCCAGACCGATGAAGGCATTGGCGCTGAGCCGCCAGCCGGCATTGCCCTGAACCTCCTGCACCATGCTGCGCGCGGCCTCGACCACCTGCTCGCGTTCCTTGATGCGGGGATCGGCCGCCAGGCTCATTTCCACGGCCTGCTGCAGGTTGATGGTGTCAGCCTCACCGGGCAGAGCCGTCAGCAGCATGCCGGCTGCCAGGAGTGTGCGGGTCAGTGCGTTGCGTGTCATTTTGGCGCTCCTTCTTGAGCCTTACCGTATAAAAACTGGCCGATCAGATTTTCCAGCACGACTGCGTCCTGGGTGATCAGGATCCGATCCTTGTCCTTCAGCTTCTCGCTGTCGCCGCCGGGCTCCAGGCCGATATATTGCTCGCCCAGCAAGCCCGAGGTCATGATGGCAGCGGAGGTGTCCTTGGGGAAAGAATAGCGCTTGTCCAGGCGAAGCGTGACGGCCGCCTCGTATTTTTCATTGTCGAACCGGATATCTGCCACCCGGCCCACGACCACCCCGGCGCTTTTGACCGGCGCGCGGACTTTCAGTCCGCCAATGTTTTCAAAGCGCGCGACCACCTCGTAGCTGTCCGATGAATTTACGGTACTCATGCTGCCAACCTTGAGCGCCAGGAACAGCAGCGCGACGATGCCTGCGATGACGAATAGTCCCACCCAGAGATCGAGTATGGTTTTGTTCATATGTCAGTTGAGTCCCCGGAACATGAATGCGGTCAAAACGAAATCCAGCGCCAGCACGGCCAGGCTGGACGTCACCACGGTACGCGTGGTCGCGCCTGATACCCCTTCGGCAGTGGGCGGCGCATCATAGCCTTCGAACAGCGCAATGGCGGTGATGGCGATGCCGAACACCACACTCTTGATCACGCCGTTCAGGATGTCCTGCTCGAAATCGACAGCGCCCTGCATCTGTGACCAGAACGAGCCCTCGTCGACGCCGATCAGCTTCACGCCGACCAGATAGCCGCCGAAAATCCCCAGTGCCGAGAACAGCGCGGCCAGCAAGGGCATCGAGACCACCCCCGCCCAGAAGCGCGGTGCCACCACGCGTGCGATCGGGTCGACGGCCATCATTTCCATCGCCGACAGCTGCTCGGTCGCCTTCATCAGGCCGATTTCCGCCGTGATCGCCGATCCCGCACGGCTGGCGAACAGCAGCCCCGCGAGAACCGGCCCGAGCTCGCGCACCAGGGACAGCGCCACCAGCGTGCCGAGCGCCGATTCGGAACCATAGCGCTGCAGCGTCTCGTAGCCCTGCAGGCCCAGTACCATGCCGACGAACAGGCCGGACACCAGAATGATGATCAGCGAGAGCACCCCGGTGAAGTACATCTCCCGGATGGTGAGGCCAAAACGCCTGAATGCAGTGCCGGAATGCAGCAGGATCGCCACAAAGAAGCGGACCGCGAACCCCATTCGCCAGACGCCCTGGATCGTGCGGTTGCCCAGATTTTCGATCGCCTGCTTAAACACTCAATCCTCCCAGCCGAAGGTCATCGGCATAGCGCGGTGCCGGATAGTGGAACGGCACCGGCCCGTCAGACTCGCCATGCACGAACTGGTGCACATAGGGTAGTTCCGACGCCCGGATATCGTCTGCCGTGCCCTCGGCGACGATGACGCCTTCCGAGACGAAATAGACGTAGTCGACGATTTTGAGCGATTCCTGCACGTCGTGCGTGACCACCAGCGAGGTCAGCCCGAGGGTGTCGGTCAAACGGCGGATCAGGTTGCCGGTCACCCCCAGCGAGATGGGATCGAGGCCGGCAAACGGCTCGTCGTACATCACCAGCATGGGCTCGAGCGCAATCGCGCGGGCCAGTGCCACCCGGCGCGCCATCCCGCCGGAAAGCTCGGACGGCATCAGTCGCGCGGCGCCGCGCAGACCCACCGCATTCAGCTTCATCAGCACCAGGTCGCGGATCGCGTCTTCCGGCAGGTCGGTGTGTTCGCGCAGCTGGAAGGCGACATTATCGAACACCGAGATGTCGGTGAACAGCGCGCCGAACTGGAACAGCATGCCCATCTTGCGCCGCAGGCGGTACAGCCCCGCCCGGTCGAGTTCGCCCAGCGACTCGCCGGCCACGCGCACCGTGCCCTGACCTGGCTTGATCTGCCCGCCGATCATGCGCAGGAGGGTGGTTTTGCCGCAACCGCTGCTGCCCATGATGGCTACGACCTGCCCCCGTTTGGCGGTCAGGTTGATGCCCTTCAAAACCGGCCGGGCGCCATAGCCAAATACAGCATCTTCGATCTCGACCAGATTGTCGTTTTGCAAGAAATCGAGCCTTTTTTTGTTAAGGGCAGCATTCTACCGAAGGCCGGGCGTACCGCAGCCGTCGGCAGGCGTTTTGCCGCAGATTCAATATCCCATGACCTGCCTCAGGTCGTTCACCCGCTGCAGTTGCGCGAGGTTGCCGCTCAGGCTGAATACGAACAGCGGCTCGCCGGTTGCCGCATGCTGCGCGATGCGCTGCGCCAGCGCGCGCATGTCCGGCGCCTCGTCCAGCCACCAGACATGCGCCGCCACCCATTCAGGCGTGGCCAGCAGGACGCGGGGGAAAACAGGTGGGACGGCCTCGGTTCCGCCGGGTTCCAGCACAAAAGAAAATCCGTCCTGGGTGTCGTCCAGCCATTGCGCCCAGTCCGCCTCCGATGCGGCCTGCCAGACGCCCGCCGGCAGATAGACTGCCTGGAATTGCGTGTTGTAATAAGACAACAGCCAGTCGTCCGGCAGGCCTTCAGGATAAAAGCGGCCGCGCCAATGGGGCGGATCCCAGGTGACGGCGCCAACCCGAACGAGTGCACTGGATGTCATGCTGCCTTTTAGACCCGGGGGTAAACTCAGGCCCGGCGCCAGGTGGTGCCGCCCGCCCCGTCTTCCAGCACGACGCCGGCCGCCGCCAGCGTGTCGCGAATGCGGTCGGACTCGGCGAAATCCTTCGCCCGGCGTGCCGCCTGGCGCGCTGCAATCAGGGCCTCGATCTCGGCCTCGGACAAGCCTCCGGCAGCGGTTCCCGCCTGCAGAAAATCCGCCGCCTCGCGCTGCAGCAGGCCGAGCAGACCACCGAGGCTGCGCAGGGTCCGGGCGGCGAGCGCGTCGCCCCGGTTGACCTCGCCCGCCAGTTCAAACAGCACCGCGATCGCTTCCGGGGTATTGAAGTCGTCGTCCATCGCCGCGCGGAAGCGCTGCGCCGCGGGCTGGCTCCAGTCGGGCTCAACGGTCGTCGCAGGCGCATGCTTCAGCGCGGTATAGAGGCGTGTCAGCGCGCCCCTGGCGTCGTCGAGGTGCGCGTCGGAATAATTCAGCGGACTGCGGTAATGGGCGCGCAGGATGAAGAAGCGCACCACTTCGGCGTCGTATTTCGCCAGCACTTCGCGGATGGTGAAGAAGTTGCCCAGCGACTTGGACATCTTTTCGTTGTCCACCCGCACGAAGCCGTTGTGCATCCAGTAGTTGACGAAGGTGCAGCCATGCGCGCCCTCGGACTGGGCGATCTCGTTCTCGTGGTGGGGAAACTGCAGATCCTGCCCGCCGCCATGGATGTCGAAATGCTTGCCGAGCAGCTCGGCGCTCATCGCGGAACATTCGATGTGCCAGCCCGGACGGCCCGGCCCCCACGGCGATTCCCACGCCGGCTCGCCAGGCTTGGCGGCCTTCCACAGCACGAAATCCATCGGGTCGCGCTTGTTGGGGTCAACCTCCACGCGCTCGCCGGCGCGCAGCTCGTCGAGGCTCTTGCCGGACAGCTGGCCGTATTGGGGAAAGCCGCGCACGCTGTAATAGACGTCGCCATTGGGTGCCGGGTAGGCCAGGCCATTGGCGATCAGCTGCCCGATCAGGGTCAGCATCTGCGTCACGTACTCGGTGGCGCGCGGCTCGTGGTCGGGCGGCAGCACGCCGAGCGCGCGCTCGTCCTCGTGCATCGCCGCGATGAAGCGGCCGGTCAGCGCGGCCGGCGTTTCGCCGTTTTCGTGGGCGCGCTTGATGATCTTGTCGTCGATGTCGGTGATGTTGCGGACGTATTCGACCCGGTAGCCGCTGGCACGCAGCCAGCGCGTCACCATGTCGAACGCCACGAACACGCGCGCGTGGCCCAGATGGCAGAGGTCGTACACCGTCATGCCGCAGACGTACAGGCGGACGACGCCGGGGGTCAGCGGGACGAACTCTTCCTTGGTGCGCGTGAGGGAATTGGTGATGTGCAGCATGGTGCGAGCAAGCCTGGGGCGAAGTGTCAGGGGGCGGTCTGAAGCGGCGCACCGACTGTCTTAGCAGGGTCGATGTTGTTAGAATGCCGGCTTCCCAAGATGATCCGAGCATATCACATGGTTTTGTCACGTTTCCTTGCCGCTGTTGTTGCCGGCGCCATGCTCGCCAGCCTTCCCGTGCTGGCCGATGACATCCAGGACATCAACCTGCAGTTCCGCAAGGGGGACCTCACCAGCGCGCTCGACCACGCCAACCGCTTTCTGGCCCAGAACCCGAAGGACGCGCAGGCCCGGTTCCTGAAGGGCCTGATCCTCGCCGACCTCGGCAAGACCAACGATGCCATCGAGGTTCTCAGCGCTCTGACCACGGATTACCCCGAACTGCCGGAACCCTACAACAACCTGGCGGTGCTGTATGCCGCGCAGGGCAAATACGAAGCGGCCCGGAATGCGCTTGAAATGGCCATCCGCACCCATCCCGGCTACGCCACCGCGCACGAAAACCTCGGCGACATCTATGCCAAAATGGCAGCGATCGAGTATGACAAGGTGCGGACACTGGACAGCAAGAACACCGGTGCGCAAATCAAGCTCAAGCTGATCCGGAGCATGCTGGGGGGGCAGGCAGTCAAGCCGGCCACGGCCAGGCCCGCGTCAGGCCCCAAGCCGGCACCATGAAAGCGGCCGCCGGACAATCATTCACGTAAACTTCACTTAGGACTCCACATGGTCAAGCTGCACACGAACCACGGCATCATCACCCTTGAACTCGACGCGGAGAAGGCGCCGAAGACGGTGGAAAACTTCCTGCAATATGTGCGCGACGGTTTTTTCGACGGCACCGTCTTCCATCGCGTGATCGACGGCTTCATGATCCAGGGCGGCGGCTTCGAGCCCGGCATGACGCAGAAGCCCACCCGTGGCACGATCGATAACGAAGCGTCCAACGGCCTGAAGAACGAGGCCTACACCGTCGCCATGGCGCGCACCCCCAACCCCAATTCGGCCACGGCGCAGTTCTTCATCAACGTCGCCAACAACAGCTTCCTAAACTTCACCGCGCCCACCCCGCAGGGCTACGGTTATGCCGTGTTCGGCAAGGTGGTCGAGGGCATGGACGTGGTCGACAAGATCAAGAAAGTGAAGACCGGCAACCGCGCCGGGCACCAGGACGTGCCGCTGGAAGACGTGGTGATCGCCAAGGCGGAAATCGTCTGATCGGCCCGGTGAGCTTGACTTCAGAACGAGGCGCGGGCCGCAGCTTCTTTGTTGCCGACCTGCATCTGACCGACGAACGCCCGGCCGCAACCGGGCGTTTTTTTCGCTTCCTGCAAGACGAGGTGGCCGGCGCGGACGCGCTCTACATCCTGGGCGACCTGTTCGAAGCCTGGATCGGCGACGACCACGACGAGCAGGTTGCACGCGAGACGGCGCAGCGGCTCGCTGCGCTGGTCGCAACGGGCACGCCGGTGTATTTCATGCACGGCAACCGCGACTTCATGCTGGCAGAACGCTACGCCGCGCAGTCCGGCATGACGCTGCTTGCCGACCCTGCCCGTATTGACCTGTATGGCGTGCCGACGCTCTTGATGCACGGCGACACCCTGTGCACCGACGACACGGCCTACCAGGATTTCCGCCGCCGCGTTCGCCATCCTGTGACACGCGCGCTGCTGCGCCGCCTGCCCCGGGCGCTGCGTAGCCGCCTGGCACGTCAGGCCCGCGCGGGCAGCGAAGCGGCCAAGGCGCACAAGGCTGCCGCGATCATGGATGTGAATGAGGCGGAAGTGGTTCGCGTGATGCGCGAACACCGGGTGTGCCGCCTGATCCACGGCCATACCCATCGTCCCGCGCAGCATGTCCATCGGGTCGACGGTCGTGAGTGCGAGCGCTGGGTGGTGCCTGACTGGTATGCCCGCTGGGGCTATGTCGCGTGCGACGCCAACGGCTGCACGCTCAGGACGGACGCGCTATGACCGCGCGTTGATCTGCGCCTGGCCCCTGTGAAGGCCAATCGATCTGCGCGACCCTATGAGGGCGCATCGATCTGCGCCATGCCCTCCGGCACCCGGAACAGCGCGGGGTTCAGCGGCTGCCGGGTTTCGCTTTCGAATGTGCGCGTCCGCCCGGTGTACTCGCGTTCCTCGAGCGGCAGGCCCAGCGTGAGCGTGTCCCCCGAGTTCCACACCTGATTCGCCAGATCGCAGTCGTGCTGCATGGCCGGCGGCGAGTTTTTCCAGACGCGATACTGGGTCGCGGCCAGAATGGACTTCTGCTCCGCCATCGCGCGCGCGGCATCCATGGCATGCCGGGCGGCAATGCCTTCGCTGCATACCACGCCCTTGGCCGTAAGCGTAAACCGGGTGCCACGCGCATCCTTGCTCGCGTCAAGCCGGGATTTCCAGCCGGCGGGTTTCGGCGGCAGCGCACCGGCGGCGAACACCATCGCCAGCCTGCTGTCGTGCATGACATTGATGACCACCCGTTTCCGCCGGTCCAGCAGGCTGAAATCGCCCGCGTCCTCGCCGCTGTCCATGCGCATGAAGTCGGGGGTCACCAGGATGCGCGTTGCGTAGGGCGGGCCGTCCGGGTCCTGGTCCACATAACGCAGCACCGTCATGTCGTCCGCGTGGGCGACACCCATGCACAGCGCGAGCAGGCAGACAAGCGCTTTCATCCTGTCAGCCCCCGCGCCAGATCGGCCTGGATGTCGGCCACCGATTCCAGTCCCACCGCGATGCGCACCAGGCCGTCGCCGATGCCAGCCGCCGCGCGCTGCTCCGGCGTCATGCGGCTGTGGGTGGTGGTCGCCGGATGCGTGATGGTGGTCTTGGTGTCGCCCAGGTTGGCGGTGATCGACAGCATCCGGGTTGCGTCGATCAGCTTCCAGGCGGCGTCCTTGCCGCCCTTGAGTTCGAACGCGACGATGCCGCCGCCGGTCTTCTGTTGCGCCATCGCCAGCTGATGCTGCGGATGGGACGGCAGGCCGGGATACAGCACGCGTAACACCTGCGGCTGCGCTTCCAGCCATTGCGCCAGCGCCAGCGCATTGCGTGAATGCGCCTCCATGCGCAACGAGAGCGTCTCCATGCCTTTCAGGATCACCCAGGCGTTGAACGCCGAGAGCGTCGGGCCGGCGGTGCGCAGGAAGGTGTAGACGCCGTCCATCAGCGCCTGGCTGCCGAGCACCGCGCCGCCGAGCACCCTGCCCTGCCCGTCGAGATACTTGGTGGCGGAATGGATGATGATGTCTGCGCCGAGTTTCAGCGGCTGTTGCAGCGCCGGCGAGCAGAAGCAGTTGTCGACCGCGAGCCACGCACCTGCCTCGTGGGCGATGGCGGCAAGCGCGCGGATGTCGCTCACCTCGGTGAGCGGATTCGACGGCGACTCGACGAAGAAAAGCTTCGTGTTCGGCTTCACCGCGGCGCGCCACTCCGCCGGATCGGTCGGCGAGACGTAGGTCGTCTCGATGCCGAAGCGGCCGAGGATGTTGGAAAACAGCTGCACGGTGGAACCGAAGATCGAACGCGACGCGACGACGTGCTCGCCCGCCTTCATCAGCCCCATCACGGTCGCCAGGATGGCCGCCATGCCGGAGGCAAACGCCACGCAGCGCTCGGCGCCTTCGAGCGCGGCCAGTCGCGCTTCCATCATCTGCACCGTGGGATTGGTGAAGCGCGCGTAGATCGGGCCGGGCTCTTCGCCCTTGAAGCGCGCCGCCGCCTCGGCCGCGCTGCGGAATACGAAGCTGGAGGTAAGGAACATCGCCTCCGAGTGCTCGTTGAACTGACTGCGCACGGTGCCTGCACGCACCGCCAGCGTCTCGATGTCGTATTCGTCGTTGTTCATGTCTGACTCCAAAATAAAAAACCCCGAACGGCAAGCGCGGTTCGGGGTTTCC
>JAJXTE010000016.1 GCA_021784115.1 Pseudomonadota bacterium | reverse complement strand
TGCAGATCGCCGAACGACATCTCGGCTTGGTGCCGGCCAACGAACAGGATGCCGCGCGCACGCGAATCCGGCACGTCGGAGAACGCGTGGCGGCGCAGGTCGATCTCGATCGCCTCCTCGCGATTGCGGACAGCGCACCGACCCTGAACGTTCCGCTTCCGCCAGAAAGGGCGGCGTCTTTCGAGCGGGTGCGCATCGGCATCGCGCACGACCAGGCCTTCGGCTTCTACTACAGCGAGGATCTCGACAGCTTGCGCGCCGCCAACGTGGATCTGGTCGAGCTCGATACCTTGCGTGCGCAGGCGTTGCCGCACCTGGATGGACTCATCATAGGCGGCGGGTTTCCCGAAATGTTCATGACGGAGCTCGAGGCCAACTCCGCCCTGCGGACACAGATCCGCAGTGCCATCGAAGCCGGGCTGCCCACCTATGCCGAATGCGGCGGGCTGATGTACCTGTCGAAAAGTCTCAACTGGCAGGGGCAGACGCGGCAGATGGTAGGCGTCGTACCGGGCGACACCGTGATGCACGAGCGTCCGGTCGGCCGCGGCTATGCGCGCCTGCAGCCAACCGGTGCCGACCGCTGGAAGGAGTCTGCCAGCATTCCTGCACACGAATTTCATTACTCCAGCTTGGAAAACCTGCCGGCCGACTCCATATATGCTTATCAGGTGTTGCGTGGGCATGGCATCGATGGCCAGCATGACGGCTATCAGCAACACAACCTGCTGGCCGGCTACGTGCATCGTCGCGGCAGCGGCGAGCAGGGCTGGATCGC
This sequence comes from Pseudomonadota bacterium, assembly GCA_021784115.1. Classification (GTDB taxonomy): domain Bacteria; phylum Pseudomonadota; class Gammaproteobacteria; order Burkholderiales; family Thiobacillaceae; genus Thiobacillus. The sequence continues at coordinate 32,351 of JAJXTE010000016.1, read as the reverse complement.
GCCGTTTTTGAACCAGGTGCGTGCGCACAAGGCGCGCGCCGCCGCATAACTTTCGCAAGGACACACCCATGATCAAGATCACCGACGCCGCCGCCGCACAGATTCGCGCCGCCAACAACAATCCCGACGTGTTCGGGATGATCCTGCGCGTGGCTGCCTATCAGGAAGACGACGGCTCCGTGAATTACGGCATGGGCTTCGACAACGAACGCGAAGCCGACGAGCATCTGGTCATCAACGGCGTCGCGATCCTGATCGCGGCGTCCAGCACGCCGTATCTGCAGGGCGTGACGCTCGACTTCGTCGAAATGAGCCCGGGCGACATGCGCTTCATTTTCATCCCGCCATATTCCGCCGAGCCCGATTCAGGGGCGGACGCTGACGCCTCATCCGCCGAGTAAGCCATGAACTACCTGCCGATTTTCCTTGATCTGCGCGACCGCCACTGCCTGGTGGTGGGCGGCTCCGAAACCGCGGCGCGCAAGGCCGAACTGCTGCTGCGTGCCGGCGCGCGCGTCGATGTTGCCGCACCCGGCCTGCATGAGGGCTTCGCGCGCCTGCCGCATGCCGAGCATGTGAAGCGGGTGGCGGATGCCTTCGCGCCCGACCTGCTCGACGGCAAGGATGCCGTGATCGTGGTCGAGGACGACGCGGCGGCCGCCAAGCGTATCGCCGATGCCGCGCGGGCGCGCCATATCCCGGTCAATGTCGCCGACAAGCCTGCGCTGTGCAGTTTCATCCTGCCGTCGATCATCGATCGCTCGCCGATCATGGTGGCGGTGTCGAGCGGCGGTGAATCACCGGTGCTTGCGCGCATGCTGCGCGCACGGCTGGAAACCCTGATCCCCGCTGCCTATGGTCGCCTGAGCGCGCTCGCTTCGCGCTACAAGGACCGCGTGCGCACAGCGATCAAGCCGGAACAGCGCCGGGCGTTCTGGGAGAAGGTGTTCCTCTCGCCGGTCGCCGAAATGGTGTTCTCCGGGCGCGACGTCGAAGCCGAAGCGCAGCTCGAGGACATGATCAAGGACTCTGCCTCCCACGACATCAGCCGCGGCGAGGTGTATCTGGTTGGCGCCGGCCCGGGCAACCCCGACCTGCTGACCTTCCGCGCCCTGCGCCTGATGCAGCAGGCCGACGTGATCGTGTACGACCGCCTCGTCTCGCAGCCTATCCTCGACATGTGCCGGCGTGACGCCGAGCGCATCTACGTCGGCAAGGAGCGCGACGACCATGCCGTGCCGCAGGAGGAAATCAACCTGATGCTGGTGCGCCTGGCCAAGGAAGGCAAGCGTACGCTGCGTCTCAAGGGCGGCGACCCATTCATCTTCGGCCGCGGCGGCGAGGAGATCGAAACCCTGGTCGAGCATGGCGTGCCGTTCCAGGTGGTGCCGGGCATTACCGCCGCAGCCGGCGTGGCGTCCTATGCGGGCATCCCGCTCACCCACCGCGACTACGCGCAGTCGGTCGCCTTCGTCACCGGCCATCTGAAGGAAAACACCTTCAACATGAACTGGGAAGGCATCGCGCGCAAGGACCAGACCATCGTCATCTACATGGGGCTGAAGGGCCTGCCGCTGTTGTGCGAGGCGCTGATCAAGCACGGCCTGACTGCCGACACGCCCGCTGCCATCATCCAGCATGGGACCCTGCCGACCCAGCGCGTCATTACCGGCGACCTCACCACGCTGCCCGCGCTGGCGGAACAGGCCGGTCTCAAGGCCCCCACCCTCATCATCGTCGGCAACGTGGTCAAGCTGCGCGAGAAGCTCGGCTGGTACCAGCCCGAACTGCACAGCGAACAGGCGCACCGCACCCCGCTGGAGGCAGCGGATCACCTGCCTTGACCGCCGAGGCGGCCTCGGCCCACCCGAACCATGATCAAACTCCCCGCGCGCTTTGAACACCCACTGTTCGCCCTGCTGCTCTCCGGCCTGATGTCGCTGCTGGTGTCGGGTGTGGCGACCTGGAACGCATTGAGCGGGCACGGCGGTTTCGCCGCCAAATGGCTGGGTGCCTGGCTGCATTCCTGGCTGGTGGCGTTCCCCGCGGTGATGGTCGTGGCGCCGCTGGTGCGCAAGGTCGTCGTGCGCTGCGTGCAAGCCAGGGACTGAATGCTCAGTTGCTGGTCGCGCCGCGTGCGCCGGCACGCTCGCGTATCTGGCGCACCATGCTGTTTGCCAGTTCCTGTTCCCCCACCCGCACCTCGACCGCATGTTCGCGGCGCAGCAAGGCCGCCTCGTCCTCGCTGTGGCTGCGCACCACGATGTGGATGCGCGGATTGAGGGCGCGCGCGACCTCGATCGTCTTCCGCGCCCGGAAAGCATCGGACGTGGCGATCACCAGCATCTGTGCACGCGCCACGTGTGCCTGGATCAACACCGCCGGTTCGGAGGCATCGCCAACCACGGCCTGGATGCCGCGCGCGCGCAACTTCTCGACCGCTTCACGCTGCTGTTCCGCCACGACGTAGGACAAGCCCTGCGCGTCGAGTGCGTCGGCAATGTGCCGCCCGACGCGGCCGTATCCCGCCAGCACGATGTGGCCGGTGAGTGTGTGCGCAGCCACGTCGGCGGGCAGTTCGGCCAGCGGGTCGTCGCGCTGTTCCAGTTGACGCGCGCGCGGCGAGTGCCGGCGGATCCAGGCCTGCGCCGGTTCCACCGCCCGGAAAACCAGCGGATTCAGCGCAATCGAGATCAGCGCGCCGGCGAGGATCAGGCTTTGCCCTGCCGCCGGCAGCACGCCGATCGACACACCCAGGCCCGCCAGAATGAAGGAGAACTCGCCGATCTGTGCCAGGCTGGCGGAAACGGTCAGCGCGGTGTTGAGCGGATAGCGGAACGCCAGCACCAGCAGGAACGCCGCCAGCGACTTGCCGAACACGATGATGGCGACCACCGCCAACACCTGCAGGGGACGCTCGATCAGCACGTTCGGATCGAACAGCATGCCGACCGAGACGAAGAACAGCACCGCGAAGGCGTCGCGCAGCGGCAGCGTCTCCTCGGCGGCCCGATAGCTCAGCGCCGACTCGCGCAGCACCATGCCGGCGAAGAAGGCGCCCAGCGCGAACGACACGCCGAACAGCGCCGACGAGCCGTAGGCGATGCCCAGCGCGGCGGCCACCACACACAGCGTGAACAGTTCGCGCGACCCGGTGCGCGCCACCTGCCACAGCAGCCAGGGGAAGAAGCGCCGCCCCACCACCAGCATCAGCCCAATGAACAGCGCCACCTCGCCGAGTGTGAGCGCCAGCGTGGTCAACAGCCCGTGAGCGTGGGTGTCCGCGGGGGCGCTGCCGAACATCCCCGCCAGCGGCGGCAGCAGCACCAGAACCAGCACCATCACCAGGTCTTCCACCACCAGCCAGCCCACCGCGATGCGCCCGTTCGGCGTGGCCAGCACGCCGCGGCTTTCCAGCGCCTTTAGCAGCACCACCGTGCTCGCCACCGACAGCGCCAGACCGAACACGACCGCCGCCATCAGGTCCCAGCCCCACATCATCGCGATGGCCGTGCCCATTGCTGTGGCCACGGCAATCTGCACCACCGCCCCGGGCAGCGCGATCTTCTTCACTGACAGCAGATCCTCCAGCGAGAAGTGCAGGCCCACGCCGAACATCAGCAGCATCACGCCGATTTCGGCCAGCTGGCCGGCCAGCGAGGTATCCGCCACGTAACCCGGCGTGAAGGGGCCGATGACCACGCCGGCCAGCAGATAGCCCACCAGCGCAGGCAGCTTCAGGCGCACGGTGAGAAAGCCGAAAATCAGCGCCAGCCCGAGGGCGGCGGCGATCGTGGTGATGAGTTCGACGCTGTGTGGCATGCACTGGATCCGGCCGCCAGGCCGGTGCGCACTCCGTTTGACGGGGATTTCGAGTGTACAGGACCCGCCGGCCTCATCCGGCGCGCCCGTCGAGGTGCGATTGTTGAATCTAGAACTGGTTCATTTCCAACTCGAGGCTAGAATAAAGGACAGACTTGTCCGGTAAGTGATTGCCATGACCACTACATTCACCATCGACGGCAACGAGGCCGTTGCCCGCATGGCCTACCTCGGCAGCGAGGTAATCGCCATCTATCCGATCACGCCTGCGTCGAGCATGGGCGAGTGGGCCGACGAGTGGGCGGCCCAAGGCAGGCCCAACCTGTGGGGCGCGGTGCCGAAGATCATCGAGATGCAGTCGGAGGGCGGCGCCGCCGGCGCGCTGCACGGCGCACTCACCTCCGGTGCGCTGGCGACCAGCTTCACTGCCAGTCAGGGCCTGCTGCTGATGATCCCCAACCTCTACAAGATTGCCGGCGAGCTCACGCCCTTCGTGCTGCACGTGGCGGCGCGGACGCTGGCGACGCATGCATTGTCGATCTTCGGCGACCAGTCCGACGTCATGGCCTGCCGTGCAACAGGCTGCGCCCTGCTCGCCGCCAACTCGCCGCAGGAGGCGCAGGACCTTGCAGTGATTGCGCAGGCGGCGACGCTCGCCGGGCGCATTCCCGTGATCCACTTCTTCGACGGCTTCCGCACCTCGCACGAGGTTGCGAAGATCGCCGCAGTCGAAGCCGACACCGTGCGTGCCATGCTCGATGCCGATCTCATCTCCGCACACCGCGCTCGCGCGCTGTCGCCCGAGCATCCTGTGCTGCGCGGCACCTCGCAGAACCCGGACGTGTTCTTCCAGTCGCGCGAGCGCGCCAATTCCTACTATGACGCGTTCCCGCAGATCGTGCAGGACGCGATGGACCGCTTCGGCGAACTCACTGGCCGCCGATATGCGCTGTTCGAGTATGTCGGCGCGAAGGATGCCGAGCGCGTCATCGTCCTCATGGGGTCCGGCGCCGAGGCCGTGCACGAGACGGTGGAGCATCTGCTTGCACACGGCGAGAAGGTGGGCGTGCTGAAGGTGCGGCTGTATCGGCCATTCTCGCCGGCGGCACTGTTGGCCGCGTTGCCGCGTACCGCAAAATTCATTGCGGTGCTCGACCGCTGCAAGGAGCCGGGCGCCGACGGCGAACCCCTGTACAAGGATGTGGTGACCGCGCTGGCGCAGGCGGCCGCGGATGGCACGCGCACCATGCCGCGCGTCACCGGCGGACGCTACGGATTGGCCAGCAAGGAATTCACCCCGGGCATGGTCAAGGCCGTGTTCGACGAATTATCGAAAACGGCGCCCAAACGCCCGTTCTCAGTCGGCATCCACGACGACCTCACCCACTTGTCGCTGCCCTGGGACGCCGCCTTCCGCACCGATGCCTCGCGGCAGCTTCAGCACGCGGTCTTCTGGGGCCTGGGTGCCGATGGCACCGTGTCGGCCAACAAGAATTCCATCAAGATACTCGGTGAGGCTACCGATTTGCAGGCGCAGGGCTACTTCGTCTACGACTCGAAGAAATCCGGCGCGGTGACGGTGTCGCACCTGCGCTTCGGCCCCTCGACCATCCGCTCGACCTATCTGGTCGAACACGGCATGGCCGGCTTCGTCGCCTGCCATCAGCCCATGTTCGTCGAGCGCTACGAACTGCTCCAGCACGCGGCCCCCGGGGGTGTCTTCCTGCTCAACACACCGGCGCCCCCGGATGCGGTGTGGGACACGCTGCCGCCGACGCTGCGGGCGCAGATCCAGGAGAAACGCCTGCAGCTCTGGGTGATCGACGCCTACGCCGTCGCCGCGGAAGCCGGAATGGGGCGGCGCATCAACACCATCATGCAGACCTGCTTCTTCGCGATTTCCAGCATCCTGCCGAAGGACGTGGCGATCGCCGCGATCAAGCACGCGGTCGAGAAGACCTACGGCAAGAAGAGCAAGCGGCTGGTGGAGCTGAATTACCGCGCAATCGACATGACGCTGGCAGAACTGCATCAGGTGGCGATTCCGGCAGGGCAGGCGGGCACCGCGGCGGAACCGACGCCTGCCGCGGCGCTGCCCACCCTTCCCGATTTCGTGCGCGACCTCACCCTGCCCATCTATCACGGCCACGGCGACGACCTGCCGGTGTCGCGCTTTCCTGATGACGGCACCTATCCGCTCGGCACCGCGCAATTCGAAAAACGCAACATTGCGCTGGAGATCCCGGTGTGGGAGACCGACCTGTGCACCCAGTGCGGCAAGTGCGTGTTCGTCTGTCCGCATACCGCGATCCGCTCGCGCCTCTTCAGCGCCGACGCCGCGGTCAACGCACCACCGACCTTCAAGCATGTGCCGGCGAAGAGCAGGGATTTTCCTGCCGGCACCCACATCAGCTATCAGGTGGCGCCGGAGGACTGCACCGGCTGCGGCGACTGCGTCGAGGCCTGCCCGATCCACGACAAGTCCAACGTCAGCCGGCGCGCGGTGAACATGGCGCCGGTCGACCCGCTGCGCGACCAGGAACGCGACAACCTCGCTTTCTTCCTGCGGCTGCCCGAATTCGATCGCGGCCTGATCAAGCACAACACCATCCCGAGCGCCATGCTGCTCGACCCGCTGTTCGAGTTTTCGGGCGCCTGCGCCGGCTGCGGCGAAACGCCCTACATCCGCCTCGCCACCCAGCTGTTCGGCGACCGCATGCTGGTCGCCAACGCCACCGGCTGTTCCTCGATCTACGGGGGCAACCTGCCTTCCACGCCCTACACCGTGAACGGCGCCGGACGCGGCCCGGCGTGGAGCAACTCGCTGTTCGAGGACAACGCCGAATTCGGCTTGGGCATGCGGCTCGCCGCCGACCAGCTGATGGCCTACGCGCAGCAGTTGGTGAAGGAGCTGGCTGGCGAAATCGGCGGCGACCTCGCTGACGCGCTGGTCGCCGCCGCACAGCGTGAGGAGGCTGGCATCGTCGAACAGCGCCGGCGCGTCGCCACGCTGCTCGACAAGTTGTCAGCCTCGAGCCACCCGCGCGCGAGCGAACTCGCCAGCGTCGCCGAATGGCTGATCCGCCGCTCGGTGTGGATCATCGGCGGTGACGGCTGGGCGTACGACATCGGCTACGGTGGTCTCGACCATGTGCTCGCGCTGCCGTACGACGTCAACATCCTGGTGCTCGACACCGAGGTGTATTCCAACACCGGCGGCCAGACCTCCAAGGCCACGCCGATCGGCGCCGTGGCCAAGTTCTCCGCCGGCGGCAAGGCCACGGCGAAGAAGGACCTCGCCAAGCTGGCGAGCGACTATGGCCATGTGTACGTGGCGACCGCGGCCTACGGCGCCAAGGACGTGCAGACCTTGCGCGTGTTCCATGAGGCCGAGTCCTATCCCGGTCCGTCGCTCATCGTCGCCTACAGTCCCTGCATCGCCCACGGCTACGACATGCTCTACAACCAGCGCCAGCAGGAACTGGCGGTGAAGAGCGGGCACTGGCCGCTGTTCCGATTCGACCCGCGGCTGGCCGAGGCCGGCGGCAACCCATTCAAGCTCGATTCGGCTGCGCCCAGCCAGCCGATCAAGGCCTTCATGGAATCGGAAACCCGCTTCGCCATGTTGCAGCGCAGCCACCCCGAAGCGGCGCAGCATTTCGTGGCGCAGGCGCAGCAGGAAGCCGAGCGGCGCTTCAAGGCCTACCAGGACATGGCACAAGGCCACGCCGACGAAACCAAACCGGGAGCCTGACATGATCGACCTCTCCACCGACTACCTCGGCCTCAAGCTCAAGAATCCGCTGGTGCCCTCGGCTTCACCCTTGTCGCGCAACCTCGACACTGCATTGCGGCTGGAGGACGCGGGCGCCGCCGCGCTGGTGATGTACTCGCTGTTCGAGGAGGAGCTGCAGGCGGAAGACGCGATGCTCGACCGCTTCCTGCTGCACGCCGACCTCGGACACGGCGAGGCCGACAGCTTCCTGCCCAATCACGGCGAATTCCATGGCGGCCTCGAGCGCTACCTGTCGCATCTGCACCAGTTGAAGCGGCGGCTGGAGATCCCGGTGGTGGCCAGCCTTAACGGGGTGTCGCCTTCGGGTTGGGTGGAACTCGGTCGCGCACTCGAGCAGGCCGGTGCCGATGCGCTGGAGCTCAACGTCTACCATATCGCCGCCGATTCCAGGCATTCCTGCGAGGCGGTCGAGGCGCGCTACATCGAACTGCTCACCGAACTGCGCGGCGTGGTGAGCCTGCCCATCGCCATGAAGCTGTCGCCCTTCTTTTCCTCGCTGCCGCATTTTGTGCAGCAGCTGGAGCACGCCGGTGCGCAGGGCGTCGCGCTGTTCAACCGCTTCTACCAGCCGGACATCGATCTGGACAACTTGATCGTGGTGGACCAGCTGCATCTGTCCTATCCCGACGAGGCACTGCTGCGCATCCGCTGGCTGTCCATCCTGCATGGCCGCACCCAGCTGACCCTGGCCGCAACCGGCGGCGTCCACAGCGAGAGCGAGGCGCTGAAGCTTCTGCTGGTCGGTGCCGACGTCGTGCACCTCGCGTCCTGCCTGCTGCAGTATGGCCCCGACAAGCTCACCGAGATCCTCGCGGCCATGCAGAACTGGATGGAGGAGAAGGAGTACCAATCGGTCGCCCAAATGAAGGGCAGCATGAGCCAGAAGAACCTGGCCGATCCTGCCGCCATGGCGCGCGCCAGTTATCTGCGCGTGCTGGACAGTTTCTCGGTGCGGCCGGGGGTGTGGTCCTAGCGAGTCAGGTCATGCAGGGGGCATGCCGAAGAGCATGCTGCATCATGGGCGTGCCAATTCCCTGTTCCTGCCATTGCGGATCAGTGGCGCCAATGGCGAAGCCGCCGGGCTGTCTCCTCGGCCGAAATGTCAGGTGCCGGCGCCGTGAATGAAGTCGACAGAAATGAGCGGCAGTTCCTCCTGGAACCCGGCATGCTCGGATGCTTTCTCGTTGAGGAACGGAAGAACGAAGGCTTCGAATCTGACGGCGGAAAGAAAGACCGGGTCGAAATTGAACGACTTTCCATTCACGCCGAGACACACCTTGCTGGCCCATTTCTTTTCAGCCGTGTCGAAGCTGCAGCCGGTGTAATTGGTGCCCTCGATTTGCGTACCGAGCACGACCATATGGGACCGGGTCGGATTGGCCGCGTCGACCCAGGACAGGGTTCCCCACACCGGAAAAGCGTTGGAAGGATCGTTGGCCAGTTCGCCCCTCAAGTGATGGATGTAATGACGGTAGTCTTCCGCCAGGCTGGATGCGGACAAGAATGCATGCATCTCGGGGTGCTTTGCACTCAAGCCGGGAATGGCCTGAGCAATCTCGCGGATTCTATGCAGGGCATCGATGAAGCCCCATCCCGATGCAAGGGCCGCAATGATCTTTGAGTTGGAGCTCGGAATCTCGCAGCATGTTTCCCACAAACCCGCGTAGTGATGCCGGAGTATCTGGAAGGAGTAGTGCAAGCCGTCCAGGCAGCGAATTTTTCTGACATCAAGGGCGGAGGACATGAAGTTCCTAACGTGCTCGAATTGGGCGGCATCCCGAAGGCGTGCAAGCCGACGGCCGTGCATTCACAGAACTGCTTGTTCTCATTGACTCGCTTGCCTCCCGTTTTCTTGTGCTCGGGGCGATCGATGAATCACCACCGCAAACTTGTTATGCAGCGCGAAGCGCAGTGTGCGATTGTCCGCGCGCAACGCTTTGAGTCATGCGGCGAACGTACTCCATGCTTTGCTGAATATCATTTTTGCAACGCGCTGTAAATCCGGCAGTTTCCGTTCCGTCGCCGATGCAAAGATCGTGCGGACATCGATTTGCCGGGACGATGTGCCGCCGCATGGCGATCTGGGCGTCACGCGAGGCAGACACCCGCATGGCGGGATATGCAGAAGCAGGAGGCTTATGTCGCGCCCGGTTTTTGCCTGGGGTGCATGTCCGGGATGGGTACAGCGGCCTGATTTTCCCGGAATTCCCGGGCCCGGCCTGAAGTCGTGAATCCGCCAGCGTGCGCTCCGGCACGCGATGCCGAGAGGCGGAACCGCGGCGTGCCGTCCTATCTTCCGTCGCCGCGCCCGCCCGGCGCCACCCGATGCTCCACGGCAAACACCGCGGCCTCGACCCTTGAAGACAGGTTCAGCTTGGCGAGGATATGCCGCACGTGCAGCTTGACGGTGTCGTGGCTGATGTCGAGGGTGCGCGCGATGGCCTTGTTGCTTTCGCCGCGCGACAGGTGGGAGAGGATTTCGCGTTCGCGCGGGGTCAGTGCGTCGAGCAGGGAGCCGGCGTCCTGCCCTTTCTGGTCGTAGAGCTTGACCAGCTTGGCGGTCATGGCGGGGGCGACGACGGTCTCGCCGCGCTGGGCGCGCAGGATGGCGTCGACCACCTCGTCGGGTTCCATGCTTTTCAGCAGATAGCCGTTGGCGCCGGCACGGAGCGCCCGGGCGAGATCGTCCTCGGTTTCCGACAGGGTCAGGATGAGGATGGGCAGGTCGAAATCTGCCGCGCGCAATTGCTGCATCAGGGTGATGCCATCGGTGCCGGGCATGTTGAGGTCGAGGATGAGCACGTCGGGACGGTGCGCCTTCAGCAGCATGGCGACTTCGTCCGGATTGCCGGTGAAGGCGGTGACCTCGATGCTGCCGCTTTGCTCGAGCAGTTCGGCCAGGCCCTTGCGGAACAGGGTATGGTCGTCGACGAGGATGATGCGGGTGAGGCTCATGCGGCGTGCTCGGCTTTGCGTTGGGGGAAGACGAGGCGGATCACGGTGCCGCCGGCGGGGCGGGACTCCACGATGAGCCTGCCGTTCAGCTTGGCGGCACGCTCGCGCATGATAGTGAGGCCGAAGCTCTTGCCCAGGGTGGACGACTCGTCGTTTTTTTTCTGCACGCCGACGCCATCGTCGGCGACGTTGACGATGTACTGGCCGTTTTCCAGGTCGAAGGTGATGACGACGTGGCGCGCGCGCGCGTGCTTGGCGATGTTGTAGAGCGATTCCTGGATGATGTGGAAGACCTGAATTTCCTCGTCGGGCGACAGCGAGACGTCCTGAACCAGGTTGAGGAAGTCGACGTCGGCGTTGGCCTTCTTGCGGAAGCTCTTGGCCATTTCCTGGATCGCCGGCACCAGGCCGCGCGGGTTGATGCGGTCGCGGTACTGGGTGATGAGGTCGCGCAGGTCGGCGTAGGCGAGGTCGACCGCCTCCTCGACGTCACCCAGGTAGCGGTTGGCCTTGGGGTAATCCTCGTGGCGCATCGCGTCGGAGAGCACGGTCAGCCGCATCTTGGCGTAGGCCAGCGTCTGCGCCAGCGAATCGTGGATCTGGTTGGCCAGCATCTGGCGCTCGTTCATCAGCGAGATGCGCATGTTCTCACGCGTCAGCCGCGCGTTTTCCAGGGCGATGCCGAGGTGCTCGCTGATCGAGCGGAACAGCAGGCGCACGTCCTCGGGCACGACGTGGCCTTCTTCCAGGAACAGGTTGTAGACGCCCATGACCTGATTCTTGTGCATCAGCGGCACCGCCACCACGGTGTTGCAGGTGCCACTGAAATAGGGATCGTTGGCCTGCCGCTTGCAGAAGGCGACATTGTTCCAGCTGCTCACCGTGACCTCGCGCGCGGCCTTGCCGCACACGCCACAATCGACGCTGACGATGTGTTCGTGCTCGACCAGTTCGGGTGGCAGGCCCACGGAGCCGATCAGGCGCAGATGGGTGCGGTCGTCGGTAATGACGCGCACCGCACCCGCCTGCGCGCCCGCCAGGCGGATCATGGTCGACAGGAAGCGCCCCAGCAGCTGCTCGACATTGGCGTCGGAGGACAGGCTGGTGGTGATTTCCGACAGCACCCGCAACGCCGGGATGCTGTCATTGCCGGCGTCGGCCGGGGTGTGCTGGATCAGGGGATGGATGTTGTCTTTCATGGCGAGATCAAAAGAAACCATGTTTCAGCATATTCCGATTTGCATGCGATCCCAAGCCCCACGTCACGGCGACGGTTCGTGCGGCGGTATGCTGTCCGGGGACGGCGCCGGAGCGGCCGCCGGTGCAGGCGCAACGGGAACCGGAAGCACCACGTTGGGCTCGAGGTCTTCGGGGAAACCACCCTGGGTGGGCGGTTGCTTGACGGTCGGATCGGCCTGGCTGGTGGCGCCGTCCGGTTTTTCCTTCACGGGTTCGCGCGGCGCCGGCGGCGCGACGACGGCCGGTGCGGCCTCGACGGCGGTTTCCGCGGGCGCTTCCGGCGTCGTCGGCTGCTCTGGGTAAAGATGCGGCCGCAGTTGCGGCAGCAGCGTTTTCAGCATCTGCGCGGTCAGCGAACTGGTGAAGCCGTACTGGCCGGCCTGTTCGCCTTCCACGACAGCGGTCAGCGTGCCGAAGTAGCGGTCGCCGAGGTAGAACACGAAGGTGGCGGAACGGCTGACCACGCGCGAATCGATCAGTTGGCCGCCCTTGCCGTAGGTCTCGAAGCGATGGTCGCCGGTTCCGGTCTTGCCGCCCATGACAATGGGCTGCCCGGCCGGATCCTTGAGCGCGCCAGCGAGACGGCCCGCAGTGCCGCCCTGCACCACGTTGGCGAGCGCGCGCCGCACGGTCTGGGCCAGCTCGGCGGGAAGCAGGCGCTCGCCGTGGACCGGTTTCGGCGACAGGCGGGTGTCGAACGGCGTGTTGGCCGCGAAGTGCAGGCCGGTGAGGCTCACCATCGGCGCGCGCACGCCGTCGTTGACCAGGATGCTCATGAGCTCGGCCAGCGCGGCGGGGCGGTCGCCGGAGGCACCGATGGCGGTGGCGTACGAGGGCGTGATGTTGTCGAACGGGTAACCCAGCCGTTTCCAGTCGCGCAGCACGCCTTCGAAAGCCTCCACTTCCAGCAGCGACTGGATGCGGATGTCCTGCGCGTTCTTGCGGCTGGTCTTGAACAGCCAGTTGTAGACTTCGCGGCGGGCATCGGTACCCCGTTCGTAAAGACCCTTGAGGTCGATCAGCGGCTCGGCCCGCAAGGTTTTCACCACCCACAGTTCCAGCGGGTGGATCTGCGTCACGTAGCCGCGGTCGGCCAGGTTGTAGGCGTCAGTGCCGTGGGTCTTGTAGAGCGATTCGAGCACCTTCGGTGCGAGGCCGGCGCTGCTGGGCACGTTGGCGCGCAGCGCACCGACATAGGCTTCGAAGCCTGCCTGCGGTTCCAGGTAGCGGTACACGGACGTGAAGCGGCGCGGATTGCCGCGAACCCGTGCATACAGGTCCTCCGCCATCTGCGAGGGTGTCTGGCGCCGGTGGTTCTGGTAGAAGCGGTGGATGAAGAGGCGCCCCTCCTGGTCGACGAAGCGCATCAGGTAGGTTTGGCGCAGCGGGTTGCCGGCGTCGTCGAGAATGCGTGCCGCAGCGCCAGGCGTGGCGCTGACGTAATGCCGCACGATGTCGCGCATGATCCGGATGTAGACCAGGTTGACCGAGTTCTTGGTGGCCTCCCAGACGTCCATGATGCGGCTGTTGTCCTTCGGATCGAAGTTGACGAAATCGTGCAGGCCGCCGCCGGTGAAAAACATTTCGCGGGCAGCCGAGTACTTGCGGTCCATCGCGGCGTTGAGCAGGGCATCCCGCTTGATGCCGGGCTGGCTCAGGAGCGTGGCGGCGACCCACTGCGCCAGCACGTCGCGTTGCGGTTGCGCTTTCTGCTTCAGCGCCGCGGGGGCGAGCGTCCGGTACGCGTCGTACGTTTGCGAGATGATCTGCAGGTAGGTGATGAGTGTGCGCAGCTTGGCGGTGGAGCCGAGGTCCAGCCGCGCCTGGCTGTTGATGTCGAAGGGCTGGTTGAGATTGTCAGCCTGCACGCGCAGGGCGTTGCCCAGCGGCGTCTTTTCATACAGCGTGAAACTGTAGATGACCTGGTCGAGCGCGTTCTCCGGCTGCAGCAGGCGAAAACCGATCAGCCCCGACGCGGTTGCGGCTTCCGGGTTGGCCAGGCTTTGCAGGTAGCGGCTGACGATCTTCTGCGCCGGCTGATTGATGGAGGTGTCGACCTGCAGATCCAGGCGGTCGAGGTCATACAGGCGGGGTTCACCCAGCAGCTGCGCGATGCGGATGCGCTGGGCGTTGGTGGCCTTCTGGTCGACGAAACGCGGCGCGGGCGGATCGATGCGCTGGCTTGTGCTGCGCAGCTTCACCTGTTTGGCGCGGTCGGCGAGCTCACGCGAAATCACCTGCGCATTGGCCAGCAGGTCGAGGTGGTCGTCGGTCAAGGCATCGAGCGCCTTGCGATTGCTCGCCAGGTAATACGACGGGCGACGCTCTGCGATGATCAGCGAGAGCACATGCTTCAACGCGCTCGCGTAGGCGTTTTCGCGGCCGCGCGGACTTTTGTCCAGGGTCTTGTTGATCTCGTCGAAATCCAGCCCGTACCACGCCCACAACCCGTCGCCTATGCCGTTGACCTCGCCGAAGCGCGGCGCGGCGGCCAGCGGCACGGTATTCAGGTACGCCATCACCGTTTTCTTCCGCATCGGAAGCGTATTGGGGCCATCGAGATACGCGCGCAGGCTGGCGGTGGCCATCTGGCGCAGTTTCTCGCCCATGCTGCTGGTCAGCCCCTCGGTCGAATGACGGTATTTCTCGATCTGCGTCGGCAACGTGCTGCCGCCGGGCACATTGCGGTTCTTGTCGACCAGGCTGACGCCTTTTTCCATCAGCGCCTGGGCGAGGCGGTCCCATTCCACTGCCGGGTTGCGGGTGGGAAACTGCTCGGTCAGGAGTTCGCGGTTCTCGATGTAGAGCAGGGCATCGACCAGGACCTTGGGAATGGCCTCAAAGCGGGTGTACACGCGGGTCGGGTAGAGGGCCCGATACAAGGGCGTGCCGTCCTTGTCGAGCAGGCTGAGGCCGGTCTGGTCCTTTTCGTGGTAGGGCAGGAACAGGCCGAGGCCGCTCGCTCGCGCCATCTGGACGCTGATCCGGGCCTGCTCGTCGATTTGCCAGCCGGCCTTGTCGAGGCGAGTCAGGTAATGCGGCAGCTTGCTGTAGCCGAGCCGCGCGTCGTACGGGCCTTGGCCCGGATAGCGGATGCGATCGGAGGGGCCCGGCCGGATTTGCCAGGTCATCTTCTGCGCCTCCGCGGCGAGATATCTCGCCTCCAGGGCCGACGACAGCAATTCATAGGCGATGAGCCCGACCAGACAGAGGATCAGCAGCAGAATGCCAAGGCCGATCAGGATGCGCCGCGGAATTTTATGCATGCCAGTCGCGCGCCACAAGGAAATCGGTATACAGGACGGCTTCCGGCGTACCCGGTTCGGGGCGCCAGTCGTAGCGCCACTTCACGACGGGCGGCAGCGACATCAGGATGGACTCGGTGCGGCCGCCCGATTGCAGGCCGAACAGGGTGCCGCGGTCGTACACCAGGTTGAATTCGACGTAGCGTCCGCGCCGGTAGGCCTGAAAGTCTCGTTCGCGCTCGCCGTAGGCGATGTCCTTGCGGCGCTCCAGAATCGGCAGGTAGGCGGTGAGGAAGGCGTCGCCCACGCCTTTCGTCATGCCGAACGCGTGATCGAATCCGCCTTCGGAAAAATCGTCGAAAAACACCCCGCCGATGCCGCGCGGCTCGTTGCGGTGCTTGAGGAAGAAGTAGCGGTCGCACCAGTCCTTGAAGCGCGGGTGCAGGTCGGCCCCAAACGGATCGAGCGCGGCCTTGCAGCTTGCGTGAAAATGCCGCGCATCGTCCTCGAAGCCGTAGTAGGGCGTGAGATCCATGCCACCGCCGAACCACCACACCGGCGCCTCGCCGTCCTTCAGCGCCACGAAGCACCGTACGTTCATGTGCACCGTCGGCGCGTAGGGGTTCTGCGGGTGCAGCACCAGCGAGACCCCCATCGCCTCCCAGCGCCGGCCGGCGAGTTCGGGACGATGCGCGCTGGCCGACGGCGGCAGCTGGCTGCCCGTGACGTAAGAGAAATTCACGCCGCCGCGTTCCAGCACGTTGCCTTCCTCGATCAGCCGCGAGATGCCGCCGCCCCCTTCGGGGCGATCCCAGGCGTCGGCTCGGAAGGGCAGGCCGTCGGCGGCCTCAAGCGCGGCGACGATGCGCGCCTGCAGGTCGAGCAGATAGGTTTTGACGGGGGCGGTATCGAAGGACGGGGCGGGCATCAGGGGCGAAGGATTGTTCCAGTTGCGAGGTCGATGAGTGTGGAGGGGCGTTTGCGCGTGCCGATGCGTCCGGCGATCACGCGCACCCGTGCGCCGAACATTCTGCGGCATTCTGCGGCGGTTTTGGCGGGTTTTTTGCCGCTTTTGTTGGCGCTGGTGGAGACCAGCGCCATGTCGAGGCTGCGGCACAGGCGCGCGGCCTCGGGATGTGCGGTGACGCGCACCGCGATGGTCGGGCGGCCGCCGGTGAGCAGGGGCGGGCAGGCGGCGGAGGCCGGCACCACCCAGGTGACCGGGCCGGGCCAGGAGCGATTCAATTGCGTCATGTCAGCGGGGCCAAGGGGTCGGATAAAAGGCCGCAGGCACCTGAAACGGTCGGCAATCAGGAGCATGCCCTTGGCGGCACTGCGGCCCTTCAGGTCGATCAGGCGCTTGAGGGCGCGCGGGCTGCGCGGGTCGCAGCCGAGGCCGTAGCACGATTCGGTGGGATACGCGATCAGTCCGCCGCGCTTGAGATGCGCGCGCAGCGCGACCGTATCACCGCTCACCACTTGCCGTTCACTTTTTGCGGTCAACCGCACGCCAGCCGATGTCGCGGCGGAACTGCATGCCGTCGAAGCGGATGCCGGCGGTTGCATCGTAGGCACGCTTTTGTGCCATGCGCACGCTGTCGCCGAGCGCGGTGACCGCCAGCACACGGCCACCACTCACCACCGTCCGGCCGTCCTGCGCGGTCGTGCCGGCGTGGAACACGTGCAGGTCGTCGGCCGCGGCCGGCAGCGCGCCGATGACGGCACCCTTCTTCGGCGCATCGGGATAGCCTTCGGCGGCGAGCACCACGGCGAGCGCCGTGCGACGGTCCCATTCGGCCTCGATCTGGTCGAGCCTGCCGTTCACGGCGGCTTCCACCAGCGACACCAGGTCGGATTTCAGCCGCATCATGATCGGCTGGGTTTCCGGGTCGCCCATGCGGCAGTTGAATTCGAGCACCTTGGGCGCGCCGTCAGCCCCGATCATGATGCCGGCGTAGAGGAAGCCGGTGTAGCGGATGCCGTCGGCGGCCATGCCTTCGACGGTGGGGTGGATGACTTCGCGCATGATGCGCGCGTGCAGTTCGGGGGTGACCACCGGCGCCGGCGAATAGGCGCCCATGCCACCCGTGTTGGGGCCCTGGTCCCCGTCCTGCAGGCGCTTGTGGTCCTGACTCGACGCCAGCGCCAGCACGTGCTCGCCGTCGACCATGACGATGAAGCTGGCTTCCTCGCCCATGAGGCATTCCTCGATCACCACGCGGTGGCCGGCGTCGCCCAGGCTGTTGCCGGCGAGCATGGCGTCGACCGCGGCGTGCGCTTCATCGGTGGTGACTGCCACCACCACGCCCTTGCCGGCGGCGAGGCCGTCGGCCTTCACCACGATGGGCGCGCCGTGCGCATCGATGTAGGCGTGCGCCTGGGCGGCGTCGGTGAAGGTGCCGAAAGCCGCGGTGGGAATGCCGTGGCGCGCCATGAACTGCTTGGCGAAATCTTTCGAGCTTTCGAGCTGGGCCGCCGCCTGCGTCGGTCCGAAAATCTTCAGCCCGGCAGCGCGGAAGGCGTCGACCACGCCGGCCGCGAGCGGCGCCTCGGGGCCGACCACGGTGAGCGCGATGTCTTCGTCGCGGCGGACGAACTCGACCAGCGACGGAGTCTCCGTCAAGTGCACGTTGACGAGTCCGTCCTCGGTCGCGGTGCCCCCGTTGCCGGGCGCGACGAATACTTGCGAAACGCGGGGGGATTGCGCGAGCTTCCACGCCAGTGCGTGTTCGCGTCCGCCGGAGCCGATGACGAGGATTTTCATTTTGGTGAGCAGTAAGGAGTGAGCGGTGAGCGGTACGGTCAGTGCGTATTCGGGGTTTCCCGTTCACCGCTCACCGCTTGCCGCTCACCAATAATCAATGACGGAAATGCCGCGTGCCGGTGAACACCATTGCGATGCCGTGCGCGTTGGCCGCGGCGATGACCTCGTCGTCGCGCATCGAGCCGCCGGGCTGGATCACCGCCTGGATACCGGCGGCAGCGGCCTGGTCGATGCCGTCGCGGAACGGGAAGAAGGCATCGCTTGCCATCACCGAGCCGGGCACCGGCAGGCCCGCGTGCTCGGCCTTGATCGCGGCGATGCGCGCGGAGTTGACGCGACTCATCTGGCCGGCACCGACGCCGACTGTCATGCGGTCCTTCGCATAGACGATGGCGTTGGATTTGACGAACTTGGCGACGCGCCAGGCGAACAGCAGGTCGTCCATTTCCTTGTCGGTCGGCGCGCGCTGGGTGACAACTCTCAATTCGGCGTTGAGCAGCACGTCCGCGTCCTGCACCAGCAGACCGCCGGCCACGCGCTTCATGTCGAGCTGGGCGACGCTGCCCGTCCACTTGCCGCATTCGAGCAGGCGCACATTCTTCTTCGCCGCAACCGCGGCGGAAGCCTCGGGGCTGACTTCAGGCGCGATGATGACTTCGACGAACTGGCGATCGACGATAGCCTGGGCCGTGGCGCTGTCGAGCCGGCCATTGAAGGCGATGATGCCGCCGAACGCCGACTCGGGGTCGGTCCTGTACGCGCGGTCGTAGGCGTCCAGCAGGTTCGTGCCGTAGGCGACGCCGCACGGATTGGCATGCTTGACGATGACGCAGGCGGGCGCGGCGTCGAACTGCTTCACGCACTCGAGCGCGGCATCCGTGTCGGCAATATTGTTGTAGGAGAGCTCCTTGCCCTGGATCTGACGCGCCGTCGCGATGGTGCCGGCCGGCGCG
This sequence comes from Pseudomonadota bacterium, assembly GCA_021784115.1. GTDB lineage: Bacteria > Pseudomonadota > Gammaproteobacteria > Burkholderiales > Thiobacillaceae > Thiobacillus. The sequence goes on along the minus strand of JAJXTE010000016.1, from coordinate 13,577 downwards.
TTTTTCTCGACGTAGAAGGCGCCGGCCTGGTGCGGGTTCTCGCCATAGCGGCAGGTCTGCGCGCGGGTGAACTGCAGGTTCAGTTTCTCGCCGAAGGCTTCGCGCTCGTTGTTTTCGTTCAACGCAGTCAGGTAGTTGCTGATCGCACCGTCGTACTCGGCGGTGTGGGAAAACGCCTTCTTTGCCAGCGCAAAGCGGGTGGCGTCGGTCAGCGTGCCGCCGTTGGCCTGCATTTCGGCCACCAGCGCCCCGTAATCGGAGGGATCGGTGACGATGGCAACGTGGCGGTAGTTCTTGGCCGACGAGCGCACCATCGCCGGGCCGCCGATGTCGATGTTCTCGATGGCGTCGTCGAGCGTGTGCGGTTTCGACACGGTGGCGACGAAGGGGTAGAGGTTGACGCACACCAGGTCGATGTAGCCCATGCCGTGGGCCGTCATGGTGGCGACGTGCTCGGGCAGGTCGCGCCGTGCCAGGATGCCGCCATGCACCTTGGGATGCAGCGTCTTGACACGGCCGTCGAGCATTTCCGGAAAGCCGGTGTACTCGCTGACGTCGATCACCGCGAGGCCGGCGTCGCGCAGGGTCTTGGCGGTGCCGCCGGTGGACAGCAGTTCGACGCCGGCGTTGGCGAGCGCGCGGGCGAAATCGACGAGGCCGGTTTTGTCGGAGACGGAAAGCAGGGCGCGTTTGAGGGTCATGATGGGGTCAATCGGAGAGGCCGTGTTCGCGCATTTTCTTGCGCAGGGTGTTGCGGTTGATGCCGAGCATGTCGGCGGCACGTGTCTGGTTGCCTTCGGCGCGGTCCAGGATGTAGGCCAGCAAAGGTTTTTCCACCGCGCTTACCACCATGTCGTAGATCTCGCTCGGCGTTTCGCCGTCGAGATCCTTGAAATAGCGGTTCAGCGATCGCCGCATGCAGGCGGCGATTTCGTTTTCTTCTATCATGTTGAAGTTCCCCTTTACGCCGCGAGCCGTGAGGCGGGCGACATCTCTTCCGCGTTATTGTTTTGGTCCCTGGGTTCGTAGCGCAGGCGGTTGTCGGCGCGCGCCGCCTGGGCAAAGTATTCGTTGACCACGGCGAGCTGTTCGGCCACCGATTCGAGCCTGTTCATCGTATGGCGGAAGGCGCTGCTGCCGACCAGTCCCTTCGTGTACCAGGAGATGTGCTTGCGCGCCACGCGCACCCCGGTGACGTCGCCATAGAAGGCATACAGGTCGTGGATGTGCTCGAGCAGCACGGCGTGGATCTCGGCCACTTCCGGCTGCGGCAGGTGCTCGCCGGTGGCGAGGTAATGCTCGATCTCGCGGAAAATCCACGGGCGCCCTTGCGCGGCGCGGCCGATCATGACGGCGTCGGCGTCGGTGTAGTCGAGGACGTGTTGGGCCTTTTCCGGCGTGGTGATGTCGCCGTTGGCGATCACCGGAATGCGTGCTTCCGCCTTCACCGCGCGGATCGTGTCGTACTCGGCCTCGCCGGTGTAGCCGCAGGCGCGGGTGCGGCCGTGCATCGCCAGCGCCTGCACCCCGGCATTCTCGGCAATCTTCAGGATGTTGAGCGCGTTCCTGTGCTCGCGGTCCCAGCCAGTGCGAATCTTCAGCGTCACCGGCACTTCGGGAACGGCCTTGACCACCGCATCCAGAATGCGCCCGACCAGCGCTTCGTCCTGCAGCAGCGCCGAGCCCGCCATCACGTTGCATACCTTCTTGGCCGGGCAGCCCATGTTGATGTCGATGATCTGCGCGCCGCGGTCGACGTTGTGGCGCGCCGCTTCCGCCATCATGTTCGGGTCGGCCCCGGCGATCTGCACGCTGATCGGGTCGACTTCGCCCTCATGGTTGGCGCGCCGCGCGGTCTTGGCCGAGCCGTACAGCAGCGAGTTCGACGTCACCATCTCGGACACGGCCATGCCCGCGCCCAGCTTCTTGCAAAGCTGGCGGAAAGGCCGGTCGGTCACCCCGGCCATGGGGGCGACGATCAGGCGGTTCTTGAGGACGTGATTGCCGATGCGCATAAGGGATCGCATTTTACCCGCCTCCGGAGTCTCGACCAAGCTGGAAATAATTGCTTGTATGCTGGCGGCCTGGCGCCGCAGCGTCTATGCTGAGTCGAGCACTATTTTGTCAATAAACACGAGGGGGAAGCATGAGTTTCATGTCTGAATTCAGGGAATTCGCGGTCAAGGGCAATGCCATGGACCTGGCGGTCGGCGTCATCATCGGCGCCGCCTTTGGCAAAATCGTCGAATCGATCGTCAACGACCTCATCATGCCGATCGTCGGCGCCGTGTTCGGTGGTCTCGATTTCTCCAACCTGTTCATCACCCTGGGGACCGTTCCCGAAGGCGTGGCGAGGACGCTGGCCGAGGTCAGGAAAGCCGGCGTGCCGGTGTTTGCCTACGGCAGCTTCCTCTCCGTCCTGCTCAATTTCATCATCCTGGCCTTCATCGTCTTCATACTCGTCAAGCAGCTCAACCGGCTCAAGAAACAGGCGCCGCCGGCTCCCGCTGCACCGACGGAAGACGTCGTGCTGCTGCGCGAGATCCGCGACAGCCTGAAAAAATAGGCATTCGCCTCCGTTGTGCGGGCACAACCCGAAAGCGGCCCGGCCCGTCCGCCGGGCCGGCGCTGACGGGGGCACACTTTGACCCTCTGCCAGCCGACGTCCACCGGCCGACAAGCGATTCCAGTTCTGAGAGACGGGCGTACACCATGAGACGAACACGTGCAGCATGGCTGCTGGCGGGGCTCGCCATACTGGCTGGCTCGACGGCCAGCGCCGCGGACATGCCCGAGCGCGATATGGGGCTGCTGCTGGGCGGCGGCTGGGCAGACAAGGACCTGGTCGGCAGCAAGGACGATGACGGCAATCCGCTGCTCGGACTGCGTTATGGCCAGCGTCTGGGCACCGACACCCGTTTCTTCGGCGATCTGGTGGTCGGCCGCTACGGCGGCAATCGCCCCGGGGTCGGCGATGCCAGTGTGACCACGCTGCGTGGCGGCCTCGAGTGGCTGTTCTCCCGACAACAACAATACAACTGGTTCGTGTCAGGGGGTCTGGGCCTGATGAACGTCAACACGGATGGCAACGTCGACTTCACCCGTCCGATGGCATCGCTGGGTGTCGGCCAGGCGTGGGCGGTCGGGGCAAACGATGCGTTCCGCTGGGAAGTTCGTGCCGACCAGTCGTTCGGCAACGACAGCCTGCCGAATGCCGGCCTGACCAATGTCCAGGCGCTGCTGGGGTATTCATGGGGTCTGGGCGCACCGCCGGATTCCGACGGCGACGGCGTGGCCAACCGCCGGGATCAGTGCCCCGACACGCCGAGCGGCGCCAGGGTCGACCCCCGCGGTTGTCCGCTGGACTCCGACGGCGACGGCGTGTTCGACGGTCTCGACCGCTGCCCCGATACGCCTGTCGGCGTGAAGGTCAGCGCCGAGGGCTGCCCGCTGGACTCCGACGGCGACGGCATCCCCGATCACCAGGACACGTGCCCGACCGTGCCGGCGCCGGGCACGACCGATGGCTGCCCACCCAAGCTCGTCGAGCCCACGCCAACTCCGGTCGTCAAGCCTGCGCCAGCCCCGGTCGTCGAGCCCGCCGCGCCCCGCAGGCTGACCCTGGATGGCGTGAACTTCGACAACGACAGCGCCAGGCTGCGCCCCGAATCCATCGCGGTTCTGGACCACGCGGCCGCCACGCTGAAGGAATGGGGCGAGGTCAAGGTGGAAGTGGCAGGCCATACCGATTCGGTCGGCGCCGAAGCCTCCAACCTCAAGCTGTCGCAGCGCCGTGCCGAAGCGGTGCGCGCCTACCTGATCGGGAACGGCTTGGGTGCGGATCGCCTGACCGCAAAAGGGTATGGCGAATCCCAGCCGGTGGCCGACAACAGGACCGCGGCAGGCCGCGCGAAGAACCGCCGTGTGGAACTGATCCCCCTGCAGTGAGCGGAGTCGGGTCCGTCAAGACGGGCGCCACGGCGCCCGTTTGCTTGGCTGACGGACCGGTGTGCGCTTTTTCGCGCGGCAGGCGTCAGTGCGCCGCTTCCCAATTATTGCCTGCCCCCATGCCCACCCGCAGCGGTACCTTGAGTTCGGCGACGTTGCACATGTGCGCGGGGAGTTCGGCGCGCACGCGGTCGAGTTCGTGTTCCGGCACTTCGAGGATGAGTTCGTCGTGCACCTGCAGCAGCAGGCGGCTGGCGAGTTTTTCCTCATCGATCCAGCGTTGCACGGCGATCATCGCCAGCTTGATGAGGTCGGCGGCGGTACCCTGCATCGGCGCGTTGATCGCGGCGCGCTCGGCGCCCTGGCGGCGCTGCGGGTTGCGGGCGTTGATCTCGGGCAGGTACAGCCGGCGGCCGAACACGGTCTCGACGTAGCCCTGGCGGCGCGCAGCCTCGCGCGTGCGCTGCATATAGTCGGCCACACCCGGGTAGCGCGCGAAGTAGCGGTCGATGTAGGCCTGGGCAGCGGCGCGCTCAAGGTTGAGTTGCGACGCCAGGCCGAACGCCGACATGCCGTAGATGAGACCGAAGTTGATCACCTTGGCCATGCGCCGCTGGTCGTTGCTCACGGCGTCGAGCGGCACGCCGAACACTTCGGCCGCGGTCGCGGTGTGGATGTCGCGGTCCTCGGCAAAGGCGGTCAGCAGGCCGGCGTCGTCCGACAGGTGGGCCATGATGCGCAGTTCGATCTGAGAATAGTCGGCCGACACCAGCACGTGACCCGGCGGGGCGATGAAGGCCTCGCGGATGCGGCGGCCCTCGGCGGTGCGTGCGGGGATGTTCTGCAGGTTGGGGTCGGAACTCGCCAGCCGGCCGGTCACCGCGGTGGCCTGCGAATAGCTGGTGTGCACACGCCCCGTCGCCGCGTTGATCATCTGCGGCAGCTTGTCGGTGTAGGTCGACTTCAGCTTGGCCATGCCGCGATAGTCGAGGATCGCCCGCGCGATGGGATGGTCGAGCGCCAGCTGCTCGAGGGTCTCCTCGTCGGTCGAAGGCGCGCCGCTCGGCGTTTTCTTGACGACCGGCAGGCCTTTTTGCGTGAACAGGATGTCGCCGATCTGCTTGGGCGAACCGAGGTTGAACGGCTGCCCCGCCTCCTGGTACGCACGCTGTTCCAGTTCCAGCATCTTCTTGCCGAGCTCGCCGCTTTGCGCGGCGAGCAGGGTGCGGTCGAGCAGCACGCCGGTGCGCTCCATGCGGAACAGGATCTCGGCGACCGGCAGTTCGATGTGCCGGTAGACGAAGCTCAGCTTGTCGGACGCATCGATGTGCGGCGCCAGCGCATCGCGCACGCGCAGCGTGACGTCCGCATCTTCCGCCGCGTATTCGCTGGCGCGCTCGATGGCAACCTGTTCGAAGCCGATGCGCGCCGCGCCCTTGCCGGTGACGTCGTCGTAGCTGATCGTGGCGAGGCCGAGGTGGCGCGACGCGAGGTTGCCAAGTTCATGCGACTGGTGTGCTTCAATCACATAGGACTGCAGCAGCGTGTCGTCGATGACCCCGCCGAGCGCGATGCCGACGTTCGCGAACACGTGGCGGTCGTACTTGAGGTGCTGGCCGACGATCTTCGGCTCGCGGCTTTCCAGCAGTGGCTTCAGCTTCGCCAGCGCGGCGTCGCGATCCAGCTGCGCGGGCGCGCCGGCATAGTGATGCGCCAGCGGCAGGTAGGCGGCCTCGCCGTGGGCGGCGGCGAACGAGATGCCGACCAGCTCGGCCTGCATGGCATCGAGGCTGGTGGTTTCGGTGTCAAGCGCAAACGCCGACGCCGTGCCGAGCCTGGCGATCCAGGCGTCGAGCTGGGCGTCGCTGAGGATGGTCTCGTAACGGGCGCGATGGTCGCCGCTGCTGTCCTGCTCGGGCGCTTCGGGGGTGGCCGTTGCGGCTGCATCGAGTTCGCGCAGCCAGGTGCGGAACTCGTAGCGTTCGAACAGCGTGCGCAGCGTGCCGGTGTCGCGCGGCTTGAGGACGAGGTCGTCGAAATCGAAGGGCAGCGCCACATCGGTCTTGATGGTGATCAGGACGCGCGCCTGCGGCAGCCAGTCGAGGGCCGCGCGCAAGTTGTCGCCGACCACGCCCTTGATCTCGCCGGCGTGCGCCATCAGGTTATCGAGCGTGCCGTATTCCGCGAGCCATTTGACCGCGGTCTTCGGCCCGCATTTGGCGACGCCCGGGACGTTGTCGACCGTGTCGCCGACCAGCGCGAGGTAGTCGATGATGCGCTCGGGCGGCACACCGAACTTGGCCGCCACGCTGTCTTCGTCGAGCGTTTCCATGCTCATGGTGTTGACCAGCGTCACATGGTCGTCAACCAGCTGCGCCATGTCCTTGTCGCCGGTGGAGACGATGCTGCGGATGCCTTTCTGCGTGGCATGCTGTACCAGCGTGCCGATCACGTCGTCGGCCTCGACGCCGTCGATGACGACGAGCGGCCAGCCTTCGGCGCGGATCGCTTCGTGCAGCGGTTCGATCTGGCTGCGCAGGTCGTCCGGCATCGGCGGGCGATGTTCCTTGTACGCGGGATACAGTTCGTCGCGGAAGGTCTTGCCCTTCGCGTCGAACACGCAGGCGATATAATCGGCCGCATGGTCCTTCCGGAGTCTGTGCAACATGGAGAGCACGCCCTTGATCGCATTGGTCGGTTCGCCGGCCGAATTGCGCAGGTCGGGCAGCGCATGAAATGCGCGATACAGGTAGGACGAGCCGTCCACCAATAACAGGATTTTTCTGGGCGGGCTTGATTTGGAATCGTTCACGAGGCTTTCAACGATGCATTTGGGTAAATTGCCTGACAGCGCCGACCCGACGCGCACGGCCGAAATTCAGTATTCGGCGCGCGAGTCGTGGCGGATGCTGGGGATTATGGCAGAGTTCGTCGAGGCGACCGAACGGCTGGCGACCATCCGTCCCGCCGTTTCAATCTTCGGCAGCGCACGCACGCCGCCCGACCACGCGTACTACATGCTCACCGAGGACATCGCACGCAAACTGTCCGACGCCGGGTTTTCGGTCGTCTCCGGAGGCGGCCCCGGCATCATGGAAGCCGCCAACAAGGGCGCCTATTTCGGCAAGTCGCCCAGCGTCGGACTCAACATCCAGCTGCCGCACGAGCAGAGTGCCAACCTGTATCAGGACATCAGCCAGACTTTCCGGCACTTCTTTGCGCGCAAGGTCATGTTCGTCAAGTTTGCCGCCGCCTACGTCGTCATGCCGGGCGGCTTCGGCACGCTGGACGAGCTGTTCGAGGCGCTGACCCTGGTGCAGACCGGGAAAATTGCGGGCATCCCGATCATCCTGGTCGGTTCCGATTTCTGGTCGGGCCTCGCCGGCTGGTTGAAGACCACGCTGGTTGGCGAAGGCATGATCTCGCCCGAGGACATCGATCTCGTGCGCATCATCGACAAACCCGGCGAGGTCGTCGATGCCATCTTCAGCCATTATGAGAAACGCGGCTTCATGCCGTCGTTGGCCGAGCGCGAGATCCAGCTCAATCTGTGAGTTGCCGCCGCGTCTCTCATCTAAGCTAATACTGTTCGACTTATTCTGGAGCCTGTCATGCGCTACCCCGCCTTATTGCTGACCCTGCTGTTGAGCGGTCTCGCCGTCGCTGCCAGCCCGTCCGAACGGCCGCCCGGACTTACGCCCGTACCGGATGGTGCGCCGGGCCCCGATGACGCGCCTCCAGTGACGATCAAGCCGAGCGGCCAGGGACGCGTCGTCGAATACCGCTCCCACGGCAAGCTTTACATGCTGAAGGTCATTCCCAAGGTCGGCAGGCCGTATTACCTGATCGACGAGAAGGGGGACGGCCAATTCGCCCGCCAGGACAGCCTCGACTCGGGAATGCGGCCGCCGATGTGGGTGATCAAGGCGTGGTGATCGAGGTGACCTGAGCCCCTGCATGGGCGCATGGCAGGGCGGGGAAGCCCATGGCCGCCCGGCGGCCGATCCGCCCACCCGCGTTGCGTGCTGGCTGTCTGCCGTTGCATGCACCCTATCCTTTCAAATCGATTCGTTCAGCTAACCAACCCATCGCCGCATGACTTCTGCATCCAATCAAGACGTTCCGCGCAAGGTCGCGGCCAGCCAGGGCTTTCAGTGGGTGGCCACGGGTTTTCGGCTGTATCGCAAGAATCCCCTGTTGCTGTCCGCCGCGTTTGGGCTGCTGTTCGGCGTGGTGATGGCCCTCGGGCTGATCCCTGTCGTGGGAGGCTCGCTGTCGGACCTGGCCTCGCCGCTGATGGTGGCCGGGTTCATGGCGGCGTATCGCGCACTCGACGAGGGCCGCGAACTCGAGTTGCCGCATTTTCTGGCGGGGGTGCGCGGGCCGCTGATTCCGCTGATGACCGTCGGCGCGGTGCAGTTGCTGGGCGCGCTGGTGATCGGTCAGGTCATGCTTGCCATGGGTTTCGATCCGCAGGCGGTGATGGACGCCGCAAAGGGTGGCAAGACGTCACCCGCCGAGATGCAGGCATTGATGAACCAGGCGCTGCCGGCGGTGCTCACCGGGATGGTGCTGTTCACTCCGCTGATCATGGCCACCTGGTTTGCCCCGGCGCTGATCCTGTTCGGGGGCGCGCGTCCGGCGACCGCACTGGGCGTGAGTCTCAAGGCCGTCGCCAAAAACTGGGCAGCGATGCTGACGAACAGCCTCGCGCTCGGCCTGCTGCTGTTCATCGCCGCGCTGGTGCCGATGCTGCTGGGCCTGCTGGTGGCGATGCCGGTTCTGTTCGGTTCGCTGTACGCCTCATATCAGGCGATCTTCGCGGTGTGGAAGGATGACGCCGCGCCGGCTCAGGCAGGAGACAGCTTGGCGTAGGCCAGCGCCAGCCATTTGGTTCCGACATCGCGGAATTTCACCTGCACCCGCGCGTCGGGGCCGCGCCCCTCGAAGTCGATGATGATGCCGGTGCCGAACTTGGCGTGGGCGACGCTCTGCCCAACCTTGTAGCCGGTGTCGTTGCCCTGGCTGCGCGGGGCCGGCGTGCCGTAGTGGCCGGTGGTCTGCTGGACGCCTGACGGGTAGGCGGGCTCTGCGCGGCGGTTCAGATGCAGCAGCACCTGCTCCGGCAGTTCATTCAGAAAGCGTGACGGCAGGCCATAGCGGATCTGCCCATGCAGCATGCGCGACTGCGCGTGGGACAGATACAGCCGCCGCCGCGCGCGGGTGATCGCCACATACATCAGCCGGCGTTCCTCTTCCAGGCCGTTCTCCTCATGGGCGCTCTGCTCGTGCGGGAACAGGCTTTCCTCCAGCCCGGTGATGAACACGGTGTGGAATTCCAGCCCCTTGGCGGCATGCACCGTCATCAGTTGCAGCGCGTCGTGGCCGGCGCCGGCCTGGTGCTCGCCGGCCTCGAGCGCGGCGTGGGCGAGGAACGCATCCAGCGTGTTTTCCTCGGACTCTTCGGAGAACAGCGCAGCGGCGTTGACCAGTTCGTTGAGGTTCTCCAGGCGGTCGGCGCCTTCCTTGTCGGCACGGTAGTAATCCGCCAGGCCCGAGGTTTCGATCACATGGTCGATCACCTCGGCCAAGGGCAAATCGGTGGTGGCCTGCTTGATCCCCTCGATCAGTCTGGCGAAGCCGGCGACCTTGCCGCCGCTGGTGCACGCTGCCTGCCACAGACTGCTCCCCGAGCGCGCGGCGCTGTCGGCGAGCTGCTCGAGGCTGCGCGCGCCGATGCCGCGGGTGGGGAAGTTGACCACGCGCAGGAACGCGCCATCGTCTTCCGGGTTGGTCAGCAGGCGCAGGTAGGCCAGCGCGTGCTTGATTTCCTGGCGTTCGAAAAAGCGCAGGCCGCCATACACGCGATACGGCACATGGGCCGAGAACAGCGCGTGCTCCAGCACCCGCGACTGCGCGTTGGAACGGTACAAGAGCGCCATGTCGGACAGCGCCACGCCTTCGCGGTTGAGTGTCTTCACCTCGTCGACCACGAAGCTCGCCTCGTCCTGGTCGGAGTAGGCCTCGAAGATGCGGATCGGCTCGCCTTCGCCCTCCGCGGTCCACAGGTTCTTGCCGAGGCGGTGGGCGTTCTGCGCAATCAGCGTGTTGGCGGCGGTGAGGATGTGGCCGTGGCTGCGGTAGTTCTGCTCCAGCTTGATCACGTTGCCGTGCGCGAACTCACGCTCGAACTCCGCCATGTTGGCGGTGTTGGCGCCGCGGAAGGCGTAGATCGACTGGTCGTCGTCGCCGACCGCGAAGAGCGCCGTGTGCGGTCCGGCGAACAGCTTCAGCCAGCGGTACTGCAGCGTGTTGGTGTCCTGGAACTCGTCGACCAGGATGTGCTTGAAGCGGTCGCGGTAATGCTGGCGCAGCGGCTCGTTGCGATACAGCAGCTCGTAGGAGCGCAGCAGCAGTTCGGGAAAGTCGGCCACCCCCTCGCGCTGGCATTGTGCGTCGTAGGCCTCGAACAGCTCGGCCATGCGCATCGAGTATTCGTCGAAGGCTTCGGCGTCGCGCGCGCGACGCCCGGCTTCCTTGTGGCCGTTGATGAACCACTGCACCTTCTTCGGCTCGTACTTCTCGGTGTCGACGTTCATCGCCTTCATCAGCCGCTTGATAGCCGACAGCTGATCCGCCGAATCGAGGATCTGAAACGACTGCGGCAGCCCCGCTTCGCGCCAGTGCGTTCGCAACAGGCGATTCGCCAACCCGTGGAAGGTGCCCACCCACATCCCGCGCGTGTTGATCGGCAGCATCGCCGAGATGCGCGTCATCATCTCCTTCGCCGCCTTGTTGGTGAAGGTCACCGCCAGGATGCCGTGCGGCGACACCTGCCCGGTCTGGATCAGCCACACGATGCGCGTGGTCAGCACGCGTGTCTTGCCCGAGCCGGCCCCGGCCAGAATCAGCGCAGACTCGTGCGGCAGCGTCACGGCGGCGCGCTGTTCAGGGTTGAGGTTTTCCAGCAAGGGGTCGGACATACGGGGGTAAAATCGGGCGGTCAATCGCAGATTATAAGGGCCTGGAGATGGTGAAAATTTTGTTTTTCGGCGACCTCGTGGACACCCTCGGCATGGCCTCCGACGAAATCGCCCTGCCGCCCGACGTCACCGACGTCGAGCGCCTGCTGTTCGTGCTGTCGAAGCGCGGCGAGATGTGGAAGAAGATGCTGCTCGGCAATCCCAAGCTCAACATCACCATCAACAAGCAGTTCGCCGAGAAGTCGGCGCCGGTCAAGGATGGGGACGAGATTGCGCTGGTGGGGTTTTCGGTGGTTTAAAGGGCAGCGAACGGCCAGGAACGGAAGTACAGGCAGGGAGTTTTGACCGTCTCATCGTTGGCCGAAGCCGACGGTGGTGCGCTTAGCAATCAGGACTGCTATGCCTTGCACACTGGTCGTTGATTAGAAATTCAAGCTAAATGGACGCTTTCAAAAACGGCGAATGCGTACTACCACCCCTGGCAGTCGTTGCAACTTACCCGCTAACCGTCTGAACAACACCTTTAATCAGTTCTTCGGATGCTTGGTAGACACTATTTTTCTTTACTGGGTGCCTTACTACTTGCCACAATCCCTCCGCCCCTCATCATCTATTAGTCTGCTTACGTTTAAATTCTTGGAGATGGCGTTCCGGATCTTTTTTGCAGTTTTTGTCTGCTAAGCGCGGCAGCGGCAAGACCGATTGCAAACAGGCTCAGGTCGCCAGGCTCTGGGATGTTTTCTACGACTTGATACGATACGGTGTATGTAAGTGGGACTGTTAAAAACCGTGGGGTATGTAGAGTTCCTACATCCCAACCCCCGAAGTCTAGGCTATACAATGTTTCAGGCCCAAAACCCCAGATGCTTGATGAGTTGCCAAAGGTTAGGGAATTCACGCCGTACATCAGAAAGTCAGTCATGAAGTCATAGGCAAAATTGGCATCGGTGGTGACATCGATCGTGTGCCAACCCAAGGACGTATCCGTTAAGTCGGCCCACGTCGGTCCGTCCAGCAAGGAACCGATGAGGGGCGCATCGCTAACCTCTTGAATTCCAATGCCAAAATTTGCATTTAAATAGAAATCTGCTGCGCTCATAACCCCCGCAGCAGCCGAAACGTATGGAATGTTGGCATTTGCGAGGAATTCGATCTGATCCCCCGTCGAATTCCACAACGCGCCCGTCTGTCCGACTTGCCCGGGCAAAGAGTTCAGCGTACTAGATCCACTAGCCGTAAATGTCACACCATAAACGGAAAAACTCGGTATTTGGAAATTGTAGTCAAAGCCTGGCACGGGAGGGATTAAACATAACCCAAGCAGAGTGCCCGCGGTAGAGCAATTACCGAGCCCGTCGTAACCGCTCCACTGAGCGAAGAACCCAGTGTTGAATGAGAGGTTTGAGGAAAAACTCACATTGCTAGGACCGCCGGAGGTAACTAAGCTAACAAACCCTGCGTCACCGTAGCCTTTAGCCGTTTGATTGGCAAGAAGCTTAGCTTGTGAGATCGAAATTGTATTGAAGGAAACGTTCGGGAGTGGAATGTCATAGTTATACGAAACTGGTCCTTCAAAGCCCAGTGTAAAGCCTATGCCGGGGTCCGCGTTTGTAGACGTACCCAAGGTATATTCAAACCCATAGTGATTGTTGGTGATCGATCCAGTCAGATTGAGCGGTACTGACCAGGCGGAACCCGCGAGAAGGATGTTGATCAGCGAAATCAGCCCCAATATCTTCGGTTTCATAACTCATCCCTTTTTCATTATCATCACGCTCCCTCTTAGTGGCATAAGAGAGGCCTTATAACTAACACCTTCCCAGTGACGGGCTTTCTTAACGTAGGATTATGATTTGAAGGTGTATATACAACTTTAGTTGTAGGTAGTTCGTACTGGGCCCTTAATCAGGGGGAGCAGCCAACCACGAATCATGTTTGGAGTACCGTAAGCAGAGCGGTATGACCTAATGGAAGCCTTGGGAAATTAGAGGGGCGGTCGTCATGAGTGTGCGTATAAGCAACAAGCGGTGAATGAGCGAAATGCGTCAGGATGAATTCGCCCTTTCGGAAAACGGTCATTCAGCTTGAATTTCTAATCAACGACCGGTGTGCAGCGCATAGCAGACCCGATTTACTCAGAAAACCACTGACGGCTTCGGCCGAAAACCGGAAGTTCTCGGCAGACGCGCTCAATGGTGTTCCGGGTCGGTAGTACGCATTCGTGGATCACAGGCAAGTGGACGCTCGCCCTGGCGCTTCCAGGGTCCAACAAACCTGGTCGCTTAGGTTCGAGTCGGCCACCTGACAATGAAAAACGGAGCCTCTGGCTCCGTTTTTCATTCAACCAACACTCACCGAATTACTTGTTCTTGTTCGAGATCATGTCCTGGATGATCGGCGCCAGGATCAGTTCCATGGCGAAGCCCATCTTGGCGCCCGGCACCACGATGGTGTTGCGGCGCGACATGAAGGAGTTCGGGATCATGTTCAGCAGGTACGGGAAATCGACGCCATCCGGGTTGCGGAAGCGGATGACGATGAAGCTTTCGTCCGGCGTCGGGATGTCGCGCGTGATGAAGGGGTTGGAGGTGTCGACCGTCGAGACGCGCTGGAAGTTGATGTCGGTGCGCGAGAACTGCGGGGTGA
>JAJXTE010000085.1 GCA_021784115.1 Pseudomonadota bacterium | reverse complement strand
CGCACCCGGCTCACGCGCTGGAGGGTGGGCTATTCCGAGGATGTCAGCGACATTTCGCAACAGTTCCTGCAACAGAGCAGCCGCATTTTCTGGAATTGCAATGGATATCTGTATGAAACAGCGGACGTCACCAATCCTGATCCAGCCATCTGCACCGGGCCATATACGGCTGGCGACGTGGCAGTCATGGCGTACCAGCTTGGCTTCACGACCGAGCAGATAATTGCCGCCGGCTTGCTGAATATAGCCACCACCAACGGAATTTTTGTCGTCAAGGCTTTCAATGCGGGCGTTTCCTGGAACCTTGGCAAGCTGGGATTCGGCCTGTCGGCACAGGACACCAAACGACTCTACCAGGCGCTTAGCAATGCGCAGGATCATATTCAGACAATTACGGGTTCCGCCAGCTATCGTCTGTCGGCAACCACGACGGCCAATGGTGTTCTGTCGCTCACCCGCACCAGTCTGGACAGCCAGGTGTCCAATGGCGTGGCACGACAAGACGACCTATTCAGTCTCAGCTTGGGCCTCAACCGCCGCTTTGCCGACAAGCTCGACGGCGCGCTGGTTTTCCGTCATACCCAACGGAGTTCGAACCTGGCGAATGCCGATTACGACGAAAACAGCCTCATGGCCTCGGTCAACAAGCGCTTCTGACCGGATAGCCGGATGGCCAGCCGTTGCTGGGCCTTTAGGGCGCGCAGTGCCTCCACTCAGATAACGGATCGTTCATGTACGAAGACTATTACCGCTTTAGCGCCAAGCCGTTCCAGCTCAACCCCGATCCGCGTTTCTTCTTCGGGTCCAAGGGGCACAAGCGGGCGATGGCCTATCTGGACTACGGCCTGTCGCTGGGCGAGGGCTTCATCGTTATCACAGGCGAGGTGGGCGCGGGCAAGACCACGCTGGTACGCAACCTGTTCCGCCAACTCGAAGCCCACAACCTCGTCGCCGCGCAACTCGTGTCGACCCAGCTGGATGCGGAGGACACGCTGCGCAGCGTGGCCGCCTCCTTCGGGCTGGAGCACGAGGGCCTGACCAAGTCGGCGCTACTGAAAAATCTGGAAGACTTTCTGGCAGCTGCCGCGCGCCAGGGAAAGCGTGCACTGCTGGTGGTGGACGAAGCGCAAAACCTGACGCCGCGCGCGGTCGAAGAGTTGCGCATGCTGTCAAACTTCCAGAACAACGAGCGCTCGCTGATCCAGACCTTCCTGCTGGGACAGCCCGAATTTCGCGGCATCCTGCAAAGCCCGGACATGCAGCAGCTGCGCCAGCGCGTGGTGGCCTCGTATCACTTGGGTCCCCTCGATGCCGACGAGACGCGCGGGTACATCGAACATCGCTTGCGCACGGTCGGGTGGCAGGGCAATCCCGGATTCGATGACGAAGCCTTTGTCGCGCTGCACCGGTTTACCGGCGGGATTCCGCGCCGCCTCAACACCACCTGCGATCGCCTGCTTCTGTTCGGCTTTCTCGAGGAGAAGAGCAACTTCGGCGAGGCCGAGATAAACGAGGTGATAGCCGATCTTAAAAATGAGGTGGCGCACCAGGATTTTTATGGCGCCCCCGGGATCAACAGTCATCCTCAGGCTGGCGGCCTTCTGAACCACGAAGACAGTGCCCGGCTGGCACAGCGCATTGACCAGGTTGAGCGATCGGTCAATCGCATTCTGCCCATCGTGCGCAAGATCCTCTATACCGTGAGCGAGCGACAGCAGTCGGCGGACGAGGAAAACCCGCCCGAACAGAACGAAGCGGCCCATTGAGCGCCATGACCCAGGTTTTATGTGTCGCCGGCGCGCGCCCCAATTTCATGAAGATCGCACCGGTGATGGCGGCGCTGGTCGAGACCGGCATCGCCACGCAACTGCTGCATACCGGCCAGCATTACGACACCGCGATGAGCGACGGCTTCTTTGCCGACCTTGGCATCCCGCGTCCCGACCATCATCTTGAAGTCGGCTCCGGCAGCCATGCGGTGCAGACGGCCGAGGTGATGAAGCGCTTCGAGCCCGTTCTGGAAAGCGTGCAGCCGCAGGCGGTTCTGGTGGTCGGGGATGTCAATTCGACCATCGCCTGCGCCCTGGTCGCGGCCAAGCGCGGCGTGCGCGTGATCCACGTCGAGGCCGGCCTGCGCAGCTACGATCGCAGCATGCCGGAAGAAATCAACCGCGTCTTGACCGACCAGATCTCTGATCTGCTGTTCACTACCGAGCGCAGCGCGCTGGCCAATCTCCAGCGCGAGGGAATCGACGCGGCGCGCGTCGAGTTCGTCGGCAACGTGATGATCGATACCCTGCACCGCAATCTCGAACGTGCAGTGCCGGCCGCTCGGACGCTGGGCACCACGCTGCCGCAGTATGCGGTGCTGACGCTGCACCGGCCTTCCAACGTGGATGACGCGGCGACGCTCGCCGCGCTGCTCGACGTCGTCGGCGAACTCAACCGCCGCTTGCCGGTGGTGATTCCCCTGCATCCGCGCACGCGCGGCAATATCGAGCGGTTTGGTTTGACTGCCAAGCTCGACGGCTTGCACATCCTGCCCCCGGTGGGCTACCTGGAAATGCTCGGTCTGATGCGGGACGCCAGGCTCGTGCTCACCGATTCCGGCGGTATCCAGGAAGAAACCACGGCGCTGGGCGTGCCGTGCCTCACTCTGCGCGAGAACACTGAGCGTCCGATCACCATCGCCGAAGGCACGAATACCCTCGTCGGCGCCAGCTCCGATGCGATCCGTGCCGCATTCAACGACGTCATGACGAACGGCGGCAAGGCCGGGCGCATTCCCGAATACTGGGATGGCAGGGCGGCGATGCGAATCGCGCACACGCTGCAAGGCTGGCTGCCCAGCCATAAGGGCATTCACACCCTGTCGGGCACAAGGATCGCGTAATGGCGGGACGCATCAAGAATGCCATGTCGATCGACGTCGAGGATTATTTTCAGGTCTCGGCGTTTGCCCCGCATATCCGGCGGGAAGACTGGGACGCGCTGCCGTGCCGGGTCGAACGCAATGTCGACGTGATTCTCGGCCTGCTCGACGAGGCCGACGCCAAGGCGACCTTTTTCACTCTCGGCTGGATCGCCCAACGCTATCCGCAGGTGGTGCGGCGCATCGTTGACAACGGCCACGAACTCGCCAGTCACGGCTACGGCCATCAGCGGGCGAGCGACCTGACGCCCGAGCAATTCCGCGAAGACATCACCCTGTCCAAACACATGCTCGAAGACCTCGGCGGCGTTGTCGTCCGCGGCTACCGCGCCCCGAGTTTCTCCATCAACCGGAACAACTGGTGGGCGGTCGAGGAACTCGAAAACGCCGGCTACGTATACAGCTCGAGCATCTATCCGGTGCGCCACGACCATTACGGCATGCCCGATGCGCCGCGTTTCCCGCATCGCCCCAACGGCGAGGCCGGCATCCTCGAACTGCCGCCCACCACGGTGCCGCTGATGGGGCGCAACTGGCCCGCCGCGGGCGGTGGCTGGTTCCGTCTCCTGCCGTACTCGATGTCGCGCTGGATGCTGAATCGTGTCAATACGCAGGATGGCGCGCCCTGCATGTTCTATTTCCATCCCTGGGAACTCGATGCCGGTCAGCCGCGCCAGACCGGCTTGTCGGCGCGGACGCGCTTCCGCCATTACGTCAATCTGCAACGTATGCCGGGCAGACTGTGCAAACTGCTGAACGATTTTGAATGGGACCGCGTCGACCGTGTGTTCCTGCCAGAACATTGAACATGCAAGCCGAACCCTTCTCGCTGGATGATGCCAGGATGGCCGACGTCACGGTGCGCACGCTGAAAGCGCACGAGCACGCGCGTTGGGATGCCTACGTGAATGCACATCCGGACGCGACGTTTTTCCACCGCGCCGGATGGAAGCGCGTGATCGAGGCTGCCTTCGGCCATCGTACGCATTTCCTGGTGGCCGAGCGCGGCGGCGAAACCGTGGGCGTGCTGCCGCTGGCCGAAATCAGGAGCCGCCTGTTCGGACACAGCCTGGGTTCGCTGCCGTTTTGCGCCTACGGCGGGATCCTCGCCGATCACGATGCCGCCTTCCGCGCGCTCGACGAGGCCGCGCAGGCGCTGGCCAGAGCGCTCGCGGTCGGTTCGCTCGAGTACCGCAACCAGGTCGCGCAGCATGCGCACTGGCCCACCAAAGATCTGTACGTCACTTTCAGGAAGGCCATCGACCCCGACGTCGACGCCAACATGAACGCCATTCCGCGCAAGCAGCGCGCCATGGTGCGCAAGGGCATCAAGGCCGGACTGGTGGGCGAGATCGATCGCGATACCACGCGCTTCTTCCAGGCCTATTCGGCGAGCGTGCACCGCCTCGGCACCCCAGTTTTCTCCCGCAAATTCTTCCGCCTGCTGAAGGAGGAATTCGGCGACGACTGCGAGGTGCTCACCATCACGCTGGATGGAAACGTGATCGCCAGCGTGATGTCGTTCTATTTCCGCGACGAGGTGCTGCCGTATTACGGCGGTGGCGTCGACGCCGCGCGTGCGGTGGCCGGCAGCGACTTCATGTACTGGGACTTGATGCGGCGCGCGTGCGAGCGCGGCCTCAAGGTGTTCGATTTCGGCCGCAGCAAACGTGGAACCGGCTCGTTCGACTTCAAGAAGAACTGGGGCTTCGAGCCGACACGCCTGTACTACGAGTATTTCCTGGTGACCGATTCGGACGTCCCCGAGATCAATCCGCTCAATCCAAAATACCGTCTCTTCATCCAGGCCTGGAAAAAGATGCCGCTGGCGCTTGCCAACGTGATCGGGCCCCATATTGTCAAGAACCTGGGCTGACGCATGGACGGGCTGCTGTTTCTCGCACACCGCATCCCGTTCCCGCCCAACAAGGGCGACAAGATCCGCTCGTTTCACCTGTTGCGGCACCTGAGCACGCGTTATGAAATTTACCTCGGGGCATTCGTCGACGATCCCGACGACTGGCAGTTCCAAGACGCGCTGAAGCCCTATTGCGCGTCGATCCAGCTGTTGCCGCTGCATCCGCGCCGCGCAAAACTGGCGAGTCTGACCGGCTTGCTCACCGGCGAGGCCTTGACGCTGCCGTACTACCGCAGCCGCGAACTCAAGCGCTGGGCGGCCGGGCTGGCCGACGCCGGGAAAGTGACGCGCGGGCTGGCGTTTTCGTCGGCGATGGCGCAGTTCATGCCGGCCGGTCTTGCGCGCCGCGTACTCGACATGGTCGACGTCGATTCCGACAAGTGGACGCAGTACGCGCCGACCCAGCGCTGGCCCATGTCATGGATATATGCGCGCGAAGGCCGCAAGCTGGCGGCGTGGGAAGCGCAGGTGGCGCAGGCGTTCGATGCCACCCTGCTGGTGTCGTGCGACGAGGCGGCGCTGCTGCAGCGCCGCGTCCCGCAGGTACGCGACAGGATCGGCGCCTTCGAGAACGGCGTCGATGCCGATTATTTCTCGCCTGCGCGCGATTACCCGAATCCCTATTCACCCGACGTGCTGGGCGTGGTCTTCACCGGCGCGATGGATTACTGGCCGAACGTCGATGCCGTCAGCTGGTTCGCGGAACGGGTTTTCCCGGCGATCCGCGAAGCGGTACCGGCTGCGCAGTTCACCATCGTCGGCAGCCGTCCGTCCGACGCCGTCCTGGCACTGGCACGCCAGCCCGGGGTCGTCGTCACCGGCAGCGTACCCGACGTGCGGCCCTGGCTGGCGCACGCAGTCTGTGCCGTGGCGCCCTTGCGGATCGCGCGTGGCATCCAGAACAAGGTTCTGGAAGCGATGGCAATGGCGCGCCCGGTGGTGGCAACGGCGCAGGCGGCCGAGGGCATCCGCGCCGAGGTTGGGCGCGATTTCATTCTGGCGCGTGATGAAGCCGCCCTGGCCGGCGCCGTCATCGGGCAATTGCAAGCCCGGGCAGCCCGTCCGCAGGCGCGCGACTGCATCCTGGCCCATTATGACTGGACCCGCAATCTGTCGATGATCGATGCCCTGTTCGATGTGGCGCCTGCCGCAGCCCCTGTTATGGAGACGTGCCCTGCATGAGTGCCCTGCCCGATTCCCTTCCCGTGACCGCGCCGCGCGACGGCTGGTGGCTGCCCGCGGGTGCGACGATAGCCGTCATGCTGATCCTGGCCGGCGTATTCTGGCAGACGCTCTACTCGATGATCGAGGTGTGGGATCGATCGGAAACCTTCACGCACGGCTATCTGATTTTCCCGATCAGCGCCTGGCTGATCTGGCGCATGCGAGATGAGTTGGTCCAGGTTCCTGTCCGCCCTGACCTGCGGGGACTGATCCTGCTGGGGGCGGCTGGCGCGGGCTGGCTGCTGGCCGACGCCGGCAGCGTCAACGTCGTTGCCCAATACGCGTTCATCGCCATGCTGATTGCCGCGGTATGGACCTTGCTCGGCGAGGCATTCGTGCGAGCGGCCTTTTTCCCCCTGATGTTCCTGTTCTTTGCGGTGCCGGTGGGCGAATTCCTGATTTATCCGCTGATGAATGTGACGGCCGACTTCACCGTGGCCATGCTGCAGGCCACCGGTATCCCGGTTTACCGCGAAGGCACATTCTTCAGCATTCCAAGCGGCGACTGGTCGGTGGTTGAAGGCTGTTCCGGCCTGCGTTACCTGATTGCCTCGGTGACCCTCGGCGTGCTGTATGCCTATCTCACCTACCGCTCATGGAAGCGGCGTCTGTTGTTTTCCATCGCTGCGATCATCGTCCCGATTTTTGCGAACAGCGGGCGCGCCTACATGATCGTGATGATCGCCCACCTGTCGGACATGAAGCTGGCGCTCGGGATCGATCACTATATCTATGGCTGGGTGTTCTTCGGCATCGTCATGCTGCTCCTGTTCTGGATCGGCAGCTTCTGGCGAGAAGATGACCGGCCGCAGCCGCCCGGAGCGGCGGCGCACGCGCGCCGGGCGTCAGGCATGGCAGCGAAAGAAAGGGTGTCGACGCGGTCGCTCCTGGTGGTGGCGGTCGTTGCGCTGGCGGTGGCCGGGCTTTGGCCGGCTTATGCCCGCTGGCTCGATACTCGTCCGCTACCCGACATGCCTGCATTGCAGATCGAGGCGAAGGGCGGCTGGGAGGCCAGCGACGCCTTCACGACCTGGGTGCCGCACTGGGTCGGGGCCGACCGTCAGTTGCGCCAATCCTATACGCAGGCGGGCCAGAACGTATTGCTGGAACTGAACTACTACGTGACCCAGCGGCAGGGGGCCGAACTCATCAACTCGCAGAATTACATGATCAAGCAGAAGGATCCGGACTGGTCGAACGTCGGCGAGACGCTCGTCACGGTGCAGATCGGCGAAAAGACGCGGCAGGTGCGGCAGGCCAAGATGCGCGGAAGCGATGGGCAGCGCCTGCTGGTATGGCAGTGGAACGTGATCGATCAGCGTCCCGTCGTCAACGAGTACCTGGCCAAGCTGATCATGGCGCTCGACCGGGTTCGGTTGGCGCGTGACGACGGCCTGTCAGTACTGATCGCCACCCCGTATCAGGATGCCGACCTCAAACCTGCGGCTGGCACGCTGGCGCGTTTCGCGACGGACATGGAGCCCGCGATCGCGGGCGCGCTCGACCGGGTCGACGGGCAGTGACCGCACACATCGTACATGTCGTCCACCGTTTCGACACCGGTGGCATGGAAAACGGCATGGTCAATCTGTTCAACACTCTGCCGCCCGACCGCTTTCGCCATACCGTGGTGGCCTTGACCGACTTCAGCGACTTTCGCCGGCGCATCACGGCGCAGGCGGTCGAATTCCATGCGCTGTACCGCCCGCCGGGGCACAATCAGGGCTGGACGGTAAAGCTGTGGAAGCTGCTGCGCCAGATCAGGCCCGACCTCGTGCATACCCGCAACACGGCGGCACTGGAAGCGCAATTCGTCGCCGCCGTGGCCGGGATTCGTGCCACCGTGCACGGCGAACATGGGCGTGACGTGTTCGACCTGCATGGCCGTAACTTGAAGTACAACCTGCTGCGCCGCGCGGCGCGGCCATTCGTGTCGAACTACATTGCGGTGAGTCGCGATCTTGAAAGCTGGCTGCGCCTGGCCGTCGGCGTGCCGCCGCGCAAGCTGCACCAGATCTACAACGGCGTCGACAGCGTGAAATTCCGCCCGCGCGAGGGCGCGCGGGCGGATGTATTGCCGCGGGGATTCGCCGACGCCCGGAGCACCGTCTTCGGTTCGGTCGGGCGGATGGCCGAGGTCAAGGACTACCCCACGCTCACGCGTGCCTTCATCCGTCTGCTTCAGCAGTACCCCGACCGCGCTGCGCAGGCGCGACTGGCCATCGTCGGCGAAGGACCTGCGCGCGCGACGTGCCTGAGCCTCCTGCAGCAGGCCGGGATGGAACATCTGGCCTGGTTGCCCGGCGAGCGCCACGACATCGCGACCCTGATGCAGGCATTCGACGTGTTCGTGCTGCCGTCGAAAAACGAGGGCATCTC
>JAJXTE010000084.1 GCA_021784115.1 Pseudomonadota bacterium | reverse complement strand
GATTACGGCGCCTCGTCGGTCATCGGCGACCGCGCCTTCCATGCCGACCCGCAGGCCGTGTTCCAACTGGGGCAGGCCGTGATGCTGGGCATGAAGGACGCCGGCATGGCCGCCTGCGGCAAGCACTTCCCCGGACACGGCTTCGTGGCGGCAGATTCGCATGTCGACATTCCAGTCGACGAACGCACCTTGGCGGACATCGCCATCGCCGACCTGGTGCCCTTCCGGCTAATGATCGAGGCCGGACTGTCGGCGATCATGCCGGCGCATGTGATCTACCCGAATGTCGACGACAGGCCGGCCGGTTTCTCCAGGATATGGCTGCAGAACGTGCTGCGGCATCAGCTGGAATTTGACGGTGCGGTGTTCAGCGACGATCTCTGCATGGCGGGCGCTGCGGTGGCCGGCGGCGTGATCGAGCGGGTGACGGCGGCCATCGAAGCGGGCTGCGACATGGCGCTGGTATGCAACCGGCCCGACCTGGCCGACGAGGTGCTGGCCAACTTGAAGATAGACTGGGCCGCCCCGTCCCGGGCGCGGCTGGCACGCCTGCACGGCCACCCGCATCCGCCAGGCATGACCCAGCTGCGCGAAACGGCGCGCTACGCCAACGCGCTGCACCACATCGCAGGGCTGGGGCAGGACAGCGCGGACCTCAACCTCCAGATCGACCCGACGGATTACTGTGCACGATCATAAGCATGACCACGCGCATGGTACTGGAGAACACCATTTCACGCTCACGCAGGTCACAACGGCACCCTGCTTGTTGCCCTGCTGCTGACGCTGTCCTTCCCCGGGGTCGAGTCGCTGGTGGCCTGGTGGTCGGACTCGCTCGCGCTGCTGTCCGACGCTGCCCGCATGCTCGCCGATGCGTCGGCGCTGGGGCTGGCGGCCGCGGCCACCTGGCTGGCACGGCGCCCGCCCAGCCTGCTGCACTCCTACCGCCTGGCATGGGCCGAGTTGCTGGCCGCGCAACCGCTACGGCGCGACGGCTGGCCCCCTCGCGCTGACGGTTCGCAAGCATGAGACACGGCGGTCTCCCCGTCTGACGCTGCCTATCGCGATGACGCGCTGCCGTACGCCGCGCTGATCTGGCGTCCACCACGCCCCTGCCCCCGCTCTGTCGGGTTCTCCAAATCTCCACCCGCCCTGCCGCAAACAATTCCCATCGCCCGCTTGACATATTTAAATGCGAATCGTTATTATTCGTAAAACTTAATACAAAACAGCGCACATGAAGCCATCTCAACCCGAACCCGCCGCCGAAGCCATGCAAACGCAGCCACCCTCCGCCAGCCGTTTTCCACCCGAGCCCGGACAGCGGGTCTGCCCGCCGGACGTCATTCCAGCGGATCTTTTATTCCATGGCAGCCAGGAGATCCTGATCGGCCTCAACAGCGAAACCTACCGCTTGCGGATCACCCGGAACGGCAAGCTGATCCTGAACAAGTAAGCACCGAGCCATTTTGCACAGTCGCGCTGTCTTCCATGAAAGGAAAACCATGCATCCCGCCTCGCTACTCGTTGCCGCGCTGGTCATGCTGCGTCATCCGTGCACCCGCAACCGGATCACCGCCTCGCTGCTGCTCGCCCCTACACCCGCCAGCCTGCGCCAGCCCACATGAACGCTTCCGCCATCGCCCTTGTCGGCAATCCCAATGTCGGCAAATCCGTGCTGTTCCATCGGCTCACCGGGGCATACGTCAACGTCTCCAACTACCCCGGCACCACAGTCGAGGTGGCGCGCGCAGCGGCGTGTTTCGATGCCACGATCGACCTCGTCGACACCCCCGGGGTATTGACGCTTCCTGCACGCAGCGACGACGAGCGCGCCACCATGCGCGCCTTGCTGCACGAACCGCTGCGCGCCGTGATTCAGGTGGGCGATGCCAAGAACCTGCGCCGCACGCTAACGCTCACCGCGCTGCTGGCTGAGCTCGGCGTGCCGACGGTGCTCGCGCTCAACATGCACGACGAGGCCGGCGCGCGCGGCGTGACGGTCGACGCCGAAGCATTGTCCGACGCGCTCGGCATACCGGTTGTCCCCACCGTGGCCACCGGCGGCGAGGGCGTCGCCCAGCTGACGCACCGTGTTGCCGATGCCAGTACGCCGCAGCCGCTGCTGCGCTACGACGCCGCAGCTGAGACGGCGATTGCCGATCTGGCCCAGCGCATCGAAACCCAAGCGCCGCATCCGCGGCTGACCGCGCGCGGGATGGCGATCCTGTATCTGGGACAAGACAGCGAAGTCGAGGCCTGGCTGCAGCAGGCTGCGGGCGAGGCCAGTGCCGAATTCGCCGCGACGCGCGGCATCGCCCACGCCGCGGGCGTGACGCCCGCGGCGCTGGCGCACGAACGCGGCGAAGCCGCCGGCACCCTGGCCGCGCGCGTCACCGCGCGCAGCGCGCAATCCAGCCCGGTGCTGGCGCACCGCATTGGCCAATGGGTCATTCACCGCGTATGGGCGTGGCCGATCCTGCTCGGTGTGCTGTTTGCCGTGTATGAATTCGTCGGCGTGTTCGGCGCCGGCACCCTGGTCGGGCTGATGGAGGAAACCGTGTTCGGCGGAATCCTCAACCCCGCTATCACCGGGTTTGTCCAGCAGCACATTTCCATCGGCTGGCTGGCCAATCTGCTGGTCGGGGAATACGGCCTGTGGACCATGGGCATGACCTATGCGCTGGCGCTGATCCTGCCCATCGTCACCACGTTCTTCATCGCCTTCGGCCTGCTGGAAGACTCAGGCTACTTCGCGCGGTTGTCGGTGCTGGCCAACCGCCTGTTCAAACTCATCGGCCTGAACGGCCGGGCGGTGCTGCCGATGGTGCTGGGGCTCGGCTGCGTGACCATGGCCACGCTCACCACGCGCATCCTGCACAGCCCGCGCGAGCGCCTCATCACCATCTTTCTGATGGCGCTGGCGATTCCCTGCTCGGCGCAGCTGGGGGTGGTGCTCGGCCTTCTGGGTGGCATTTCGTTCTCGGCGCTGTTGATCTGGGTGGTATCGATGTTTGCCGTGCTGATGCTGGCGGGCTTTCTGGCCGCCAGGCTGATTCCCGGCCGGCGCATCCCGCTGGTGACCGAAATGCCACCCATCCGGCTGCCGCTGCTGGGCAACGTCGCCAAGAAAACCGTCGGGCGCCTGAAGTGGTATCTGATCGAGGTCATCCCGCTGTTCCTGCTCGGCACCCTCATCATGTTCCTGCTGGACCAGTTCGGTGCGCTGCCGGCCATCATCCGCGCCGGCGAACCGCTGGTGTCGGGCTGGCTGGGGCTGCCGAAGGAGGCCAGCGCCGCCTTCGTGATGGGTTTCCTGCGACGCGATTTCGGCGCCACCGGCCTGTTTGCGCTGAGCCACCAGTTGTCGCCCATCCAGGCGGTGGTCGGCATGGTCACCATTACCCTGTTTGTGCCGTGCATCGCCAGCGTGATGATGATCATCAAGGAACAGGGGCTGAAAGTCGCCGCCGCCATGCTGGCGCTCATCATCCCCTTCGCGTTTTTGATCGGCGGCGTGCTCAACCATCTGCTGCGGGCGGTGTGGGCATGAGCGCGCGCGATCACGCCGCCCGCGTCCCGCTCAGCTTTCTGCTGCCTGGCGTCCAGGCGCGCGTCGACGCCATCGACGAGGCCATCGATCCCACCCAGCGGGAACAGCTGGTGGCCTACGGCCTTGCGCCCGGCCGCCCGCTGGTCGTGCTGCAGCAGCGCCCCATGACCCTCGTGATGATCGACGAAGTCGAGCTCGCGCTGGAAGACAGCGTGGCGCGCCACGTGTGGGTGACCCGCCGATGACGTGCCCCGTATTTTCGCCCCGCGTACGTCCCTGCACGACGCGGCTCTTCAACCTCCCCATCGCCAGCCAGCGTGTCGCCAGCCAGCTTGATCGGACAACTCCATCAAACTCAAAGGAAACACCATGGCTATCAAATTCACTGCGAGCCTCGCCGTGCTCGCCGCCACCCTCATCGCACTGCCTGCGGAGGCTGACGAAAATCTGCTGGGCTACGTCGCGGGCGCCGAAACGCTGCCCCAGGGTGCAAGCGACGCTTACCTCACCACCACCCGCCGCTGGGACAAAGGCCGCGGCGATTACACCGCGCACGATTACTCGGCCGAGTACGAATACGGCCTGACCCATCGCCTGACGGGCGGCATCGAGCTCAAGGGCCGGTCGATCGATGCGAGCGGCCTCGTGATCGACGGCTACATGCCCGGCGCCGAAAACTACGGGATCAAGGCGTCGGGCGTCGAAGCCAAGCTCAAGTACAACTTCCTCTCGCCCGCCAAGGACGAGTTCGGCCTGTCGACCACGTTCTCGCTCCAGCAGAGCTGGCTCGACCCGCATTCCGGCAAGGACAAGGACGTCACCAAATTCGAACTCGGCTTGCAATTGCAGAAGCTGGTGCTCGAGGACCAGCTTTCGCTCATGCTGAACGCCGGCCTAGGGGGCACTTACGCCAAACGCGCCCCGCTCGACGCCGCCACCCAGGCCAGTGCCGACGCTGCAATGCAGACCCTCACCGGCGATCCCTCGGCGAACTTCGAGTGGCCGACCGAGCCGGAAATGGAAATCGAGTTCAAGCTGGGCGGTGGCGCGGCATATCGCTTTGCCCCCAACTGGTATGTCGGCGCCGAGGCCCTGTACGAAACCGAATTCGAAACCGAAGTGGGGCAGGAGCGCTGGAGCGTGTTCGCCGGCCCGTCCATCCACTATGGCGGCCAGAAATGGTGGGCGACGTTGACCTGGTTCGAGCAGCTCGCAGGCGGCAAGGAGCAGTACATCAACCAGGCCGACGACGACCTGCACCTGATCGAAAAAACAAAGCATGAGCTGCGCTTCAAGCTCGGCTACAACTTCTGAGGCAACGGCGATGCGACATTCCCCCGTCTGGCTGATCGCCCCGGCGCTCGCCTCCTTCGTTCCGGCGCCGGCCTTTGCTGTGCAGTACCTCGACATCGCGCAGGCGCAGAAGCTGTTCTTCCCGCAGGCCGACAGTTTCGCGCCCATGCCGCTGCTGCTCACGAGCGAGCAGAAAACCTTCGTCGAAAAAGCCGCCGGCGTGCGCATGCGCTATGCCCGGCAGCCGGTCTGGAAAGTGTCCGAAAACGGCGCGCACGTCGGCTGGGTGGTGCAGGACGAGGTGTATGGCAAGCACGAGTTCATCACCTATGCCGTGGCGCTCGACGCCGCCGGCGCGGTGCGCGGCGTCGAAATCCTGGACTACCGCGAAACCCACGGCCGCGAGGTGCGCAACCCTGCCTGGCGCGCGCAGTTCAACGGCAAGACGCACGGCGCGCCGCTCAGGCTGGACCAGGACATCCAGAACATCAGCGGCGCCACGCTGTCGTGCAAGCACCTCAGCGAGGGGGTGCGGCGCATCCTCGCGCTGCACGCCGCCGCGCTGAAATGAGTCGTGCCGCCCACGCCCCTGCAAGCGGGCCGTCCCGTACGCGCGCGCGCCCGCTCCTTGGCACGCTGGTGGAAATCGGTGCCCGCGGCGCGTCGGCGCAGGCGGTCGACGCGGCCATCGACCAGGCCTTCGCGGCAGTGCAGACGGTCCACGACCGGATGAGCTACCACGATCCCGCCTCCGACGTGTCGCGTCTCAACCGCGCAGGCGCGGGCTGCATCGTGGTGCACCCGCACACCTGGGCCGTGCTCGCGCTCGCCCGCGAGGTGGCCGAGGCGAGCGGCGGGCGCTTCGACGTCAGCATCGCGCCCGAACTGGTAAGCCACGCCTACCTGCCGCGCCACGCAGGGTTCGCGCAGCCGGCGCCGGAGGCCAACTGGCTGCACATCGAGCTGCTGCCCGGCGACCGCGTGCGGCTGGTCCGCCCGCTGCACCTCGACCTCGGCGGCATCGCCAAGGGCTACGCGGTGGACTGCGCGATCCGCGCGTTGCGGGACGCCGGCATGGCCGCCGGCCGGGTCAATGCCGGCGGCGACCTGCGGCTGTTCGGCGCCGCCGAGGAAGCAATCCACATCCGCCACCCGCACGCGGCGACCCGCCTGCTGCCGCTGTGCCGGTTGAGTGACGGCGCCGTCGCCACCTCGGCCACCTATTATGCCGGTCGTCTGATGGACGGCCGCGCAGTGTCTCCGCTGATCGACGCCGCCACCCGCCGGCCCTGCGCCGGCGGGCGCAGCGTGAGCGTGCTGGCCGGGCGCTGCGCCGTCGCCGACGCGCTCACCAAGGTGGTGTACGCCGACGCCGGGGCCGCGCTTTCAGCACTGCGGTATTTCGGCGCCCACGCCGTCGTGCTCGACGCCGACCCCGACGCGCCCGGCCACTGCCGCGCGCGCGCGTCCGCCCCCGGCGGCTGGCACGACCTGGCCCTGACCGGTCCGAAGGCGATTGCCGCATGACGCGCCATCCCCAGCCCATCCGTCTGGGCGCCCGCCACAAACGCGCGCTGTACGCGGTCTTCCTCGTTCTGTGGGGGTCGGGGGCGCTGTGGCTGCTGTTTCATTACTTCCTGCGCGTGGCGGGCGAATTTGGCGACGCCGCCCATCCGCTGGAAGCCTGGTGGCTGCGCCTGCACGGTCTCGCAGGCTTCGCCGCGCTGGTGACCGTCGGCACGGTGCTGCCCGTCCACGCCCGCCGCGCCTGGCAGATCGACAGGAACCGCCGCTCCGGCCTGGCCATGAAGGCCTGCCTGCTGTGGCTCGCCGCCACCGGCTACGCACTGTACTACTTCGCCTCCGAAGCCAACGAAGCCTGGCTGCCGCTCGCGCACTGGGTCGCCGGGCTCGCGCTGCCGCTGGCCGGGCTGCTCCACGTCCGCCTCGGCCGCCGCCGCGCGCCGCCCCGGAGGCGCGCCGCGCACGGCGCCTGATTTTCAATCTGCCAGCCACGGGCATCCGCCCCAGCCAGCCCTTTTTCAAACGAACCAAAGGGAGTCACCATGAAGTACCCATTGATCCGCACCGCGCTCGCCGCGGCCGTCCTGTCGACCCTGAATCCGCCGGCGCTCGCCGACACCGGCATGGAGACGCGCCTGCAGGCGATGGAAGCCCGCCTCAACCTGCTCGAAGCCGAAAACCAGGCGCTCAAGAGCCAGCTCAAGCGCACCGAGCAACAGGTCGGCGCGACCAGCGAGCAGGTGGAAAAAGGCGCATCCGCCGGCGCAGCGTCGTGGGCCGAAAACACCCGCATCGGCGGCTACGGCGAGTTGCACTACAACAATCTCGACGGCGAAGGCGGCGCGTCCGACAAGGACGAGTTCGACCTGCACCGCTTCGTGCTGTTCTTCGGCCATACCTTCAACGAGCGCACCCGCCTCTTCTCGGAACTGGAGGTCGAACACAGCATCGCCGGCGAAGGCAAGAAGGGCGAGATCGAGCTCGAACAGGCCTACGTCGAATTCGACCTCAACGCCGACCATCGCGCCCGCGCCGGCCTGTTCCTGCTCCCGGTCGGCCTCCTCAACGAGACGCACGAACCGCCGACTTTCTACGGCGTGGAGCGCAACCCGGTCGAGAAGGACATCATTCCCGCCACCTGGTGGGCGGGCGGCGCGGCGCTCTCCGGGCAACTGGGCGCGGGCTTCGGCTACGACCTCGCCGTCCACGAGGGTCTGGCCACCACCGCGGCGAAGAGCTACAAGCCGCGCGACGGCCGCCAGAAAACCAGCGAGGCCCGGGCCGACAATCTCGCCTATACCGCCCGCCTGAAATGGACCGGCCTGCCCGGCGTCGAGCTCGGCGGCAGCTTCCAGCACCAGAGCGACATCACCCAGGGCCTCGACGCCAGCGCCGGCAGCGCCAATCTCTACGAATTGCACGGCGTCGTGAGCAAGGGCCCGTTCGGCCTCAAGGCGCTGTACGCGCAGTGGGATCTGGACGGCAGCGGCCCGGCGTCGATCGGCGCCGACAAGCAGCTGGGCTGGTATATCGAGCCTTCGCTCAGGCTGTCCGCGCAATGGGGCGTGTTCGCCCGCTACAACGAGTGGGACAACAAGGCTGGCGACGCCGCCGGCAGCAACAAGAAGCAGATCGACGCCGGCGTGAATTACTGGCCGCATCCTGATGTGGTGCTCAAGGCCGATTACCAGCAGCAGGACAACGACGACGGCAAGAACCAGAACGGCTTCAACCTGGGTGTCGGCTATCAGTTCTGATCCACCCCCTGCGACGCCGGGCTGCCGCCCGGCGTGACCGAAGCCCGATCGCGCACCGCGCAATCGGGCCCTCGGCGCACACAATCCGAATCGATTTTTCCAATCCAAGCCAGCCCTGCGTTTGCATAGCCAGCCATTTTTTGCTGAGCCATGACGCCATGATGCAAACCAACCATACGCCCGCCGGGGCACACACGACATCCGAATACGCATGCAGGCGCTCAAATCGCCCTGCGGCCTGCCTTCTCCGCGCAGCGAGGTGCCCGAAATGACAGCGGATCTCGACCTTCCCGCGGCGGCGCGCGCAATCCTGATCTATGCCCACCTGCTCGCCTTTGCCGCCGCCGTCGCGGCGATCGCCTTCGGCGACTTCGCCATCTTCGCCGGACAGCGCGTCAACA
>JAJXTE010000083.1 GCA_021784115.1 Pseudomonadota bacterium | reverse complement strand
GTCATCCCGTAAAATGCCAGGCATCTTTCCTGGCGAGTCCCCCATGGTTTTGCTTCGTCACCGTCCGGTCGTCTTCATCGTGGTCGGCAGCACCGCCGCGCTCGTCCACCTCCTCACCGTCATCCTGCTGGTGGAAACGCTGCATGTCGCCCCCCTCCTCGCCAACGTCGGCGGCTGGATGTGCGCGTTTGGCGTCTCGTATGGCGGGCACCAGTTCCTGACCTTTGCGGACCATGATGCGCCGGTGCTGCAGTCGGCCGGCCGTTTCTTCCTGCTGTCCGCTGCAGGATTCGCCATCAACGAATCGGCGTATGCCATCCTGCTGCGCACCAGCCGGGTCCCCTATCATTTCCTGCTGGCGATCATCCTGGTGTGCGTGGCGGTGGTGACTTATCTGCTAAGTCGTCGCTGGGCGTTTGCCGGCATCCGCCCGTAGACGACATCTCGCTGCGCGTGAGCCGCCAGACCGCGGTCGTTTGGTACGTCGCCAGCGGAGCAATCTGCTTCAGGTAAGGGTATTCGACCTCCGTTCCCGTCGGCGCGACCAGCCACGAGACCGGGTGGCTGCAAACGAAATGCGCAAGCCGGGTATGCTCGATGAGCAACTGCCGGGCCCTTTGCGGATCGAATTCTCCCGCATCGGACATGACCTTGCGCCAGTTATCGTGCTTTGACATGCTCTCCGGACGCCAGTCATCGAATATTGCGACCGGCTCCTTCAGCCCCAGGTAAAACGGCATGTCAAAAAACTGGTTTCGCAGAAACATGACGGGCTCGTTTTCCTGGCGCTGCGCAGCGATCAGGCTGCTCAGCCCCCTGTTCGTCTTGTGGTTGAAGACATTGTTGGCGGCGATCGCCGACAGGCAAACCACGCCGGCAACGGTAGCGAATCCCTTCAAAAGCCGCGGACTCGGCGCACCACCCCACTTGCGCACCAGCCCATCCCCAATCAGGTAGGCCAGCGCCGGCAGCACAGGCAGCACATAGCCCACCAGCTTGGAGGAAGGAATGGAGAAGAAGCCCACGATCACCGCAGGCCATATCCACATCAGGGAACAAATCGTCGGCTTCGACTCGGGCTCCAGCCTGGTCTGCTTCCAGGCTGCCGGCAGCCACCAGGACCACGGCAGGATGAGAAGAAGAATGGCGGGCGGGTAAAACCAGAACGGCATGGGATTGTTGAACCCGCTCTCGGCAAATCGCTGGAACTGCTGGTAGACGAAGAAATAATTCAGGAATCCGGGAAACCGAAGCTGCATGGCGACAAACCACGGCGCGGCAACCAGCAGGAAGAGAAACAGGCCGGGCAGCCAGACAAGCTTGCGCATCAGGACCAGCCGGCGATTCCAGGCCAGCCACGCGACCAGCACCAGCCCCGGCAGCACCGCGCCGATCAGGCCTTTCGCCAGGACGCCCAGCGCGGCACCCAGATACGCGCCGGCAAGCAGCCCCTTGTAGGGCTTGTGCCTTTCCGCGTTCAGCCCCGCTTCAGCCGCCAGCAGAATGGTGGAAGCAATCAATCCGGCAACCAGCATGTCGAGATTGGCGAACTGGGCGCCCCCGAAGAAAAAGGGCTGCGTCACCAGAATCAGCAACGACCAGCGGGCGACCGTTTCACCTTTCTGGCGCAGTGCAAAACCATACAGGGTGAACGCAGCGATCCCGGCCCCGAATAACGGGGCCAACCGGGCCGCCCACTCGTGCGTGCCGAACACGCCCAGGCTGGCAGCGGTGATCCAGTAGAACAAGGGCGGCTTGTGGAAGAAGGGCAGGCCGTCCAGGGTGGGATAGAGCCAGTTGCCCGAGGTCAGCATCTCCCACGCCACCCCGACGTAGCGTCCCTCATCCGGCAGGGCCAGCGGCCTGACGCCCAGCGTCAGCGCAAGCCAGGCCAGCGCGAGCAGAAACAGGCCCGCTTCCTTCCTGTTCCATCCCGCGCTCATGGCTGTGCATCCCGCAGGCCACGCCCGGCACGGTGCCGAACGACGTACACGGGACGTCCCTTGACCTCCTCGAAGATTCGGCTGACATACTCGCCCAGCACCCCCAGCCCGATCAGCTGTATCCCGGAAAACAACATCAGACCGACCACGATCGTCGTCCAGCCCGGAACGTCATGGCCCATCAACAAGTACTCGACGACCAGGTAGCCGCCGTAGGCAAAAGCCAGCAGCGCCAGCACGAAGCCGA
Source organism: Pseudomonadota bacterium (assembly GCA_021784115.1). Classification (GTDB taxonomy): domain Bacteria; phylum Pseudomonadota; class Gammaproteobacteria; order Burkholderiales; family Thiobacillaceae; genus Thiobacillus. Next base: position 6,405 of record JAJXTE010000083.1, on the reverse strand, counting down.
CCAGGCTGGCAACGCGCAGCGGCCAGGTGGTGAACGCCGTCAGGCCGTCGAAGGACAGTCGAAGCAAATGGAACGGATTGAACGTGCTGCGTCCACTCCCCCGGGCATCCGGCACATAGGAGATTTCCGAGGTCTTGAATCCGACCCACGCATACAGGCCCTTCATGAAGCGGTTGCGCTCCGGAAGAGCGAGCAGGGCGTCAACCACGACCCGGTCCATGAGGCGAAAGTCGCCGGCATCCGGGGGAACCCGGAAGCGCGCGCCGGCGTTCACCAGCCGGTAAAACCAGCGGGCGCCCAGACGCTTGAACACGCCCTCATCGCGCCGGTGCTCGCGCACCGCATAGACCACGTCGTAGCCTTGTTGCCATTGCGCCAGCATGGCGGGGATCAGTTCAGGCGAGTGCTGCAGGTCGGCGTCCATCATCAGGCATGTTTCGCAGCGCGCCGTCTCCAGGCCTGCGGTGAGCGCCGCTTCCTTGCCGAAGTTGCGCGACAACTGGATGACGTGGAACCCCGGCTGGGCCGACCAGAACGCAAATACTTCATGCGTACTGTCACGGCTGCCATCATCCACCAGGATGACTTCCCAGTCCGTCACCAGCGCTCGCAGCACGCTTTGCAGACGTGGCAACAAGCGATTCAGGTTCTCCGCTTCGTTGAAGCAGGGGATGACGATCGACAGGCCCGGAAGCCAGTCGCGCGGCTTGACGGAAAATTCCCTTCGATCCGCGACGCCCTTTTCTTTCTTTGGCGGAAAGGGGATCCATTCCGCTTCAGTCGTTATGGAAAAATCATGGGTGTGAAGCTTGTTCTGGCGCATCGGTTCCGGTTTCATATCCAGTAGGGGTTGATGCAGAATGCGCCTGACTGCCTTTCAATCTCCTTACACGATCCTGACCCGCATCGATGCGCATCCTGTTGACCGAAGATGATCCCGCGCTTGCGGATCTGCTCCTGCGCGCGTGCAAGCAGGAGGGCTACAGCGTCGACTGGGTCAGCGACGGCGTGGCGGCCGACCTCGCCCTGACCAGCGAAACCTACGATGCCCTGGTGCTGGACCTTGGGCTGCCGCGCATGGATGGGCTGGATGTGCTCAGACGTCTTCGCAAACGCGGGAGCCACCTGCCCGTGATGATTCTGACGGCGCGCGACGCCATTGCCGACCGCGTGGCGGGACTGGACAGCGGCGCGGATGATTACCTGCCCAAGCCGTTTGCCATCGTGGAATTGCAGGCGCGCCTGCGCGCCCTTGTCCGGCGTCACCACGGCGGCACGGCGTCGGCCTGCCTCGATCTGGGCAGGTTGCGCTATGACACCGCGACCCGGCAGGTTTTTCTCGATGGCGGTGAAGTCGAACTTTCCAGCCGCGAGCGCGACGTCCTCTCCAGCCTGCTGCACAAGGCAGGGAAAGTCGTTTCCAAGCAGGCGCTGACCTCCGCCATTTCCAGCTGGGATGCGACGGTGGGATCGAATGCGGTCGAGGTCTACATCCATCGCCTGCGCAAGAAGCTTGAACCGGCGGGGATTTTCATCCGGACCGTGCGCGGACTGGGCTATGTGATCGAGCCATCCGATGACCATCCGGCCTGATCGACATCGCACCGCGCCGACCCTGACCCGCGCCCTGCTGGGGTGGCTGCTGATTCCGCTGGTTTTCCTGCTGGGCGTCAGCGCGTACACGACCTACCGCAACGCCTACCATCTGGCGGAAACGGAACGCGACCTCGTGCTGGAGGAAATCACGGACGACCTGAAAGAACTGGTTTCCTCGGCGCGAGAACGCAACAGGCAAATCGACCCGGAGTCCCTGGCGTTCAGCCTGCTCATCCGGGACGCCAGGGACCTGCGTTATTTCGCCGTTTACGACGCCAGCGGAACGCTGCTTGCCGGAGACCGCCGGTTGACGCGCATGTGGACCGGGACGGGCAGCGACAAGCACGCGATCTTTGGCGACGTCTCGCTGGACGGCCGGAAATGGAGACGGGCAGCGATAAAAGGCAGCCGCGAAGAATTGCCGGGTTTCGAAATCCAGGTGGCGGAAACCATGGTCAGGCGTGACCGGCTGACACTGCACCTGCTTCGAGGCGTACTCGTGCCGCAGGCAATTGTCCTCATCCTGTCCATTCCGCTGATCTGGTTTGGCGTCCGCAGGGGCCTTCGGCCGCTTGAAGAACTGCGCCGTCGCATTACGCGCCGGTCCGCCCAGGATCTGGATGCGATTCCAGCCGACGGGGCGCCAAGAGAACTGCTGCCCGTTGTAACCGCACTCAACGACCTGCTATCCAGGGTCAGGGCGGCACAGAAAGAGCAACGCCGCTTCACGGCCGATGCGGCGCACCAGATCAAGACCCCGCTCGCCGTGTTGACGGCCGAACTCGACCTGGCCCGCACGGACACCTCCTGCCCCTGCGCCCAGCCCACCTTCAGTCGCCTGCAAAAAGCCACCTCCCGGCTCGCCCATCTGGTGAGTCAACTGCTGGCACTGGCGCATTCGGAAACGAACGAAAGCAAAGTCCATGTCCTGTTCGATCTGTCCGAACTGGCGCGTGAGGTGACGGGCGACTTTGTCGCGGCAGCGGCGAGCCGGCGGATCGATCTCGGCTTTGAAGGAGACGAGCAGGCGATACCGGTACGGGGCAACGTCATCCTGCTCAGGGAAGCCATGAAGAACCTGCTGGACAATGCGCTCAAGTTCACGCCGGAGGGCGGGACGGTCACGGTGTCCATCCAGGCTTGTCCGCCGACCTTTTCGGTGGCCGACAGCGGTCCGGGCATTCCCGAAGCGGAGCTGCCGCTGATTTTCCAACGCTTCCACCGGGCGCCCGAAAGCAGCACGACGGAAGGCAGCGGCCTGGGGCTGGCTATCGTGCAGGAGGTTGCACGCAAGCATGGCGCCATCGTCACCGCCGGAAAAAGCGCGCTGGGCGGCGCGCTGTTCGAGTTCCGGTTCGAGGGAGACGCTGTAAGCCAATCGTAATCCGGGTTCCGGATACTGCGCCCGACCTCCCTGCCAACGCGCGACCGGCGCGTGCCCCTTGTGATATCGCGCCCTGTTTACGCCACCCCACGCCCTACCCTGCTGTACATCCTGGCCTTCTGTCTCGTCTGGTGGGGCGTTTTCGCCACAACCCGCCATTATCTGGACGGCGCCGACATGGCGGAAAATTACGCGTGGGGCATGGAGTGGCAATGGGGCACCAACAAGCATCCCCCGCTGTTCGGCTGGATCACGGCGGCCTGGTTCCGGCTGTTTCCGATCGGCGACGGCGCCTACTACCTGCTCAACCAGGTCAATCTGGCGACCGCGCTGGGACTGCTGGCGCTGGCGATGAAACGCATCCTCACCTGGGACAAGGTGCTGGCTGCCATGGTGCTCACCACGCTGGGCACCCATTTCGGGCCCGACAGCGGTTTCAAATACAACGCCAACACCGCGCTGCTCCCCTTTGTCGCCGGATTCGTCTGGAGCCTGCTGCATGCGATCGAGCGGGGCCGCGCACGCTGGTTCGTCCTCGCCGGGGTGTTCGCCGCCGCGGCCCTGCTCACCAAATACTATGCGCTCGTTCTGTTCACGGCCATCGGGCTGGCCATCCTGATCACCCTGCGCCCGCCTCTGGTCCCGCTCCTCAAGGGCACGGCCGTCACCGGCGCAACGGCACTGCTGCTGGTTTCGCCGCATATTGCCTGGTCCATCAATCATGGCTGGCCCAGCCTGCACTACATGCATGCCGCGCATGAAGCCATGGATGAGATCGGCGGATTCAAGGCCTATGTCGTTGCGCTGCTGGGTGCGCTGGGGTTCAGCGGCGTCGCCCTGCTGGCCTGGGGCGCAAGCCTCGTTCGTCTCCCTGCAGCACCGGCAGACCAAGCACCGCGGCCGCCACGACTGGGCTTGAGCATTTTGGGCCTGAGCGTGGCGCTGACCATGCTGGCTGCCCTGGTGCAACAGATCACCCCCGTGTCGTCCTGGCTGATTCCCGCCCTGCTGTTCCTCGGCTGGGCCCTGGTCGACCTCACGCCGACACGCATCGACAGCGCGCGACTCGCACGACGACTCTACAGGTTGGGGCTGGCCTATCTTCTCGTGGCGATCGTGGCGGCCGCGATCTTGGACAGGCAGTATCGCGCCTATCCCGCGACCCCGGCCTACGCACTTCCCCAACGCATCGCCGGGGACGTGACGCGCATGTACCGGGACGCGTATGCCCAGCCCATCGAATACGCTGCCGGAACGTTTCCCCTGCCCTACATCCTGAGCTTCTATTCGCCCGACCATCCGCACGGCCTGTACGGGTTCGATCTTGCCGGGACCGATCTCTCCGAATCCCCCTGGATCGATGTCCGGGCGCTGCAATCGGGCAACAAGCTTGCGGTATGCGGAAGCTTGCGGTTCGGTCAGGCCGACGACCCGGCCTGCACCACCGCGGCGCGGACCCTGTTCGGTGCCCCCGACCTGACCCGGCACCTGCTCTATTCTGTATACGACCCGAAGACCCGACAGCTGGGGCAGCAACGGTACGCGGTGCTGATGTGGAAGCCGCCCAGGGCGCGTTGATCCGCCGGGCTTGCCAGGCCCGGTCCGGGACGCGATTCGACGCCGGCTCAAGTAGAATGGCGCGTTCGCACCCCATCCGCCCAGCAACGTGTCAGCCCAGCTCACCGCCATCAACCACGACCGCGACAATGCGGGGATGACGTATGTCTACCCCGTTGTCTCGCGCCGCGCCGGCGGCGTATCGGTGGGCGTGAATCTCAATCCCAACAATGCCTGCAACTGGGCGTGCGTGTATTGCCAGGTGCCGGATCTGACACGCGGCACCGCGCCGGACATCGATCTGGCGCAACTGGACGCCGAACTGCGCGCCCTGCTCACCCATGTTCTCCACGGCGACTTCATGCAGACGCGCGTGCCCGAGGGGGTTCGGCGGCTGAACGACATTGCGCTGTCTGGCAACGGGGAACCGACCAGCGCCAAGGTCTTTCCACAGGTCATTGAACTCATCGGCCGGGTCATGGCGGATTTCGACCTCGTAGGAAAAATAAAGCTGGTTCTGATTACCAACGGCAGCCTGGTCGACCGGCCGCGCGTTCAGGACGGCCTGCGAAAAATGGCGGCGCTGAACGGCGAAGTATGGTTCAAGTTCGACAGCGCGACCGCCAGCGGCATGCGCGCCGTCAACCAGACGCGTATTTCGCCCGACAAGCAGTTCGAGCGCCTGGCCGTGGCCGCGCACCTGTGCCCGACGTGGCTGCAGACCTGCGTGTTCGCGCTGGACGGCGCGCCGCCGTCCGACGCCGAGCAGGCGGCCTATCTGGCTGCCGTGGCGGGCATCCGGCAGCAGCAGATTCCGGTGCGGGGCGTTCTGCTCTATGGCCTGGCGCGTCCCTCGATGCAGCCGCAGGCACGCCGGCTGTCCGCGCTGCCCGCCGCATGGCTCGAGGCGTTCGCCGAAAAAATCCGCGCCGCAGGCTTGCCGGTGAAGGTGTCGCCTTGATCCACGGCATCGGCACCGACCTCCTCGACGCCGAGCGCATTCGCAGCGGCCTCGAACGGTTTGGCGAACATTATGCCGACCGCATCCTCGCCCCGGCCGAGCATGCGGGCTATTTCGCCAGCCGCGATCCGGCGCGATTTCTGGCCAAATGCTTCGCCGCCAAGGAGGCCTTTGCCAAGGCGACGGGCACCGGACTGCGCGCGCCGGTGACGCTGCGCAACATCGCCGTACTCCGCGACGCACAGGGCAAGCCTTTCCTGCAATGCGCGCCCGAACTGGATGCCTGGCTGGCGGCACGCGGGGTGACCGCGCATCATGTGTCCTTGTCTGACGAAAGCGACCTCATTCTGGCGTATGTGATTCTGGAGGCAACATGACACTTTCCCTACTGGAGCCGACATGACGCTCGGCCCCTTGATGCTCGATGTGGCAGGCACCGAACTCACCGACGACGACCGGCGGCGCCTCGCCCATCCACTCGTCGGCGGCGTGATCCTGTTTTCCCGCAACTACCGCGACCCGGCGCAGCTGGCCGCGTTGACTGCCGAGATCCATGCGCTCAAGCCCGCGCCGCTGCTGATCGGTGTTGATCACGAAGGCGGCCGGGTCCAGCGCTTTCGTGAGGGCTTCACCCGCGTGCCACCCATGCGCACCTTCGGCGAAATCTGGAACGAGCACCCGCAGCAGGCGAAGCATCTCGCACGCGAAACCGGCTTTGTGCTGGCGAGCGAGCTGCGCGCGCACGGCGTCGACTTCAGCTTCGCACCGGTGCTCGACCTCGATTACGGCGCCTCGTCGGTCATCGGCGACCGCGCCTTCCATGCCGACCCGCAGGCCGTGTTCCAACTGGGGCAGGCCGTGATGCTGGGCATGAAGGACGCCGGCATGGCCGCCTGCGGCAAGCACT
>JAJXTE010000082.1 GCA_021784115.1 Pseudomonadota bacterium | reverse complement strand
GAAGATGCGGATGATTTCGCCGAAGCCCAGCGTGACGATGGCGAGATAATCGCCGCGCAGCCGCAGGGTGGGCGCGCCCAGCAACACGCCGAACAGCGCGGCCAGTGCGGCGCCCAGCGGCAGCACGGCCCAGAACGGCAGGTGCAGGCCGAATTGCGGGCTGGCGAGCCAGGCGTAAACGTATGCCCCCAAGGCATAAAACGCGACGTAGCCGAGATCGAGCAGGCCGGCGTAGCCGACGACGATGTTGAGCCCGAGCGCCAGAATGACATACAGCAGCGCGAGGTCGAGCAGCCGTACCCACGAGCGTCCCATGCCAGCGTCGACCAGGAACGGCAGCGCCGCCAGTCCCAGCGCCAGCAGGGAAAAGGCCAGCCAGCGCGGCGGGGTCCCGTTCAGCCTAGGCACGCTCGACACCGCGTGCACCCAGCAGGCCCGAGGGACGGAACACCAGCACGGCAATCAGCACGAAGAACGCGAACACGTCCTGGTAATTGCTGCCGAGGAAGCCGCCGGTCAGGTCGCCGATGTAGCCCGCACCGAAGGATTCGATCAGCCCCAGCAGCAGGCCGCCCAGCATCGCCCCGCCGAGATTGCCGATGCCGCCCAGCACCGCCGCCGAGAAGGCCTTCAGCCCGAGGAGGAAACCCATGTAATAGTGCGCCAGGCCATAGTAAGCGCTAACCATCACGCCGGCCACCGCAGCCAGCGCCGAGCCGATCGCGAAGGTGGCGGCGATTACCCGGTTGACGTCCACCCCCATCAGGCTCGCCACCTGACGCGATTGCGCGGTGGCACGCATGGCGCGGCCGAGCCGGGTCTTCTGCACCACCAGGATCAGCATCAGCATGATGCTCGCGGCCAGCAGCAGGATGGCGATCTGCACGTCGGTGATTGCCGCGCCGTAGAGCGCATGCCGGCCCTGCGGCAGCACGGCGGGAAAGGGGATGTACTGCTTGCCCCAGATCAGCATGGCGACGTTCTGCAGGATGATCGATACGCCGATTGCGGTGATGAGTGGCGCCAGGCGCGGCGCATGGCGCAGCGGCCGGTAGGCGACGCGCTCGATCAGCAGGCCCAGCGCCACGCACACCGGGATCGCCACCACCAGCCCCGCGCCCAGCACCAGCACGCCCGGCAAGCCGGGCGCCGCCAGCGCCAGCGCGCCGATCACGGCCAGCGCCACCATCGCCCCCATCATGGTGATTTCGCCGTGGGCGAAATTGATGAGTTCGAGAATGCCGTAGACCATCGTGTAGCCCAGTGCCACCAGCGCATAGACGCTGCCGAGCACCAGGCCGTTGATGAGTTGTTGCAGGAAGATGTCCATCTTTGCGCCCGGGTTGGTGCGCAGCGCGCCCGATTCAGTTTACTTGCCGCTTTGTACGGTTTCCAGGGTCTGCCACTTGCCGTCCTTCACCTGGTACAGCGTGACCGCCCCGCCGGCGAGGTCGCCCTTGGCGTCGAAGCGGATATGCCCGGTCACGCCCCGGTAGTCCGTCTTGGGCAGTTCGGCCAGGTACGTGGCAGGATCGCTCGAGTCGGCGCGCTTCATCGCGTCGACCAGCACGTGCATGGCATCGTAGGCATACGGGGCGTAGTTCTGGATCTGGCCGTACTTGGCTTCGAACTTGGCCTTGAACGCGCTGCCGCCGGGCATCGAGTCGAGCGGCAGGCCGGGGTTGGACGCCAGCGCGCCCTCGGCGTCGGCGCCGGCGAGCTGGATGAAGGTGGGCGTCTGCACGCCGTCGCCGCCGAGGAACTTCGCGCGTATCCCGAGCTGCTTCATCTGCTTGATCATCGGCGCGGCCTGCGGATCCATCCCGCCGAAGAACACCAGGTCGGGCGCCTTGCCCTTGATCGAGGTGAGGATCGCCATGAAGTCGGTCGAGCGGTCGGACGTGTATTCGCGCGCCACGACTTCGCCGCCGGCCGCCTTGACCGCCTTCTCCACTTCGTCGGCCAGCCCCTGGCCGTAGGCGGTGCGGTCGTCGATGATGGCGATTCTTTTTGCGCCCAGCTTGGTCACGGCAAAATTCCCCAGCACGCTGCCCTGCTGCGCATCGTTGGTCATCACGCGGAATGCCGTCTTGAAGCCGGAGGCCGTGTAGGCCACGGCGGTGGCCGAGGGGGAAATCTGCGGAATGCCGTTGTCGGAATAGATCTTGGAGGCCGGGATCGTGGCGCCCGAATTGAGGTGGCCGATCACGCCTGCCACGCCTTCGTCGACCAGCTTCTGGGCCACGGTGGTGGCGGTCTTGGGATCGGCCGCGTCGTCCTCGCTCTCCAGTTCGAGCACGACTTTCTTGCCGCCCAGCGTGAGGCCGGCGGCATTGATTTCGTCGAGCGCCAGGCGCGCGCCGTTTTCATTGTCCTTGCCGAGGTGGGCCTGCGGGCCGGTAAGCGGGGATGCCTGGCCGATCTTCACCACCTGGCCGTCGCCATTCTGCTGCGGCTTGTCGCCACAGCCCGCGACCATCGCTGCCGCAACCATCACCCAGGCAAGCTTATGAACCGTCATCTCGGTCTTCTCCGCAATCAATCTGAACGCGGGATTTATACCACAAAGCCCGCAGCGGCCGGCTTTCCGGGGCTCCGGAAAACACAAGGCCGACGCGAACGCCGGCCTTGTGCCTGGGGGGGTGATGCGGAATCGACTTATTTCAGGCTCAGGATCCAGGAAACGATCTTGTCCGCGTCTGCGGCACTGACCTGCGGGTTCGGCGGCATGGGAATTTCACCCCACACGCCCTTGCCGCCGGCCTTCACCTTGGCGACCAGTCTGGCATGCGCGCCCTTGTCACCGGCATACTTCTTGGCGATATCCTTGTAGGCGGGACCCACGATCTTCTTGTCCACGCCGTGGCAGGACAAGCAGGCGTTCTTCTGAGCCAGCGCCATGGCCGCGGCCTGGTCGTCCGCGGTGGCCATGCCGGACATCAACAGCAGCGCAGCAGACGCTGCGCTCATCATCAACTTGTTCATCTTTACAGTCTCCGTGGAATGCGGGTTGGGCGCGCTCAAGACATCATCGCGTGCCCAATATTAAGGAAAATCCCCTTCCACGCAAGGTGGCTGCTTGAGTATTTGTTACCAAGCCTCCTGGGACATTGGTTATTCGCGCTCGATCAGTTCACGATAGGCGTGCCAGCTGGCGTGCCCCAGCCAGGGAAAAATCACCGCCATGGCGATGAAGTTGGTCGCCATCCCGATCGCGACCAGTACGGCGATCAGCACGCCCCACAGCAGCATCACCGGAAAATTGAACCGGGTCGCCATGAAACTGGTCACCAGCGCGGTGGCGAAATCGACCTTGCGGTGCATCATCATCGGCAGCGACACCACCGACAGGCTGAACATCATCAGCGCCAGCACCCCGCCGAACGCCAGATAGGCCAGAACGAAGTCGGTGTGCTGCTGCACCGCACTGAAGCTCAGCAGGTCGGGCAGGCCGGCGATGCCCGAGCCGTTGAGGAACAGCGCGACCAGGATGGCCGAGATGCGCTCCCACGAAATGAGCACGAACAGCAGCATCACGGTGAACAGGCCCAGGGAACCCGGATTGGCGCGCCACGACAGCAGGGGAACGAACAGGTTCGGCAGCTTGTGGTGATGCTCCAGCCGGTGGCTCACGCAGTAGAACACCAGCGCCAGCACGGGCGCGATGAACAGGAAGCCCGAAGTCAGCGCCATCGCAAGATGCGGCTTGTCCTCCGCGGCGTGCACCAGCCCGTAACCGAGCAGTGCAAAGACAACACCATAGAACAGGCTCAGCTGCCAGGCCTTGAGCAAATCCGCGGCGCCCTCGCGCAGCCAGTGAAACGGCTGGTCGAAGGTCACGCTGCGGATGCCCGGCAGGTTCATGCTGGCGGTATGCGGGTGGAAAACGGCGCGGACAGTATGCGTGCTCATGATTGCTCCTGATGACAGACAGACTGCTTGTTTGATAGCAGGCGCCGGCACGGGTTCCAAATAGCAAACGCTGATAAACACCTTATTGCAGAACGCCATCCAGGTCGCTCACCGGGGCCTGACACGCCGAGCCGCTGCAGATCCAGGCCGCCGGGTGATCTGATTCAGGCTTCGCCAGCGCGGCCGGCAGACTCAACCCGTTGGGCAGGGCCAGCAGCACGTCACGCATGCGCAGCTTCGGCCGCAGCGCCGCCGCCCAGTCGCGTACGGCGCCGTCCGGGCCGCGCAGCAGGATCACCCGCGGCGGCACCCGTGCCTCGTCGAGCACCGCCAGCAAGGTCGGGTAGGCGATCGGCTGCTGGGCCAGCTGCGCGTGGAACAGCCGCAGGCAGCGCGCGCTGGCGTCGAGGTAGCGTGTCTCCCCAAGCAGATGCCCGAGCCGCTGCAACGCGAACGCGGCGACACCGTTTCCGGACGGCGTCGCGTTGTCGTAGCCGGGCTTCGGACGGGTGAGAAGCGCTTCGTGGTCGTGGGGGGTAAAGAAGAAACCGCCCGCATCGGGGTCCTCGAAATGCGCCAGCAGCGCCTCGGCGAGTTCACGTGCCCACGCCATGTCTTGTTCGCGGTAACCGGCCTGCATCGTTTCCAGCAGGGCATCGAGCAAAAAGGCATAGTCGTCGAGATAGGCGTTGAGGCGCGCTTCGCCCTGTTTGAAGCTGGCGAGCAGCCGTCCGTCGCGCCAGAGGCTCGAATGCAGGAAGTCGATCGCGACGTACGCGGCAGCCACCCAGTCAGGGCGCATCATCACCCGCCCGGCATGGGCCAGCCCGCCAATCATCAGCGCATTCCAGCTGGTCAGCTGCTTGTCGTCGCGTCCGGGGCGCACCCGCGTTTCGCGTGCGGCAAACAGCCTGGCGCGCGCGCTCGCCAGCCGTGCCGCCGCCGCCTCGCCGGCCAGGCCCAGTTCGGCCGCGACCGCGCGCAGCGGCCGCGCAAGGATGGGATTCCAGGTCGCGTTCTCGAAATTCGGGGGCCGATCGAACCCGAATACCGGCGCCGCGACCGCGTATTCCTCGGCGGAGAGTTGCGCGCGCACTTCGTCGGGCGTCCACACGTAGAACTTGCCCTCGTGGCCTTCGCTGTCGGCATCGAGCGCAGAATAGAAACCGCCGTCCGGCGCGCGCATCTCGCGCAGCAACCAGCCGACGATTCCCTCGGCCGTCTCGGCAAACAGCGCCTCGCCGCTCAGCGCCCAGGCGTCTGCGTACAGGTACAGCAGCGGTCCGTTGTCGTAGAGCATTTTTTCGAAATGCGGAATCGCCCACTGTTCGTCGACCGAATAGCGGCAGAAGCCGCCGCCCAACTGGTCGACGACGCCACCGGACGCCATCTTGCGCAGGGTGAACAGGGCCATCTCGCGCGCCTGCGCGTCGCCCGCTTGCGCCTGCCGCAGCAGGAGGAACAGCTCGCCCGGACGCGGAAACTTGGGCGCGCGCGAAAAGCCGCCCCACACGGGGTCGAAGGCCTGCGCCAGATCGCGAACGGCCTCGGTCAGCGGCGCGTCGGTCAGCGCTTGCTGCGTTCCCGCCGCCGGCTGCTGCTGCGCGAGTGCGGCGCGTACCGCCTCGTTCTGCGCCAGCACTTCGCCGCGCCGTTCATGCCAGGCGCGGGCGACGTTTTCCATCAGGTCGATGAAGCCCGGCAGGTTGTAGCGCTGCGTCTTCGGGAAGTAGGTGCCGGCGAAGAACGGCGTCTGGTCAGGCGTGAGGAATACCGTCAGCGGCCAACCGCCGCCGCGCTGCGTCAGCAGCTGATGCGCGGCCTGGTAGATCTGGTCGAGGTCGGGGCGCTCCTCGCGGTCGACTTTTATATTCACGAACAGCCGGTTCATCACCGCCGCCACCTCTTCGTCCTCGAAGCAGTCGTGCGCCATCACGTGGCACCAATGGCAGGCCGAATAGCCGATCGACAGCAGGATGGGCTTGTCCTCGCGGCGTGCCTTTTCGAGTGCTTCTGCACCCCACGGGTACCAGTCGACCGGGTTGTCGGCGTGCTGCTGGAGGTAGGGACTGGGTTCGGTGGCAAGGCGGTTGGTCATCATGGCGTAAAGCCCTACGGGCCAATAGTTGATTAAATCAGTCAACAATTGTACGCTTGCCGCAATCCGGTAAAACGCAGGAGTGCCCCATGTCCCAGGAACTGTTCGCCGCCGCCCAGTCGGGCGATGCCGCACAAATCAAGAAGTTGCTTGAGGCCGGTGCCGACCACGCCGCCGCCGATGAAGCCGGCGAGACCGCGCTGATGCATGCCGCCCGTGGCGGCCATGTCGCCGCAGTGCAGGTGCTGATCGCCGCTGGCGCCGACGTCAACGCCAAGTCGCCGCAAGGCTGGACCGCCGTGGCAAAGGCCGCCTACAACGGTGAAACCGAGCGCGGCTACGTCGAAGTCATCGAAGCGCTGCACGAAGCCGGCGCCTCGCTCGACGAGCGCATCTTCTTCGGCATCACGCCGCTGATGCTGGCCGCCGGCGGCGGCGACGCGCCGGTGGTCGAATGGCTGATCAACAATGGCGCCGATGTGCTCGCCGCCAACGAGGGCGGCCGCACCGCTCGCCTGATGGCAAACGACAAGTTCTACGTGGACGTGGTCAACCTGTTGACCGAAGCCGAGCGCCAGCTGGGCGTATCGGAAGACGGCTCATGTTCGTCGACCAAGAGCGTGGCCAAGCCGCAGGTGGTCAACCTGATGAAGCCGACCACGCACTAGCCTCGGAGGCCTGCCCGCCACCGTTCGGGGTGAGCCTGTCGAAGCCTGTCCCGAGCTTGCCGAAGCGGCCCGTCCCGTGCGGACAACCCTTCGACAAGGCTCTCCTGAGCAACGTCGAAGGCCTCAGGGCGAACGGCGTCTACAGGGCTGGTCAGCGATCCAGCCAGTCGATCAAGCCCTGCCACTGTTCCACGTCGCGCTCGGCGATGTGGGGCGGCAGGTCGAACAGGCTCTTGCCCTCGAACGCGGCGTTGACGTAATGCTGGGTATTGCGCAGATGCGCCAAGACCGGCAGGTCCTGCTGCGCCATGAACTGCTCGAGGGTGACGCCGGCGCGGGTGCGCGGATCGACCCGCATGCCCACCACGCCGACGAAGGCATGGCCCTTGCGCACCGCCTTCTCGGCATGCAGTGCAGCCAGAAAATCCTGGCTGGCGCGGATGTCGAACAGCGACGGTGCGATCGGCACCGCCACCTTGTGCGCCAGCTTCAGCGCACGCTCGAGGTTCTTGCCGTGCAGCCCTGCGGGCGAATCGATCACCAGCCAGTCGCTGCCGCCCTTCTGCCCCTCGCGCAGCAACTCGATTTCCGGCAAGGCCGAATCGCGCATCGCCAGCCAGTGCGTGGCCGACTTCTGGCGGTCCAGATCGAGCAAGGCCACGCGCACGCCTGTTGAGGCCAGATAACCGGCAAGGTTGATCGACAGCGTGGTCTTGCCGCTGCCGCCCTTGGGATTGGCCACCAGAATCACGCGCATGCCGGTTTCCCCTCTTCTGCTTACAACGCTTCCACGCTATACGTCACGGTCATCGTGTGCGTCTCGCCCGGCGCCACGGTGACGACGTTGTCCATCGCGTTGGCCGATTCGACGCACAGCATTTCGCGCCAGCCGGCGCCCGACTTGCCGCGGCCCATGTCGCCCATCTTCTCGGCCTTCTCGGTCCACGGCGTCCACACGATGGTGGACTGCGAACCGGTCTTGGCGATGCGGATGCGGCGCTTGAGCCCGGCGTCGACGATCACGCAGTCGGCCGGCGTATTCACGTAGACGCGATCGACCTCGCCGCTGAAGCCGATCGCCCCGCTTTGTTTTTTGGTGGCGAAGTTGTCGACCTTGTCGTGATAGGTCGCGCCTTCCAGCCCGAGCACGTTCACCGCGCCGATATCGCTGATTTGCAGATAGGTGTGCAGCGCCTCGCCGATCTGCACGGGCACATTGCCTTCATTAGTGGTGGTCAGCCGCATTTCCAGCTTGTCGCCCACCACCACGGTCAGCGTCAGCCGCGTGGCATGCGGCCATTGCGCACGGGTCTGTTCGTTGTCGACGAGTTGCAGCGTGATTTCGGTCCTGGCGTCGTTGCGCTTGCGGCTGCCGGTGACGGTCCACGGCACGGTGCGCGCGAAGCCGTGCGCGGGGTAGCCGGATTCGCTGTCATGCGCGCCGAACCAGGGCCAGCACACCGGCGCGCCGCCGCGGATCGACTTGCCGGCGGCGAACTTGGCGGCGTCGGACACCCACACCACCGGGTCCTGCTGCGACTTTGGACGGTAGCTCACCACGTGCGCGCCCTGCAGACAGATCGTCGCGCGGCCGCCGTGGTTGTCGATGTCGGCGTACACAAGCCCACCGGCGCCGGTGCGGAAGCTCAGCTGGCCGGGAATGGCGAAGCGCGCGAGCGGGTCGGCGTGCGCCTGCGCTGCGGTCGGGTGCTCGATCTGGCTGACGTCGCGCACCGCGCCGAAGGCGGCGGAAGTCGTCATCGCCGCGTAGGCACGCAGCGCGGCCGACACCTCGCGCGCACGGTTCACCGGTTTCCACGCCTGCGCGCCCCTGGCGTCCATCGCGGCGCGGCGGCGTCCCAACTCGGCCTCGCTCACGGCAACATTGATGCTGCGATTGGGAATGTCGATCTCGATCGTGTCGCCTTCCTCGACCAGGCCGATGTTGCC
>JAJXTE010000081.1 GCA_021784115.1 Pseudomonadota bacterium | reverse complement strand
GTCGTGCTGTCGGCGATCGGCCTCCGTCCGCGCACCCAGCTGGCGCAGGCGGCGGGCATACCGGTCGGGCGCGGCATCCGGACTAATCGCCTGCTCGAAACCGGCGCGCCGAACCTGTACGCGATGGGCGACTGCGCCGAAGTCGAGGGGCTCAACCTGCCCTATGTGCAGCCGCTGATGGTGCAAGCGCGCGCGCTCGCCGCCACGCTCACGTGCACGCCGACGCCGGTCGTCTACCCGGCGATGCCGGTCATGGTGAAGACGCCAGCGCTTCCTGTGGCGGTGCTTCCACCCCGGATCGGCGCGCCAGGCGGCTGGAAGGTGGAGTGCGGCGACACCGGTATCTGCGGGCTGCATGTGAATGATGCCGGTGGCCTGCAGGGGTTTGTGCTGACCGGCAGCGAAACGGGCCGTCGCAACACGCTGGTGAAGGAACTGGCAGCCTGAGTTTATTCGGGCGGCGACCCGCTCTCACGCGCAATGGGCGGCTGCAGTGCGTCGATCAACGGGCAGCTGACCTTGCCCCGCCGGCTTCCGCAGCGGCCGACGAGTTGCGTCAATGCCGTTTCGATGCGCTGCAGGTCGGCCAGCCGGTCGCGCACGTCGGCGAGCTTGCGCTCGGCGATGGCCCGGGCGTCCGAACACTGGGTGCCGTCATCCAGTTGAAGCAACTGCGCAATCTCGTCCAGCGTGAACCCGATGCGCTGCGCCGCCTTGATGAACAGCACGCGCGCCACATCCGGTTGTGCGTAGCGGCGGATCCCGCCCAGAGGTTTTACCGGCTCACCCAGCAGGCCGCGGCGCTGGTAGAAGCGGATCGTCTCGACGTTGACGCCGGCCTCGCGGGCCAGCTTTGAAATGGTGAGCATTTGCATATTGACTCCGTACGTAGGTACGGAATTTATGCTACGTCCATCGAGGCAATCAGGAAAGGCCGATGGATACCAGACAGACCCTGTTCGCGAGTGCGCTGGCCGCAATCGGCGCTTCGCTATGCTGCGTCGCGCCTCTGATTCTCGTCACGCTGGGCATTGGCGGCGCCTGGATGGCCACGCTGACCCGGCTCGAGCCGGCGCGTCCCGTTTTCGTGGGGCTTGCGCTCGGGTTGCTGGCGCTGGCATGGCGCAAGCTGTATCGCCCACCCACGGCGTGCGCGCCGGGGAAACGGTGCGCAGATGTCGCGGTGCAACAGCGCCAGCGCCTCATTTTCTGGCTGGTCGCCATACCCCTGCTGCTTCTGCTTGCCTTCCCCCTGGTTGCCCCGCTGTTCTATTGAGGAGATCGCATGAACCCATCCATCCGCCTGGCTGCATTGCTGGCCGTGCTATCCATCCCCGCCTTGGCCGCGCAGAAGACGGTCACGCTGGACGTGCCCGGCATGAGTTGCGCAGCGTGCCCGATCACGGTGAAGAAGGCGCTGACCCGCGTGGACGGCGTGATCCGAGCGGAAGTCGATTACGACAAGCGGCAGGCCTTTGTCACCTTCGATGATGCCCGGGTGAGCGTCGACCAACTCCCTCGCGCAACGGCCGAGGCGGGTTATCCGTCGTCGGTCAGGGGAGGGGGAAAGTGAATTCCGTGATCCTGGAATCCACGCTGACCTGCCCCGTGTGCGGCCACGTCAAGACCGAGACCATGCCCACCGACGCCTGCCAGTGGTATTACGAGTGCGAGGCGTGCCAGACGGTGCTGATGCCCCTGCCCGGGGACTGCTGTGTGTTCTGCTCGTATGGCTCGGTCGCCTGCCCACCCATTCAGGCGAGCGGCAAGCAGGCGGGATGTTGTCAGGTTTGAGTGTGCAGGCGGGCCGTCAGCAGTCCGGGCAGGCTTCGACTGGCAGCTTGCGCTGAATCCAGCCCGGGCCGGCGTTGCCTCCCAGCATGCCTTCCTTGATGTTGTAGACGTGGGTGAAGCCTGCCTTGCGCAGGACCTGCTGGGCATTCGCGCCGCGATTGCCGGCCGTGCTGAGGATGCCGATCGGCGCGTTCTTTCTGCCTGCCATTCCGGCGACGACCTGCGCCACGAACCCGGCCTCACCCTGCGTATTCGTCATGTCGACGCGCAGCGCACCTGGGGCCACACCCGTCTGACGCCATTCGTCCGGATGGCGAATATCGATCAGGGTGAGCTTGCCGGCTTGCGCCTGGGCATAGGCCTCCGGCGCGCTGAGCGTGGGCCCGCTGTCGCGGGAGCAGGCCGGGAGCGACAGCAGCATGAACGCGGCAATCGCCGCAACCGACAGACGTGGCACCGACATGTTTGCTCCGCGGCAAGACAGGACTGGCGCATAGTGTATCCGCGGAGACCGGTGTCCGATAGCAGACGCATAGCCAGCACCGGCGACATGCGCGAAAATGCCGCATGGACATCTTCCGCATCTTTCACCTCCAATGCGCGCGCCGCCTGCCCGCCTTGCCGGAATCCCACCCCTGTTCGCGCCTGCATGGTCACTCGTTCGAGGTCAGGCTGACCGTCAGCGGCGACGTCGATCCCGTGCTCGGCTGGGTGCTCGATTTCGCCGACATCGAGGCGGCCTGGCAGCCTGTCCACGCCGCGCTGGATCATCGTTGCCTCAACGACATCGCCGGGCTCGACAATCCCACCAGCGAAAACCTGGCCATGTGGTTGTGGCGACAGCTCAAGCCGGTGCTCCCCGGCTTGAGCGCCGTCACGGCGATGGAAACCCACGACTCGGGCTGCACCTACCGCGGATAGCCCCACCGCAACGTCGAGAGGGCGCAGAACGAAGGCCGGCCCCGTGGCGGAATGTCTCCACCACCGGGCCGGCCCGGGCTGCTGCACAGGGGCAGCCGGACGGGGTTGTCCGGGCTGCCTTCTACCTGCGGTGCTTAGTTCCCCATGTCGTCGAATGCCAGATCGGCATGCGGCGTGTCAGCCACGTTTTCGTCGATCATCAGCCAGGTTTCTGCATCGACGATGTCTTCGGCGGGGTGGTGGGCAAAGGCCGAAAACGAGGCGAGCAGGGAAGTGAACAGGGCAGCTTGCAGAATGCTTTTCATAACCGGATTCCTTGAAAGAATAAAAAATGGAACGTGTTACTCGGCATCTGCGATCGCCTGTCGGGGCGTTCGTATTGGCCGATGGAGAGCATCTTGAGCAGCGGGGGTGTCGAGCGTGTGTCCTGGCGGCATCAGTGTGTGGCAGTGTGTGACAGAGCGGGAAACGATGTCGAAAAAAAAGGGCACACGAATCGTGTGCCCCTTGTCCTGCAACGTACGACCACCTATTTAGTGGGTGTGCTCGGTGCCGTCTTCATGGCCGCCGTCGGTGCCGCCTTCTTCGTGGCCGCCGGACTTGCCGTGGAAAATTTTGCCTTCCACCGACTTGCTGCCGCCTTCCGAGCTGTCATGGTGCGAGCTGCCGCCCTTGTGCGAGCTGCTGCTATGGCTGCCGCCCTTGTTGCCGCCGCCCATGTACTTCGGGCCCTTCTTGCCGCCCGAATGGCCGCTATCCGAATGGCTGTCGGTATGGCTGTCTTCCGCGTAGCTGGCCGCGCTGCCCACTGCCAGGCCGGCAGCGAGCAACACGACCGTTGTCCATTTGCTGTAAGCATGCATGCTGAAAACTCCTGTTGCGTGTAATGCACCGGGCGGCACGCCGCCCGGTCAGGCGATTACTCCGTACGAACCCCGTTGTCGTGAACGAACTCGATCACCTTCAGGTAGTCGTCCGCAGCGGTCGCGAAGTCGTCCGCGCCGCCCGTCAACGTCGGGTCGGTCCAAGTGGTGCTGTTGAACACCGCTTCGTACAGGTTCACCGGTTCCACCTTGTACGTCACGCCATCCGGCTGCAGGACCAGGATCTGTGCAGACGCATCCTTCCAGGTCTTGTACCGATCGTAGTCGGTCGACGTCATGACCGCGAGCGTTGTAGCGGACGGAATCCCCAGGATGGAGTTCATGTACTCCACCGTGTCCACGCTGATGCTGCCGGTCTTGTCAGCCGCCGCAGCGAGCAGCGCGGCGGGGTTGAAGCCGGTGGGCACCGTCACGCCCGGCAGGGTGCCGGTCGCGATGTAGGTCTTGTACAGCGCCAGGTTCTCCAGCGGCGAGTCGATGGCTGTACCATTGACTGTCAGGCGACCGGCGGCATCCAGCGCGATCACCGCACCGGAAGTCGTGAGCTTGGTCAGCGCTTCAGTCAGGGAGTGATCCAGAACCTTGGCCGGTGCACGCGCCACGCTCAGACGGCCCAGATCGACTTCGGCCGTATAGACAGCCACGCCGTTGATCGTGGTCACCAGATCGCCGGTCACGGGATCGTAGGGAATTGTCTGCAGCTTGCCGTCCACCACATACGGAATCAGGTTGCCGGAAGCATCGTAGACGTAGGCGATGGGCTGAACCAAGCCATTGTCCAGGATGGGCACGCCGTAAGCATCGCGCAGGATGACGACCATGTCGCCGAACAGGTCACCCTTCTTGGTGCCGGCACCGGCCGGCTTGCCGCCGCCGCCCGACTTGCCGCCCTTCACGCCCGCCCAGACCGGACGGTCGCTGTCTTCTTCAGCTTCCGCCGGAATGCGGAAAATCTTGTTGGTCGATCCGCCCTTGCCCTGGCCGCCCTTGTTGGCCGAGCCTTTCTGGGCGCCGCCCTTGTTGGCGCTGCCTTTTTTGGTGCCGCCGTCTTCAGCGGCGTGAGCGGCCGAGATCACGCCCAGGTCAAGGCCGGTGACCGAATTGACGGCCATCGGAACAGCCAGCATGGCGAACGTGGTGCCACCGGCGAGGATCAGTTTTTTGAAATTGTATGCGGGGTGTGTCATGTATCTCTCCATCGTTGGTGAATTACGCCTTACTTTGCAGCCGGCCGCACGGGCCGGACGGCAAAATGCCTGAAATCGCGAATCAAGATTAGCGACTCTTGTTTGAAAAGGCATTGATATTTCTCAATGCTCTTGATTAAATTTTCACGCATTACTTATTGAATTTTCAGCTGTTTCGGGCGGCTCAGAACCGGTAACCCAGGCCCAGGCGGACCAGGCTTTCCGCGTTGTCGAAGCGCATGGCGTCCGGGTTGGCGCCGCCATCCTGCGTCGTCACGAAGCTGACCGTGTCGTCGTAGCGGGTGTAGCTGTAGTCCATGCGCACGAACGCGTTCTGCGAGGCCGGAATCTCGGCGCCGAGGCCGACGCGCGTTCCGCCGAGCGTGTCCGAACGGTTGATCCACGCGCCGGTGCTGTTGCCCTTGTTGTACATCGTGTTGAAACGGGTCTGCACCGCGCCGATGCGACCGTACAGCAGGCTGCCGTTGGGCAGCACGTAGCCGATCCGCACGCCGCCGCCGTAGCTGCCGCGCTTCTCGGCCGAGAAATCGCGGCCGCCACCGCCCGCGGTGTCCCGCTGGTGATACCAGCCGAAGTTGGCCGCCTCGGCGTCCATCTCGAGGCCGACATAGAGCTGCTTGTAAGTCCAGCCGTAGCCCGTGAAGAAGCCGCCGGTGAAGCCCGAGTTGGCGAAATCGCCGTTGAAGTCGTAGGGGCCGGCGCCCTGGTCTCTGTGGGTGCCGGTCAGATGGGTGCCTAGCGTGCCGTGGCCGAGGTTGGCGCCCATGTAGAGACCGCGCAGTTCGGTGGCCAGACGTGCGGCGACGGCCGGGCGCTCGCTGCCGAAGCGCCAGCCGAGGCCGAGGCTGAACAGGGCTTCGTGGCTGTCGAAGATTTCGGACGTGATCGCCCCACCGCCAGAGACCTGGTGCGGCAGCTCGTATTCGTCGTAGTGCGTGTAGCTGAAATCGGTGCGCACGAACAGGTTGCGCGAGGCCGGGATTTCCAGGCCGAGTCCGAAGCGGGTGCCGGTCTCGCTGTGTTTCTGGTCGAAGGCGCCAGTGGCGGCGTACTGATTCTCCGTGAAGTAGCTGTGGAAATCGGTGCGAACCGCTCCCAGCTTGCCGTACATCATCCCGCCGTCAAGCAGGTAGCCGACGCGCACGCCCAGCCCGTAGCTGTCGTTCTTGTCGACATATTCGGTGGGCGCGTCGCCCTTGGCCTTCTTGTGGTACCAGTTGGCGTTGCTGTCGCCGCCGTCGACTTCGACGCCGAGGTACCAGTTGTTGATCTCGGTGCCCCAGCCGCCGAACAGGCCGTAGCTGGCGCCGAAGCCGCCCATGTCGGCGGTGTCGGTGCCTTCGTTGCCGCCGCGCGGGCCACTGGTCGCCGTGGTCAGCGCGCCATGCCCCAGTTGCGCGCCGAGGTAGAAGCCGGAATACAGGCCCTGCGCGCGCGGCGCTTCAGGCGCGCCGGCTTCGCGTTCGGGGATGATGGAATAGTCGCGGTTGCGCGCCGGCGTGTAGCCGACGCTGACCAGCACCTGGTTGCGGCTGTATTGCGCGGCGATGTCGCTGGACGCGCGATCGACGACGCGCAGGTCGGCGCCGACGTACACGTTCGGCATCACGTAGTAGCGCAGACCGGCGCCGGCAT
The DNA here is from genome assembly GCA_021784115.1 of Pseudomonadota bacterium. GTDB lineage: Bacteria > Pseudomonadota > Gammaproteobacteria > Burkholderiales > Thiobacillaceae > Thiobacillus. The sequence continues at coordinate 2,215 of JAJXTE010000081.1, read as the reverse complement.
CGATGATCTTGTCGAGCCGGTCGAAGTCGTTGAAGTCGCTGTGCGTGTACGCGGCGCGGCCGTCGACCGACAGCCTGCTGGTCAGGTGGCGCTCCACCTCGAAGCCGTAGGTGGTGTCGGTCGAGCTGGACGCATACGTGCCGGCCCCGTCGTGGACGACCGTCTCTTCCAGCGAGCGGTCGATGAACAGGGTCGCGGTTGTCAGCGATGTCGGTTTCCAGACGGTCAGCAAGCCGAAATACGGCTTGCTGATGTCGGAGAATCCGCTGTAGTCGAAATTCTGGCGCATTACGCCGGCGAAGGCCTCGCCCGCCAGGCGCTGGGGCTGCAGGGTGAACTTCACCCCGGCCGCGGCGCGGGTGCCGTCGGAATCGCGATTGAAGCTTCGGCCGGGGATCAGGTTGTCGTATTGGCGATTGTCGGTCGCCACCTGGCCAAAGATTTCGTATTGGGGGGAGAGGACATAACCCAGGCGCGCCCCGAGCGAGCTCAGCTGGTGGTCGCGATAGTCGTTGTCGACCGCCGTCCCGCTGGCCAGGGCGCCGTCCTTGTAGTCGTACTGGTCGTAGGTGCCGCCGAGGCGCAGGCGGAAGGCGCCGAACGAATGGGCGAGGCCGAGGTGCGCTTCCTCGTGGTCGTACCGGGTCGGCTCGATTTGCCCGATATCGGTGCCCGGCGTGGAACGGTCTTCGTGGTCGCGCGCGTGGCGGGCGCCGCCAAACACGTTGGTGTTCGGGCTCAGGTCATAGCGGCCATCGAAGCCGAGCCAGTAGTCGTCGACGTTTTCCGAGTCGTGTTTGCGGTAGCGGTCGAAGTCGCCGCCCGCGTCGACGTTCAGCGCGTGCTGCTTCCAGTTGGATTTCAGCGCGATCGACGGCGACAGCGTATAGATCACGTCATGGGTCACGTTGGAGCGCGTGGGCGCGTAGGGGCGCTCGGCGTAGATGTTGTCGTCGTAGGTGGCAGCCAGCGACACCTCCGGGAAAACCAGGAACGAGCCCCAGGGAATGCCGGGGAACTCGTTCGGCTGGGTCGGGAAGACCGATGTTGCCGGGCGGGTCGCCAGGACGGGCGGAGCCGAAAGCACAGGGGTGCCGGCCTGGGCGCCGCCCGGGTTCTGGCTTTGGGTCTGGACCGGGGGCGGGGCCGGCGGCGCGCCCCACACATTGAGCGATGACACGCCGAACGAGGCCGCCATGCACGCGGCAAGGGGTTTCAAGGCAAATTTCATTCGTATTCTCCGCAGGCGGTTAACCCGCCTTTGTAATGGGTGTTTAATATTTGTCGGCGCAAGCCTTTTTGGCGCGATTTTAATGAGCTTTTGCAGCCGCTTTTTCCAGATTGACAATTGTCAATACAACAGCGTGACTTTTAAACAACACACGCCTTAACAATCGGCCAGTTGCGCGAGGCCGGCGTGGTCGCACACGACATCGCTGCCCTTGTCCGTGTGGACGAGTCCGCGGCGCTTGAACCCCGCCATGATGCGGCTGGCGGTTTCGGTGGTGATGCCGAGGAGTGCGCCCATGTCCTCGCGGCTCGGCATGGTTTCCGGGTGCTCGCCGCTGCAGCCGAGCGTGATGAGCAGCCGTGCCATGCGCGCTTCGGCCGGGCCGGTGGAAAGCGCGACGATGAAATGGTCGGCCTGGTCGACCGAGCGCTGCCAGCGCTGCAGGAGCGCCTGGTGCACGCTCGGACGGGTCTGGTCGAGCTTCATCACCACGTCGCGCGGAATGCGGCAGACGTCGGCATCCTGCAAGGCGATGGCCGCGTGGTGGTAGCGCTCGCCGACCAGCGTCTCCAGGCCGGCCACATCGCCCGGCCGCAACAGGCGCACGATGCGCTGGCCGCCATTGGGGAGATCGACCTTGAGCTTGATGAGGCCGCTGCGTATCGTGTACACGTAGGGCGCTGCCGCGCCCTGTTCATACAGCACGGCATGTTGCGGCGCATGCAGGTTGTCGATGGGCTGCAGGATGGAATCCAGTTCCTGCGCGGACAGGCCGGAGAACAGGACGAAGTTGCGCACTTCGCAGACCGCGCACTTGGCGCGGCCGTGCCACTCGATATTGGTGCAGTTCGGCTTCATGGAACGGCGCTCCGTTCCGATGAGGCGTGAACAAACAAGGGACTAGGTGGAACCATCAATAACCAATACACATTCATTAATAAAAGGGAGCGCCTGCTTCGGGACGCGATGTAAAGCGTCCTGTCA
>JAJXTE010000080.1 GCA_021784115.1 Pseudomonadota bacterium | reverse complement strand
TGCAGCCCGCCGCCGCTGGTCCAGCAGCAGTCCTACGTATTCGGCACCCTGGTCGAAGTCAGCGTCTACGGCCCGCCGGAAGCCCTGGCCCAGCAGGCGATCGCCGCGGTGCTGGCCCGCTTCGACGCGCTGCATCACCAGTTGCACGCCTGGCAGCCGAGCGAGCTGTCGCGGCTCAATGCCGCGCTGGCCAAGAGTCAACGCGTCTCTGTCACGCCCGAACTCGCGGCCATGCTGCGCGATGCGCAGGCCTTCTCTAACCAGTCGAACGACGTGTTCAACCCCGCCATCGGCGGCCTGATCGCGTTGTGGGGATTCCATGCCGACACGCCGCAGGGAAAAGTACCGGATGCTGCGGCCATCGCGCGCTGGGTGAAGGCGGCCCCGCGCATGCGCGACCTGCATATCGAGGGCAACACGGTCTGGAGCGACAACCCGGCCGTGCAGCTGGACCTCGGCGGCTACGCCAAGGGCCGCGCGCTGGACGACGCGGTGGCCATCCTGAAAGCACGCGGCATCAGGAACGCGCTGGTGAACATCGGCGGCAACGTGATCGCACTGGGCCAGCACGGCGACCGCCCCTGGCGCGTCGGCATCCAGCATCCGCGCAAGCCCGGCACGCTGGCGACGCTGGACCTGCATGACGGCGAGGCGATCGGCACCTCGGGCGATTACCAGCGCTACTTCGAGGCAGGCGGGCGCCGCTACTGCCATCTGATCGATCCGCGCACAGGCTGGCCCGCGTCGGGCATGCAATCGGTGACGATCCTCGTATCGGGCGAGCATGCGGGCACGCGTTCGGACGCACTGTCCAAGCCGCTCTTCATCGACGGCGCGTCACGGCTGGCGAACAATGCGTCCCGTCTCGGCATAGACGACTACCTGGCCGTGGATGCCTCCGGCCAGATCCATGTCTCCCCAGCCATGAAGGCCCGGCTTCGATAGAATGCTGGTTTTGGTCTGACATTCCCGCAATGATAGGCATCCTCATCGTCGCCCACGGTTCGCTCGCCGACAGCCTGGTCGAGTGCGCTACCCATGTGCTGGGACAAAGCCCACGCGGACTCGCCACGCTCGACTTCATCGGCCACGCCGACCCGGATGAGCGCCAGAGGGCCCTGCAGGCGCGTCTGGCCGAGCTGGACGAAGGTCATGGCATCCTGGTGCTGACCGACGTGTATGGCGCCACGCCCAGCAACACGCTGTGCCGCCTGCTCGAGCCCGCCCATATCGAGGGCGTATCCGGCGTCAACCTGCCGATGCTCCTGAAGGCGCTGAATTACCGCGAGACGCTGGCGCTGCCGCAACTCATCGAGCGCATCGTCGAAGGCGGGCGCAACAGCATCAACCATATTTCCGAGACCATGTGCCATGCAGCAACGGGACGTTGAAATCGTCAACAAGCTCGGGCTGCACGCGCGCCCGTCCGCCCGGCTGACCCAGCTGGCGTCCAGTTTCAAGAGCGATGTCTTCATGTCGCGCAACGGTCGTCGCGTCAACGCCAAGAGCATCATGGGCGTGATGATGCTGGCGGCCGCGCGGGGCAGCACCATCACCCTGGAAACCAACGGCGACGACGAGATGGAAGCCATCGACGCACTGGCCGGCCTGATTTCCAGCGGCTTCGGGGAGGAACTGTGAGCTTTTCGATGCACGGCATCGGCGTCTCCGGCGGCATCGCCATCGGCTATGCACATCTCGCCTCGAGCGCGCGGGTCGAAGTGCCGCAGTACATGCTCGACCGCAAATACATCAAGGACGAACTGGCACGCTTCGACGAGGCCATCCTCGCCACCCGCGCCGAGCTCGAAGTCCTGCGCAGCCACATCCCGCCCAACGCACCGGCCGAACTGTCGGCTTTTCTCGACATGCACCTGATGTTCCTCGGCGACTCGATGATCGCCGAGGCACCCAAGCGCCTGATCCGCGAAACCCAGTGCAACGCCGAATGGGCGCTGGCGCAGCAGATGGAAGCGCTGGTCGCGCGCTTCGAGGAAATCGACGACGCTTATCTGCGCAGCCGCCAGGAGGACGTGGTGCAGGTGGTGCAGCGCGTGCTGAAGGCATTGATGGGCCACCCCAGCCACCTGCCGCTGGACGTCGATTTCGACAGTGAACGCATCCTGGTCGCGCACGAGCTGTCGCCGGCCGACATGGTCATTTTCAAGAACGTGCATTTCGCCGCCTTCATCACCGATCTCGGCGGCACCACCTCACACACCGCGATTCTCGCGCGCAGCATGGGCATGCCATCGGTGATGGCGCTGCACAACGCGCGCGGACTGATCCGCGACCACGACCTTCTGATCGTCGACGGTCGCGACGGCGTGGTGATCGTCAATCCGGACGAGTCGGTGCTCGCCGAATACCGCCTGCGGCAGAACCAGTGGCGCATCGACACCGACAAGCTCAAGCGGCTGAAGACCAGCAAATCGGCTACCCTCGACGGCACCCTGGTCGAGTTGATGGCGAACATCGAGTTGCTCTCCGACATCGACGCGGTGAAGGCTGCGGGCGCACACGGCATCGGCCTGTTCCGCAGCGAGTTCCTGTTCCTCAACCGCAGCGACCTGCCGAGCGAGGAGGAGCAATACCACGCGTACAAGGCGGTGGCCGAGGCGCTGGACGGCAAGCCGGTCACCATCCGCACGCTCGACCTGGGCGCCGACAAGCAGGCGCCATGGGGCCACACGGTGGCCGACAATCCGGCCCTGGGCCTGCGCGCGATTCGCCTGTGCCTGGCCGAACCCGGCCTGTTCCATGCCCAGCTGCGCGCCATCCTGCGGGCGTCTGTCCATGGCCAGGTGCGCATCCTCATCCCAATGCTGGCGAGTTTCATGGAACTGCGGCAAACCCTGCAGCGCATCGACGAGGCCAAGGCCTCGCTGCGCAAGGACGGGCTGAAATTCGACGAAGGCATCCCGCTCGGCGGCATGATCGAGGTTCCGGCTGCGGCGCTGGCCGCCGGATTCTTTGCCGAACAGCTGGATTTCCTGTCGATCGGCACCAACGATCTGATCCAGTACACGCTGGCGATCGACCGCGCCGACGACAGCGTCGCGCACCTGTACGACCCGCTGCACCCCGCCGTGCTCAATCTCATCCAGCACACCATCCGCGCCGGCACCAAGGCGGGCAAGCCCGTATCGGTGTGCGGCGAGATGGCGGGCGATCCGTTGCTGACGCGGCTGCTGCTGGGATTGGGCCTGCGGACGTTCTCGATGCAGCCGGCGAGCCTGCTGCAGGTCAAGCAGCAGATTCTGAAATCCCATCTGGACCAACTGGCGTCCCCCACGCAGCGGCTGCTGAAGAACACCGATCCCGACAAGACGATCGTACTGCTGGGCCGTCTGAACGGCTAACGGCGCGCGCGCCCCCGTCCCATGCGCCTGCCCACGGCGCTGTCGCCCTCCAACGCCTAGGCGGCAAGCTGCTCGGCTATGCGGTTCAGCTCCACCTTGTTTTGGCGCAGGGCGTTGATCTCATCCTTGATCTGGGCCATGCGGCTGTGCAGCATGCCCATGTTTTCCAGAATGCGCTGCAGGCTGGCCAGCCGCGTGTCGAGATACTGCTTGTGCTCGCGGATGCGCGTCATGATCGGGTCGAGCGCGATTCGCAGCCAGCGTTCGGCCTCCGTTCGCGCCAGGTTGAACGCCTTGCGGGCTTCTTCTGCCAGACCCGCATAGAAACGCCGGATCATGAAACGCTTTTCCAGCATCAGGTTGGCGGGATCCTTGCAGAACGCCTCGGTCTCGCGCGTCAGCGCTTCCAGGCGGTTGCGATAGGCGCCCAGATCCAGCCGCGGCACCTGCATTTTCGGCAAGTGATGCTGGCGGTGAAACCGGATATAGGCCTGGTCCAGCGCATCCAGCATGTTGTCGGCCAGCTTGGTTGCCTGCGTGATGCGTTCCCCCATCTGCTCACTCAGCTGACGGATCCCGCCGGTCAGCCCGCGCGTGGTCAGGCTGGATTCCATTGCCGCGCGGCCCGCCTTGCAGATGGTGCCCAGCGTCTCTTCCGACAGGTAGGACAGCAGGTGCGCCCCCTGCGCCTTGACGGCCTTGCGGGTCGCCCGGAACTGGTTGGCGGTGGCGTCGTAGCTGTCCTTTTCCTTCTGCAGGCTGACGCGCGACTGCTCGATCATGTCGCGATTCTTGCCCGACAACTGGGTGAGCTGAATCAGTTCTTCGCTGCTGCGCTTGATCCGTGCGGACAGATCGACCCGGCTCTCGTCGATCATCGACATCACGTCGTGGCTGACTGCGTGGTAGAGCATGTCGCGCCGCGCCGGGATGACCTGGTGCGCCAGCAGATATTCCAGCGATTCGATACCGGAACGAACGCGCAAGGCGGCATCGCCGCGGATGGTGGCGGCCAGCGCCTTCTGCGCCGACACGGTAAATACCCGGCTGCGCGGCAGCTTCAGCACGCGCGCGGCTTCTTCGGCCTGGCGTTCGATGCTGGCCTGAACTTCCGCCTCGCTCTTCAGTTCGTCCCACAGCATGTCGATCTTGTTGAGCACCGCCACGTGGTAGTTGGTGTGGCGATGGACATGTTTCTGCCAGATTTCCAGATCGGAACGCGTCACCCCGGTATCGGTGGCCAGCAGATACATCACCGCATGCGCATTGGGGATGACCGAAAGCGTGAGCTCGGGTTCGGTCCCCAGCGCATTGAGTCCCGGCGTGTCGAGAATCGTCAGGCCGGCCTGCAAGAGCGGGTGCGGATAATTGACCATGGCATAGCGCCAGGCCGGGACCTCCACCGTGCCGTCGGCACGCAGATGATGGCGTTCGCTCTCGTCCTCGCCATTCCACAGCCCGAGTTCGATGGCGTCGACCGCCGGCATCAGCTTGGTCTCGGTGAGCTTCTTCAGGCTTTCCTGCAACTGGTCCGAATCGGCCGGATCGAGCAATACCCGACACCATTCGATCGGCATGTGCTTGAGCCGCGCCAGCGATTCCTCGCGGCGGCGCGTCTCGATCGGCAGCAGGCAGAGGCTGGGCGCTTCGTCCGGGGTGAAAAACAGTTCGGTCGGGCACATCGTGGTCCGCCCGGCGTCGGAGGGCAGCAGGCGCTGGCCGTGGTCGGCAAAGAACAGGGCGTTGATGAGTTCGGTCTTGCCGCGTGAGAACTCGGCCACGAAGGCCACCACGAGCTTGTCCTGGCGCAGGCTCGAAGCGGTGTCGGCCAGGCGGAGGGTACGTTCGGCATCGATGCCGTGCAGACGATCGAGCCAGTCGGCGTAGTCGGTAATCGCGCTTGCCAGCCGCATGCGCCGCTCGCTGAAGTCGGCAACTTCCTGTTCCAGATGGATGCTCATGTTTTTCTGTCGTTCTCGATATCAAGCCAAGGGGTCTCCACCCCTGACACCGCCACGGTCTTCTGCCGCGAAGACTCCCCCCGCACGAGGCGCACCGCCGATTTCGGCACCCCCAGCTGCGCAGCCAGCCAGGCCAGAAGATGCACATTCGCTTTGTTATCGACCGGCGGCGCGGAAATCTTTAATTTGAGGCGGCCACCGTGCTCCCCTGCCGGGGCAGTGGTCTTTGCCCCCGGCTGCACGTGCAACTCGAGCAGCCAGTCGGAGCCGTGGCGATGCGCCCAGACAGGGGGGGTCGGTTCACGCTCAGAGCGCGCCAAGCAGGGCCCGCTCCAGCGCCAGAACCGGCAGCATCAGGATCAACTGGCACAGGATGAACAGCACCAGCGGCGTCAGATCGACCGGGCCGGCCATCGGAACGATGCGCCGCAGAGGACGCAGGAAGGGTTCGGTCAGCTCGTAGACCACGGGCGTCAGCGGGGTGTTCGAATTGACCCACGACAGCACCGCGCGCACAAGGGTCAGGCCGATGATCATGTAGACCGCCAGGCTGACGAGCCGCACCGCCGCCAGGCCGAGCATGACCGGCCACACCTTGCCGCCCGCCAGGGCGAACGGAAACCCGTCCAGCCAGTACCCCGCCGTCACCACCACCAGTTCGACCAGCCAGGCGATCAGCAGGCTGGCCCAGTCCAGGCCGAACAGCCCCGGAACCACGCGGCGCAAAGGCTTGACCGCGAAGTCGGTGACGGCAACGATGAACTGCGCGAAGGGATTGCGAAACGGCACCCGGAACAGCTGCATCATGAAGCGCAGCAGCACGGCAATCACGAACAGGTGGCCCAGCGTCTGGATCAGGAAGTGCAGTGCGCCCGAGATCATGCAAGCCGCCCCAGTTCATCGCCGAGTTCGGCGCTGCGCAGGCTGGCCGCCTCCACCGCCTGGGCGATGCCCTGTTTGACCGCCGCCGCGTCCAGTGCCGCGATGCCGCGTTCGGTGGTGCCGCCCTTGGAGGTGACGCGCTGGCGCAGAACGGCCGGTTCCTCGCCCGATTCCAGCGCCAGCTTGGCGGCGCCGAAAAAGGTCTGCAGCGCCAACTGACGGGCCGTGGCGGCCGGCAGGCCCTGCGCCACGGCCGCGGCCTCCAGCGACTCGATGAAATAGAACACATAGGCGGGACCGCTGCCTGACACGGCCGTGACCGCATCGAGCCGGGGCTCGTCCTCCACCCACACGACGCCGCCGACGGCCCGCAACACGGCTTCGGCCTGCGAGCGTGCATCCTGGTCGACGTCGGGCGGCGCATACAGTCCGGTAATTCCCGCCTGCACCAGTGCCGGCGTATTGGGCATGGTGCGCACGATCCGGCGGTGCCCGCCCAGCCAGCGGGCGAGGTCGGCGACCCGCACGCCGGCGACGATCGATATCACCAGATGGCCTGACAGGTGCGCCGCCAGCGCCGCCGCGACCTCGGGCAGGGTTTGCGGTTTGACCGCCAGCACAACCAGCGGATGCAGTCGCGCCTGCGAGAGATCCGTGTGGGTCACGACGCCGAAACGCGCGGACAACTGCGCCCGTGCGTCGGCGTTGATTTCCACGACCTCGATGTCGGTCGGCTGGGTGCCGCTGGCAATCAGGCCGCCGATGATGGCGGCAGCCATGTTGCCGCCGCCGATGAAGCTCACTTTATGCATGTCTAGTCCTCTCACCAAAGAGGGCGGTTCCGATCCGAACGATGGTCGCGCCCTCCCGAATCGCCGCTTCCAGGTCGCCCGACATGCCCATCGACAGGGTGTCGAGCGCACGGCCGCGCGCGCGCAGATCATCAAACAGTTCGCGCACCTGCCGGAATGCGGCACGCTGCGCGCCCCCGTCGGAGGTCGGCGCGGGAATCGCCATGAGGCCGCGAAGTTGCAGGCCCGGCAATTTCGCAATGGCGTCGGCGAGCGCCGGCACTTCGGAGGGGGCCACCCCACCCTTGCTCGCCTCGCCACTGACGTTCACCTCGATGCACACCTGCAGCGGCGGCAAGCCGGCCGGGCGCTGGGCGGACAGGCGCTCGGCGATTTTCAGCCGGTCGACGCTGTGCACCCAGCTGAAGTTTTCGGCGATCGCCCGCGTCTTGTTGCTCTGGATTGGCCCGATAAAATGCCAGGCCAGCGGCAGATCGCGCAGGGCTGTCTGCTTGTCGAGCGCCTCCTGCACATAGTTTTCGCCGAATTCGCGCTGTCCACAGGCGGCCAGGTCACGCACGGCCCCCGCGTCGAATGTCTTGCTCACCGCCAGCAGGGACACATCCGCCGGATCGCGCGCGGCCTGGTCCGCGGCACGCGTGATCCGCGCCTGCACGGCGAGCAGGCGCTCGGCCGGCGTGGAACCCGCAGACGTCGTGGCAGGCTCAAGTTTGCGCGGTGTCGGGCCGTTATCCATAGCGCTAATTATCTGACAAAACCCCACCCAATACTGAACGAGGCACGCGTGGATATTTCTGAACTGCTGGCTTTTGCCGTCAAGAACAAGGCGTCCGACCTTCACCTGTCGGCAAGCCTGCCGCCGATGATCCGGGTCAACGGCGACATTCGCCGCATCAACCTGCCGCCGATGGATCACAAGGACGTGCACCGCATGGTGTACGACATCATGAACGACAGCCAGCGCAAGGTGTACGAAGAGACGCTGGAAATCGACTTCTCGTTCGAAATCCCGTCGCTGGCGCGTTTCCGCGTCAACGCCTTCAACCAGCAGTATGGTGCAGGTGCGGTGTTCCGTACGATTCCGTCCAAGGTTCTGACGCTGGAAGAGCTCAACGCCCCCGCCATCTTCAAGGAAATCTCCGACCAGCCGCGCGGCATCGTGCTGGTCACCGGCCCCACCGGCTCCGGCAAGTCGACCACGCTGGCGGCGATGATGGATTACGTCAACGAGAATCAGTATGCACACATCCTCACCGTCGAGGACCCGATCGAATTCGTGCACCAGAGCAAGAAATGCCTGATCAACCAGCGCGAGGTCGGGCCGCACACGCTGTCGTTCAACAACGCGCTGCGCTCGGCGCTGCGGGAAGACCCGGACGTCATTCTGGTCGGCGAATTGCGTGACCTCGAGACCATCCGCCTCGCCCTGACCGCCGCCGAGACCGGCCACCTGGTGTTCGGCACGCTACACACTTCGTCGGCCGCCAAGACCATCGACCGCGTGGTCGACGTGTTCCCGGCGGCGGAAAAGGAAATGGTGCGCTCGATGCTATCCGAATCCCTGCGCGCGGTCATTTCGCAGACGCTGCTGAAGACCAAGGACGGTGCCGGCCGCGTCGCCGCGCACGAAATCATGATCGGCACGCCCGCCAT
>JAJXTE010000015.1 GCA_021784115.1 Pseudomonadota bacterium | reverse complement strand
CATGGCCTGCCCGCAACTCCACGCGCTGCCACCCCGACCCGGTTGCGCATTCCACGATTACCGCCCACTTCCCCTCGCGCGGTTCGACGGCGTAGAGAGGGGCGGAAAGGCCCAACCCTTCCAGGAGAGTGCCCACGGCGGCCGTGGCCTGCGTCAGATCGGCTTCGTCAGGGGCGGCCATGCCTCACCCGACCCCCTGCATGTGCAGGAACACACGCATTCCGCAACAAGAACATTGTCATGGGCGCCCTCCGCAAGATACGGCTCAACTACGCATCATAGTTCCCGCGCGCGCGTTGCTTCCCTGGAGCGGACCCCGACGCGCGACGGGGCTCGGTCTTGCACGTGGCGCCACGCATTGCAAGGCTTGGCTGCGAAACGCAACTGGTTTCACAGGTTTGCTGCCGGCTCTGAAGTTGCCCGGCACGGCCTTTGCCGCCGCCGGCGATCCTGATCACACACGCAGAAGCCGATCGCAAGGCCGGGCGCCACCGAATGCGGAGGAAATGGCCATATCAATGAGAGAATCCAGTGTCGCCCCGGTAAGCAGGCTTCGCCGCGCATTGACCGGCGCGCAGAGCGCCTGGCCTGCCCAGCAATCGAATGGACAACGAATAACACGCTTTCTTGAAATGCCGGCCCCGTTAATCATCCTGCTCAGCTCGGGTTTCATGGCACTGGCCATGAGCGCCGTGCTGCTGGTCATTGCAAGGACCTACCCGAGAAACATTCAGGGCCTGCATGAGTGGGGCCTGTCCGTCTTCGTCATTGCACTGGGCATCCCGTTGTTCGTGGCCCGGGACGTCATTCCGGACGCGTTCAGCATTGTTGCAGCCAATCTGATGCTGCTGGCTGGCTTCATGATCATGAATGCCGGCACCCGCAAGTTTTCCGGAATGCCGCCGCGATTCAGCCGAACGCTGCTGGTCTGCTTTGTTGCGTGCTATGCGTCCTTGTTCGCCTGGTTCACGTATGTCCAGCCGAATCCCGAGGTGCGGCTTGCCACCTTGAGCCTCTTCACCCTGATTGTGATCCTGGATCACTTGACCCTTGTCCTGAAGAAGTTGCCCAAAACCACGGGGCGCGGCATTCTAATCTTTTCGCTCGCCGTGCTGATCGTCTCAAGGGTCGTTCGCCTTGGCGGGATCATGCTCGGTTTGCAGCACCCCACCAGCATTTTTGACGATTCCACGTCGCAGCTTCTCTTCATGGCCATCCCTTCCGTCATGGTTCCGCTCGGGACGGTCAGCTTCATCATGCTGGGGTCCGAAAGGCTGCGGCAGGACCTGGAATTCGCCAGCCGCCATGACGATCTGACGCAATGTCTCAACAAGAAGTCAGCCATCGTGGAATTGCAGCGAGAGATTTCCCGTTCCAAACGCTACGGAAACAGGCTGTCCGTCATGCTGATCGACCTGGACAATTTCAAGGAAATCAACGACACGTACGGCCATCTCGGCGGCGACAAGGTCCTGATCGATTTCTCAAGCAAAGCAAAAACCTTCCTCAGGGATACAGACCTGTTTACCCGTTTCGGCGGGGACGAATTCATGGCCATCCTCCCGAACACCGGTGTCGAACACGCCACGCTGGTTGCGAACCGCTTTCATGAGGCGGGAAGAGAGAGCGAGCCTATTGCCTGGTCGGTCAGTATCGGGATTTCAGAATGGCTGGACACGGACGACTCCGTGGATGCCTTGCTGACCCGCGCAGACAAGGCCCTATACCAGTCCAAGGCACTTGGGCGGGATCAAACGCAGTCCATCTAGGGCAACACAATAGCTGGGGGTCCCCAGACCCCTATATCCGCGAACTCGGCGCACCCCATGCGCCGGCCGGGGCGCGAATCCAATGATGGCCCACGCGATCTCGGCGAAAGCCAGGACGCGTCGCGGCACACCGCCCTTCCTGCCGCGCCCTTGATTCCGTGACGCCCCCTGCCCTGATTACGAAAATGCGGGCTATGTTCGCTGGCGTACAGAACCCATATTTGCTTTGACGTACTCTTAATCAATGGGTTAGCAAAACATCCTCGAAACACCCTCTCAGGATGCCCATCAAATTTTGCTCAAATTCACATTAAGAGGGACCTGATCATGCGCACGAAACCTTTCCTTATAAGCACCCTTGGTGCAATCCTGATGTCTGCGGGGCTTGTCAGTGCACACGCGGCAACGGGCATTTTTTACGATCCTTCCAATGCCGCCAGCCCGACCGGAAAAACAGTCGGCTATGAGCTTTACAGGACCATTGGCTGCCCGGGCCGGCAACTTCTTGATACGCCTTGCCCGGCGCCTGCAGTGGTCGCTGCAATGCCCGAACCCACGCCGGCGCCCGCCTATGTCGCGCCCGCTGCGCCTGCGCCGGCATATGTCGCGCCTGCACAACCGGCCCCAGTGCCGCAGAAACTGGTGCTGGAAGGCGTGAATTTTGACTTTGACAAGGCCACCCTGCGTCAGGAAGACATGGCCATCATCGACCGCGACGTCACGGCCCTGGACACATGGGGCAATGTGAATATCGAAGTCGCAGGCCACACGGATAGCCGCGGCAGTGACAGATACAACATGGACCTGTCCCAGCGGCGTGCCGAAGCCGTTCGCAACTATCTGGTCGGCAAGGGCATTGCCGCAGACCGCCTGTCCGCCAGGGGCTATGGCGAATCCCAGCCGGTGGCCGACAACGCTACGGATGAGGGACGCTTCAAGAACCGTCGCGTCGAACTGGTACGGCTGAAGTAATCGCGCGGCCACTCAAGTCAATCACGGGGACGCAGGTCCCCGTTTTTCTTCGGTGCGGCCGTCAAATCGTGCGGGCATGACACGGTATCGTCACTTTACTTGCACCGGGCGACTTTATTTCTGGGAAATTTCCGTCAAGCCGCTGAACACATCCTCGAAAGACACCTCGTGATTGCGTACGAAACAGGCCACCTCTGCCACTGCACAAATAAATAGCTCATCACCCATCATCATCCAGCCCCGAGGTGGCCACCCCGACGTGCCGGAAAGGGTCATGAGCATATTGATGTTGTGGTGCATGATGCGCCCGTTCGCGTAGCACAATTCGGCCGCCAGTTTCGTGTCGACCTGATCCAGCTGCCCCGCGGCCTCTGCGAGGGTCCCGTCGTCATCGAACCGCAGGGTGGCAACGACACCCTTGAGCACCGACACGCAATCCAAATCTGACATGGTGCAATTCTCCTTTGACCGGCGCCGCGTTCATACGGTCGCATTGAAGCGCTGGTAAGCGGCGTCGTAATCGAAATCCCTTCTGTGCGCCAGGATCGCGTTGCCGTTCATGCCCATGATCACGTGATCCAGGGTTACGAAGGCAAAACCGCGTTCGGGCAGAAACCCTTGCTGACCTGTCAGCGTCGTCCATCCCGTGGCCGGCATGCGGTAAATCGCCATATTGGCGGCACACATCTGCGCAACAATTTATGCAAAATCACGGTCCAGATCGCCACGCAACGGGCCCACCTCGCCCGTACAAGAAAATTCGATCGCCCCACATACCCCTGGCAAAGACATCAATTCATCCAATGCTGGCATTTGGTTCTCCTTTCCCACCGGGTTTGATGATTTCGGTATTGGCCGAATCCGTCATGGCCTTGATCAGTTGATTGAACGAGGTTTGCCGCCCCTGCACAACGCACATGCTGTCGTGGATCGTGACGATGGACATTTCAGGCCCCCGCGTCATCCAGCCATAACAGCCGTCCCATCCCGCTTGATCATCCATGCGGCCCACCAGGAGGCCCTGCATTTCCATGGTCAACGTAATCGCCGCGCACAGATCCACCATTTCCCCCGCCTCGGCCTCGCTCAACGACCCTTTAACTCTTCCAGGAAGCCCTTTCGGGAAAAGAGGCCGGCGGCGACGGTGCCCGGCAATTTCACCAGTTCAGACGTTCTCGACACGACACCCCCACAGCGTATCCAGACCAGGAAACCAGTATAGGAAGTTATAGGCCTTGCTTCTCTGATAGCCATCGGCCGCTGCCTGCCCGCGACTCGGGCGTTGCCGGGGCGAACGCTTCCTGCATTCCCACACCCGCGCACGATTCTTTCCGTGTGGCCCCCGTCATTTCGCAAGACAGTTCAGCCAGCCATGAAGCCAGCCGTCCGACGCAGGGTGAACCGCCGTCCGATTCAATTAAGTGGAGGAAGAGTGAACAGGATCGTCAGAAACAAGCGGTCCGGGACAAACGTCCATGAGGTTGCTGAGGGATCTGCCGCATCAATACGCCAGTCGCCATGGAAGGCACGCCGGGCGGCCAATTTGCAGTACAAACAAACCATCCTATAGTGGTACGGACGGTAAAGTTTGGCCGGCACCTGTCGCAACAAGCCCAGCCAGTCGGGCAAGCACAAGACCCGCTCGCCGTCTCGATAACCGGGGGAATCAGCCATGCGCAACAGGCAATATCTGACTTCGAAACATTCGGTCGGCACAGAAACCGCTCCCTGCATGACAGCGGCGCCCGGGGCGGGCGCCCATGACGATCCGGTTGCGGCGGCGGTGGATGCATTGAACGCTATGGGCAGCATCGTTTCCCATCAATGTGTTACCCACCCTGACACCTTGACCGAGGAGAAGATCGCCGCCTATGCCCTGGCGCTGATGCGCTTGCGCGAGTGCGCCAGCGCCGCAGGGTTCGAGCGCCTGATGAATGCGTGCGATGCGCTTGCGGTGACGGTGTCTCGGCTGATCGAGGATCGAAGCTGTGCCTGCCGCGAGAAATGCGAGGCGCTGGCGCGGTTTGTCGTGCATGCGCAAGCAATGATCCGGATGTCCATTGTCGGCCCCGCGAGGCAAATCGCGGACGTCCATTCCGCATCCGACAGGTAGGGCGTCGAACCTGCGGCCCGCATCCCGTTAAGAGAGGTACCCCTGCCCATTCTCCTCGATCGGCGCCCGGGCAGTTTCGTGGGAAAGCCTGGGCTTTTGCACCGGGACACCTGTGCGATCGGCGGGTTCATCAGGGCCACCCCGCCCTTCGTCTGCTGCCCCGATGCAAGCTGCGCTGCCGCGCGGGCACCCCGAGCACGCCCCTTTTCGCCCGTCTACCGCACTGAACGATAGACACCCGCTCTTTCCGGCTTGCTCAGCACCAGCTGCCAAAGCTGTCCCTGTCGCGAGCGGAAAAAGCCCGCACAACTCATCAAATAGTATTTCCACATGCGGTAAAAGCGCTTGCCGTATTTCTCTTCCAGGAACGGCCATGCGAGTTCGAAGTTGTCCCACCAGGCCATCAGGGTGGAGTCGTAATCCTGGCCGAAGTTGTGCCAGTCCTCGATCAGGAAGCGGTCTTCCAGCGTTGACGCAATCTCTCTGGCGGATGGCAGCTTGCCGTTCTGGAAGATGTATTTGTCGATCCACGCATCGGTCTTGGGCGACGTGGCGTCGATGCCGATGGTATGCAACAGGAACAGGCCGTCGTCCTTGAGGGTACGACGCACCGTATCGAAATAGACCGCATAGTTTTTCGGCCCGACGTGTTCGAACATGCCAACCGAAACGACCTTGTCGAACTGCTCGGTGAGGTCCCGGTAGTCCATCAGTTCGATCGACACAGGCAGGCCATCGCAACGCTCGCGCGCCAGTTTCTGCTGCTCCTTCGAGATGGTGATGCCGACCACCTCGACGCCGTAGTGCTCCGCAGCGAAGCGTGCCAGACCGCCCCATCCGCATCCGATCTCGAGCAGGCGTTCGCCGGGCCGCAAGTCCAGTTTACGGCAGATCATGTCCAGTTTTCTCTGCTGGGCATCCCTTAGCCCGGCCGCGTCGTGCCAGTAGGCGCAGGAGTAGCTCATCGTTGGATCGAGCATGGCTTCGAACACGTCGTTGCCGATGTCGTAGTGCTGCTCCCCCACCTGGAAGGCGCGCTCGCTGGATTGGAGATTGAACAGGCTGTTGCGCAGGATTTCACCGAGCAGGCGAAACCGCGACCAGTTGTCGATTTTTTCTTCGATTCTGGCGCGCAGCAGGCGATCGAACAGCTGGTCCATGCGTTCGCACTCCCACATCCCGTCCATGTAGGCCTCGCCGAATCCGAGCGAACCTTTCGCGAGCACGCGCTGGTAGACCCGCTCGTCGAAGACCTGGATGTCCCACGGAGCGTCGCCGTTGATCGAAATGCCCGCATCCGCGGCGAGGTCGCGAATGACGGCAGGTGGCTCGTGCCGTTGCGGGACATTCCCCGCTGCCCCAAAAACCAGAGCGTCATCCCTTTGCATCGACCAGCTCCCATGCTTTTAAACATGGATGCAAATGGTATGTTTTGACCAACTATTAGACAAACGATTTTTTTATGATTTATCTATCGAATATATCGATATTTAAGTCGAGCATGGAATTGGACTTCATGTCGGCCGGTGCCGGCAAGGCGCGCCGGCCGGCCGAGGGACGGATCGTCGGCGATCTCAGTGTGGAACGCCCTTCACGGATGCGCGCCGATGGCGGCGAGTGGCTCGTCGCGCAAGAGCCATCCAGGCATCAGGCGCCGGCGATCCAGCCCGGCGCCTGATGCGTGAACGCGACCTAGGCGAACGGGTATTTGATTCCGACCGCATGCCAGTGCCCCGCCTCTTCCTCAAGCGCACGCTGGGTAAGCGGGTGGCGCTCCAGCCAGCCTTCGGGCAGCGTCAGCCGAAAATGCCTGGTGCTTGCCTCGACTTTCACGTCGTTGAGTTTCGGCTCGGCGCGGTTGCGGCAAAGGAGCACGGCCTGGCGCAGCAGCCAGACGAGCCGGCGGCCGTTGTCCGACACGGCACCGGAGGCAAATGCCGGAAGCTTCGTCAAGGCGCCGCGCTGCGCCCGTGCCAGCAGCGCCAGGCGCGCCTGATCGGTGCGCGAGAAGCCCGGCATGTCGGCGTTTTCCAGGATGTAGCCGGAATGGCGGTGGTAGCCGCCGTGCGACACCATCAGCCCGATTTCATGCAGCCGGGCGGCCCAGTCGAGAAGGCGCACGTCGTTTTCGTCGCTGCCGCCGGCAGCGGCCAGCAGCTTCATCGCCACCTGCCTGACGCGCGCCGCCTGCAGGGTGTCGATGTGATAGCGGCGCATGAATTCGTCGACCGTCGCCTCGCGCATGTCATGCTGGTGGAAGCGGCCCAGAAGGTCGTACAGGATGCCTTCGCGCATGGCGGCGTCGGCGACATCCATCTGCTTGATGCCCAGTTCGGCGAACAGGCCGGCCATGATGGCGAAGCCGCCCGTGATGACCGGGCGGCGGTCGCGCGTCAGGCCGGGCAGGTCGAGCGCGTCGATGTGTCTCGCCTTGACGAACTGGGCGCGCAACTGGGCGAGTCCGTCGACGGTGATGCCGCGCGCCGACCAGCCGCACTGTTCGAGGATTTCGCGCAGCGCACGCGCGGTGCCGCTGGAACCGACCGCCTGCTGCCAGTTGTCCCTGGAAAACTCCCTGGCGATGCGCTCGACCTCGACGCGCGCCGCCATCTCGGCGGCCTTCAGCGCAGCCTTGTCGATGACGCCACGCGCAAAGAAGCGTTGCGAGAAATTGACGCAGCCCATGTGCAGGCTTTCGCGCTCGTGCGGTTTCAGGCCGTGGCCGATGATGAATTCGGTGGAGCCGCCGCCGATGTCGACCACCAGTCGCCGGTCGGGCGAAGCCGGCAGCGAATGGGCGACGCCGAGGTAGATCAGGCGTGCCTCCTCGCGCCCGGCGACGATCTCGATCGGATGCCCGAGCGCGGCCTCGGCCTTGGGTATGAATACGTCGGCATTCTTGGCGACGCGCAGCGCCGAGGTGCCGACGCAGCGGATCGCTTCCGGGGGGAGGCCGCGCAGGCGTTCACCGAAGCGCCGCAGGCAGGCCAGCGCGCTTTCCTGGGTGGCGTCGTCGAGCCGCTTGTCGCCGCCGAGCCCGCCGGCCAGCCGCACGGTTTCCTTCAGCGAGTCGAGCGGATAGAGCTGGTCGCCAGCCACGCGCGCAACCTCCAGGCGGAAGGAGTTGGATCCGAGATCGACGGCGGCAAGCGTGTCATACGTCTTCATGCGGACGCTCCGAAGAAGAGATAGGCCATGCCGATGGCGGCGAGGATGCCGGCGAGGTCGGCGATCAGCCCGCAGGTGACGGCGTGACGGACGCGCTTGATGCCAACCGCGCCGAAGTACACCGCCAGCACATAGAAGGTCGTTTCGGTGCTGCCCTGCACGATGGAGGCGAGCCGCCCGGCGAACGAGTCGGCACCGTGCGCCTGCATGGTGTCGATCATCATGGCACGCGCGCCACTGCCGGAGAAGGGTTTCATCAGCGCCGTAGGCAGCGCGTCGACCCAGCGTGCGTCGAAACCCAGCGCGAGCACCGCGCCCCGGATGCCGTCCATCAGCATGTCGAGTGCGCCGCTGGCGCGGAACACGGCAATGGCCACCAGCATCGCGACCAGATAGGGAATGATGGTGACCGCCGTGTGGAAGCCTTCCTTGGCGCCCTCGATGAAGGCCTCGTAGGCATTGACGCGGCGCCACACCGCCATCAGCAGGAACACGACGATGATGCTGCTCAGCACGACGTTGCTGAGAATGGCCGACTGCCGCGTCATCTCTGCGGCATCGAGGCTGGAAAAATACGCGACCAGCCCGCCGATCAGTGCGGTCGCGCCGCCCAGATACGCCATCGTGACGCGATTCCACAGATGAAGGCGCTGGAACAGCCCGGTGACCAGCAGTCCGGTCAGCGTGCCGATGTAGGTCGTGATGAGCAGGGGCACGAAGACATCGGTGGGGTCGGTGGCACCGAGCTGCGCGCGGAAGGTGAAGATGGTGACCGGCAGCAGGGTCACCGAGGCGGTGTTGATCACCAGGAACAGGATCTGCGCGTCACTCGCGGTGTCGGACGAGGGATTGAGCTTCTGCAGCTCCTGCATCGCCTTGATGCCGAGCGGGGTGGCGGCGTTGTCGAGCCCCAGCATGTTGGCGCCCATGTTCATGGTCATCGCGCCCAGTGCCGGGTGGTTCGGCGGCACGTCGGGAAACAGCCGCCGGAACAGCGGCGCGAGGCCGCGGGTGAGCACGTCGAGCATGCCGGCGCGCTCGCCGACTTTCATCACGCCGAGCCACAGCGCCATCACCCCGGTGAGGCCGAGCGCGATTTCAAACGCGGTCTTGCTGCTGTCGAACAGCGCCTTCACCAGCGCGGCAAACACGCCGGCGTCGCCGAGGAAGACCAGTTTGAACAGCGCGATCAGGAAGGCTACCAGGAAAAAGCCGACCCACAGCGCGTTCAGCATGGAGGCGTTAGGAAACCCAGCCGGCGACGACGACCAGCAACCCCGCGACCAGCCAGATCACCAGGCCGCGCCAGATCATGCTGACGGCGCTGTCGATGCAGTCGGCGTCGGGCGGCTGGCCGGTGCCCAGTTCAGGCCGCCATACGGTTTCCCCGCCTACGTTGACGCTCTGCCCCAGCTTGACGCCCATGGCGCCGGCGCCGGTGGCCAGCACCACGCCCTCCTCCGTTTCCGGCCAGCTGTCGGCCTGCGTACGCCAGCAATAGGTGGCGTCCTCGAAATTGCCTGCAATGGCGTAGGTCAGCGCAGTGAGCCGCGCGGGCATCCAGTTCACGATATGAAATACACGCTGCGCGCACAGGCCGAATCGGCCGCGCGACTCGACCCAGCGCCGCGCCAGGATCGAGGCGGCACGGAACAGCACCGCGCCGACGGGCCCCAACGGCGCCAGCAGCACGAACCAGAACAGCACGCCGAACATCTGCCGGTGGCTTGCCGCCATCACCTGCTCGATGGTGACGCGCGCGATGTCGTCGGCACTGAACCGGCTGGCGTCGCCACCGCGCCAGGCACCGAGCTGCGTGCGCGCGGCATCGAGCTCGCCGGCTCGCAGCTGACGCGCGATGCGTTCGGCGTCATCGCTGAAATACTTGAACCCCAGGGTCAAGTACAGCACCGCCACGTTCCACGCCCACCCGAGAAACGGGCTGATGCCGCTGAGCAGAAAAAAAACCAGCCATACCGCCACCAGCACCGGCCCCACCGCGAGTGTCCAGGCAATCGCCCCGTGGCTGGTTTCGCCGGCGTTGAGCCTGCGTTCGAGCCAATGGATGAACAGGGTATAGCGCTGATAATGCCGCAGCGGCTGCCGCAAAGGGCGCAGGTGTTCGAGGACGAGGGCGACGAGGACGGACAAGAATGCCATCAGCGATTCATTTCCAGGGTGAAGACGCCGATGCGGTCGGCCTGGCCTGCCGGCCGGTACAGTTCGACCGTCGGCATGACGATGGATTTGGCGAGCGGTTTGAGCGTGTCCGCCAGCGCCTGATAGGCCTTGGAGGGCGCCAGCAGCACCGCCGCCTGCACCCGCGCCGCATAGACCGGGCGACGCTCGATGCGGCCTTCCTTGAGACCTGCGGGAATCGCGGCATCGTCGGCCAGGATATAGCCCAGTTGCGCGCGCACCTTGCCGTGGCTGGCGCGCGGGTCGGTGAGGATCACGCTGATCGTGTCGCCTGCCGCAACCCTCGCCTCGGTGAATCTGTCCAGCGCGGTGCGCTGCGATTTGCGCATGTTGCTGATCGGGCCTTCGTAATCGAGATAGGCATATCGATAGGGTCCGGCTTCGGTCTCGGCCACGCTGACCGCAGCAAACCCGCCCCACCACCAGAAGACCGCCAGTATCGGCAATACGAACGCCAGCAGAAATGCCGGCCATTGTTTCTTGAACACGGATGAGACCCCCTTCCACAACGCGAGAAGATACCACAGCCCGGCGCCGCGCCCGATGGACGGCATGTCGGCCTCCCCACCCTGTCAAGTTCGGGGGCAAATTGGTCGTAAATGAGGCATTGCCAGCCGCTTCGCCTCGCCATGACCGCCCCGACCGGATCCATCCATCCCTTGCGACGCTGTTCCCTGCGCACATGCGCCTTCTTGCCGGGATTCCATGTCTAGCGCCGACGGATTTGACCCCCGTTCGCATCCGGCAAGCATGCCTGCCGGAGCGGACTGCGACCAGCAGGCACAGCAGCTTGCCCTGCTGGAGGCGAGCGTTGCCCGCCTGAACGATATCGTGCTCATCGCGGAGGCCGACCCGCACGACGAACCGGGGCCGCGCATCGTGTTCGTCAACGACGCGTTCGAACGCCTCACCGGCTATCGACGCGAGGACGTGCTGGGAAAATCGCCGCGGTTCCTGCAGGGCCCGCTGACCGACCGCAGCGAGCTCGACCGCATTCGCGTGGCGCTGAAAAACCGGCAGCCGGTGCGCAGCGAGCTCATCAACTACACGCGGACCGGCGACCCTGTCTGGGTCGAGATCGACATCGTTCCGGTCGCCGATGCCGCAGGCCGGCACACCCACTTCGTCGCGGTGCAACGCGACATCACCGAGCGCAAACAGGTCCAGCAGGCGCTTCACGAAAGCGAGGAACGCTTCAAGACCGTCGCGCGCATCACCTCCGACACCATCTGGGACTGGGATCTGGTTTCGGATCGCATCTGGTGGAGCGAAGGCATGCAAGGCACATTCGGCCACGCGCCAGCCGACCTGCCTGCCGACATCAGTTCCTGGACGCGGCATCTTCACGCCGACGATCGTGATCGCGTGGTGAAGAGCATGCACCAGGTGATCGACACCGGCGGGGAAAACTGGTCAGCGGAATACCGTTTCCGGCGCAAGGACGGCCGTTATGCCTATGTGCTGGATCGCGGGTCGGTGATCCGCGACGGAAGCGGCCGTGCGATCCGGATGGTTGGCGGCATGACCGACCTCACCAGCCGCAACGATGCAGAACTGGAACTGGCTCGTCTCAACCGCGCCCTGCGGGTGCGCAGCGCCTGTAACGAAGCCGTGATCCGTGCCGCCGACGAATCCGCGCTGCTGGACGATATCTGCCACATCGCGGTCGACGTGGGCGGGTATCGCATGGCCTGGGTCGGCTACGCGCAGGGCGACACCGAACAGTCGATCACGCCCGTGGCACATGCCGGCAAGGGCGCCCGCGATTGCCTGCAGGATATTCGGATCACTCGGCCTGCCGACACGGCGGAGGGGCGTGGACCGGTCGGGCAGGCGCTATGCGGCAATCGGGTGGTGGTCGTCGAAGACCTGCAACGCGACCCCGGCGGTGAGCCCTGGCTCAACGCCGCATTGAGCCAGGGCTATCGCAGTCTCGTGGTGCTGCCCTTGCACGACGGGCAGCGCCCCTACGGGATATTCGCCCTGTTCTCGGCTCAGGTGATCCACGGCGGCGCCGACGAAGTGCGTCTGTTGCAGGAACTGACCGACGATCTGGCTTTCGCCATCGCCACCCTGCGCAACCGCCTCGAGCAGGACCGCATCCAGGCAGCCGTGCTGAA
Organism: Pseudomonadota bacterium; assembly: GCA_021784115.1. Classification (GTDB taxonomy): domain Bacteria; phylum Pseudomonadota; class Gammaproteobacteria; order Burkholderiales; family Thiobacillaceae; genus Thiobacillus. The sequence goes on along the minus strand of JAJXTE010000015.1, from coordinate 22,115 downwards.
AATTGCCGCCGGCGTATCCGCAAGTTCGGGCAATGCCTTCTTCGAAGAGCTGGTGAGCAACATGACCGCGGCGCTGGGCGCCGACGCCGGATTCATCGCGCGCATCCAGGCCGGCGAACCGGCATCGGCGCGTACCGAGGTGGCCTACGTCGACGGGCGGCTGGTCCCCAATTTCGAATATCCGCTCGCCAGTACCCCCTGCCAGCATCTCGTCAATTCGGTCAGCCACGTCATCCCCGCACGCGCCAGCGAACTCTATCCCTGCACGGCCTCCCTCGCTTCGCGGCAGGCGCAGGCCTACGTGGGGCATCGCCTGGACAATTCGGCCGGTCAGCCGATCGGGCAGCTGTTCGTGCTGTTCGGCCGCCCGCTTCAGGACACGGCCTTCATCACCTCGACGCTGCAGATTTTCGCGACTCGCGTGGCGTCCGAACTCGAGCGCCAGGCCGCCGATGCGCATATCCGGCAACAGGCTTCGCTGCTGGACAAGGCGCAGGATGCCATCATGGTACGGGACCTCGATCATGTCATCCGCTACTGGAACAAGGGTGCCGAACGCCTGTACGGCTGGTGCCGCGACGACGCGATCGGCCAGTCGACCGAAACCCTGCTGTACGCCGACCCGGCGGCATTCCGCGACAGCACGCGCAAGGTGCTGGAACAGGGCGAATGGAGCGGTGAAATCATGCAGCGGCGCAAGGACGGCAGCACACTCATCGTCGAAGCCCACTGGACCCTGCTGTGCGACGAGCAACAGGCGCCCGACGCCATCCTGGCGATCAACACGGACATCACCGACCGCAAGGCCGCCGAGCGCGAAATCCAGCAACTGGCGTTCTACGATCACCTGACCGGCCTGCCCAATCGTCAGTTGCTGCGCGACCGGCTGCAGCACGCGCTGGCGGTGGACGCACGCCGTCCGATGGTGGGCGCGCTGCTGTTCATCGACGTCGATAATTTCAAGACCCTGAACGATACGCTGGGGCATGCCATCGGCGACCTGTTTCTGCAACAGCTTGCCCGGCGCCTGCAGGCCTGTCTGCGCAAGGGTGACACGCTGGCGCGCCTGGGTGGCGACGAATTCGTGATCGTTCTGGAAAACCTGGCGGCCATGCCGCAGAAAGCCGCGGCACTCGCGACCGTGGTGGGCGAGAAAATTCTCGCCTGCTTCGCCTCGCCCTTCCACCTGTCGGGGTATGTGCACCACAGCACGTCGAGCATCGGCGTCACCCTCTTCAACGACCAGCCTGCGACGCAGGACGAATTGCTGCAGCGCGCCGATCTCGCCATGTACCAGGCCAAGGCACAGGGCCGCAATACCCTGCGTTTTTTCGACCCGGCCATGCAGGCGGTGGTCGCCGCCCGCGCGGCCCTGGAAGCCGACCTGCGCGAAGCCTTGCAGAACCGGTCATTCGAGCTGCATTACCAGGCCCAGGTCAATAGTCTGGGACACGTCTGCGGTGCCGAAGCCTTGTTGCGCTGGCATCACGCCGAACGCGGCTGGATCGCACCCGCGTCCGTCATCCCGCTGGCCGAGGAAACCGGCCTCATCCTGCCGATCGGACTGTGGGTGCTGGAAACCGCCTGCACGCAACTGGTGGCTTGGGCGACGCTGCCCCACATGGCCTCGCTCAGCGTGGCGGTGAACGTCAGCGCGCGCCAGTTCCGTCAGCCGGATTTCGTCGACCAGGTGCTGCAGGTGATCGACCGCACCGGCGCCGATCCGCGCCGGCTGAAGCTGGAACTGACCGAAAGCCTGCTGGTGGAAAACATGGAGGAGACCATCGTCAAGATGGGTGCGCTCAAGGCGCGCGGCATCGGCTTCTCGCTCGACGATTTCGGCACCGGCTATTCATCGCTGGCCTATCTGAAGCGGCTGCCACTGGACGAGATCAAGATCGATCAGTCGTTCGTACGCGACGTGCTGAGCGACCCCAATGACGCCTCCATTGCGCACAGCATCCTGGCCCTGGGGCTGAGCCTGAATCTGGCCGTGGTGGCCGAAGGCGTGGAAACCGAGGCCCAACACGCTTTCCTCGCCAGGCATGCCTGCCAGGCCTACCAGGGCTATCTGTTCCACAAGCCCCAACCGCCCGCCCTGTTCGCGGACTGGGCGCAGACGCAGCGGGTGCCTGCCGCACCCGGCCACGGCAATCCGGTTACCATCATGCCGTCTGCCATCGGGAGGAGCCTGCCATCATGATTCGCCTGCTGTTCACCTTGCTGTTGCTCAACCTGTTTCCCCTCGCACACGCTGGCGACGAGGTCACCGTGCCGATGAAAGCCGTACGTCTCGGCGCGCACAGCTATTTCGTGCAGGGCCTGCCGGGCGCGGCCTCCAGCGAAAACCAGGGCTTCATGTCCAATGCCGGGTTTGTCGTTACCCGCGACGGCGTGGTCGTTTTCGATGCCCTCGCCTCGCCGCCGCTGGCCGAAAAACTCCTCGGCGTGATCCGTACGATCACCCGCCAGCCGATCAAGCGGGTCATCGTCAGCCATTACCACGCTGACCACTTCTACGGCCTGCAGGTCTTCAAGGCGCAGGGCGCCGAAATCTGGGCGCATCGCGCCGCCGAAGGCGCCACCCGAACCGAAGAGGCGTCCCAGCGCCTGGCTCAGCGCAAGGAAGCGCTGTTCCCCTGGGTGGACGACAACACGCAACTGCTGGAGGCGGATCATTTTGTCGATGGCGACACCGATTTCGAAATGGGCGGCCTTCACTTCGCGCTGCGCCACGTCGGGCCGGCCCACTCCAGTGAGGATCTCGCGATGCTGGTCAGGGAAGATGGCGTGCTCTATGCAGGCGATATCGTGTTCCGCGGCCGCGTGCCGTTTGTCGGCGACGCCGACGCCCGCGCCTGGATCGTCGCGCTCGACAAGCTGATCGCAATCCATCCGAAGGTCCTGGTCCCCGGCCATGGCGCGCCGTCGCGCACGCCGCGCGCCGACCTCGTCTTCACGCGCGACTATCTGACGTATCTGCGCGCCCGGATGGGCGAGGCAGCCCGCAACCTGATCCCCTTCGATGAAGCCTATGAGAAGACCGATTGGTCGAAATACCGCGCCATGCCGGCGTTCAACGAAGCGAACCGGGTGAATGCCTACAACCAGTACTTGCGGCTGGAGTCGGAAGGAAGCGGCGAATAAGCCCGCAACGGACCATGGTCGGACAATCCTCTCCCCCAATCGCGCACAGTCTCGCTCGAAGCGGCCGCGCTGCCCCAGGTGGCTGGCTGAACCACCTCATCCAGCGCGGCAATTGAATCGCATAAAAATAGCAAAAGACTTGTATTCCATGCTCAGCCATCCCGAAGAACTCATGCAGAAGAACCAGGCCTTGTCGAACACCTGGCGGCGTTATCAGGCGGCGCCCAGCTTCGAAAGCTTCGTGGAACTGGCGGTTTCCATCAACAGCTTCACCGAATTCCTGATCGACAAGAGCATCACGGCCTTGCACCACGCAAGCCACCAGTTGGAGCAGGTGACGCTCGCGCTGTTCAACAAGGACGTCGACCACCCGCTGCCGCAATCCGCACTGGATGACCTTGGCGAACGCGTGCGCGCGCTGGCCCGCATGAGCCAGGCCCACGCGTCGGCCACGGCGGGACTGGCCGAGCACGTCCATGATCCGCACCACGCGTCACCCAATGCCATACGCATCGGCCAGACCTGGCTGATCGCGCAAAATCGCGCCGCCTGGGCAGCTCTGGAGGCACAACTCGGTTATTTCGGCATGGCAGCGGAATTCACGACCTGGGAACACCCGTTGCCGGACAGCGCGGGCGTGGCCCCGCTGTTGCTGCTCGACATGAGCAGCCTGCCCGAAACCGAGTGGCGCGGCCGGATCCAGGCGCTGCGCCAGCAATTCGAAATGGGACAACTGATCTGCCTCGGGGTGCGGTCCGATTTCGAGCAGCTGCAACAGGTGCTGAGCGGAGGCTGCGACAGCTGCCTGCTGGAGGGCACGCCCCCGCATACCATCATCGAGCACATCATGGAGCTGAACGAGCGGCACGAGCAGGAAGCGTACCGCGTACTGATCGTGGAGGATTCCAAGACCGCCAGCCACCTGATCCGCCGCACGCTGCAGGAAAACCAGATCGTGTCCGAGATCGTCAACGACCCGCGACAGACGCTGAATGCGCTCAAGCAGTTCAACCCGGACCTGATCCTGATGGACATGTACATGCCGAACTGCACGGGCGTCGAGGTCGCGCGCATCATCCGCCAGCACAACGAATTCCTCAGCATGCCCATCGTCTACCTGTCCGGCGAAACCAACGTCGCCCTGCAGGTCGACGCCATGCGGCTGGGCGGCGACCACTTCCTCACCAAGCCGTTCAACCCGGTGTTCCTGAACACCATCATCATGAGCAAGATCGAACGCTATCGGGCTCTGCGCCGCTCGATGTACCACGACAGCCTGACCGGCCTGCTCAACCATTCCAGCGGCAAGAACACGCTCGACATGGTTCTGTCAGGCGTGGCGCACGAAGGCAGTTTCCTGTCGGTGGTGATGATGGACATCGACCATTTCAAGCAGGTCAACGACACCTACGGCCACCCCGTCGGCGACCAGGTCATCCGCAGCCTGTCGTGGCTGCTCAAGCAGCGGCTGCGCAAGCACGACGTGATCTGCCGCTATGGCGGCGAGGAATTTCTGATCGGCCTGCCGCATACCGACGCCGAACAGGCGTATGCCATCGTGGACCGCATCCGCCGGGATTTCGCCCAGATAAAACACCCTTATCACGACACCCACTTTCTTGCGACGGCCAGCGGCGGCATCGCCACCTATCCGCTCCATCAGACCGGCGACGCGCTGATCAAGGCTGCGGACGAAGCGCTCTACAAGGCGAAGCGCAGCGGCCGCAACCGCATCCGCAGCGGCGACGACTAAACCCACCGGCGGCGATCCTCAGCCGACGATCAACTTCAGGCCGATCAGTATCGTCACGATCTCGAACGACCGCTTGATCCACAGATTGCCTTTCCTGAGGGCCATGTGACTGCCAAGGTAGCCGCCGAGAATCGAGCCGGCCAGCAGCGCCGGCATCCAGTCCCATGCCACGGTGCCGATCACGCCCAGCACCAGCGCGCCGGTTCCGTTCCACACCAGCCCGCACAGGATCAGCGTGTAGGCCACCGCGCGCGTGTAATCGAGGCCGAACCAGCGGATCAGCCAGACCGTGAGAAACAGCCCGGTGCCGCTGGTGATCGAGCCGTTGAGAAAGCCGACGACGAAGAGTCCCGCCATGCCGCCGACGAGCGCGGCGCCCTGCCGGTTCCTGGGCAGGTGCTCCATTCCGAGTGCGGGCTTGAACACCGAATACAGGCCGAGCCCCAGCGTCAGGCAACCCAGCGCCAGGGTGGCGGCTCGCTCGGGGATGTGGAGGATGGTCACCGCGCCCAGCACCACGCCGGGCAGACCCGCACCCAGGATGATCAGCGAGAAGCGGCGCTCGAGATGCGATTCCTTCAGATGCCTCAGCGTCGCGCCGAGGCCGAGCGCGACGCTGGCGATCTTGTGCGTGGCAAGCGCCACACCGAAGGGCAGGCCCAGAAAGATCAGCATGGGGAACTGGATCAGTCCCGCGCCACCGCCGGAGAGGGCCGAAAAAAAATTGGCCGCCAGCGAGGCGACAAACAGGATCAGTTGGTCGAGCACGCAGGAACTAAGCAGTGATGCCGATTTCGGCTGGCATCTTGGCGTAGACCAGTTGCAGTCCCGCCTCGGCAATGACTTTCAGCAACTGGTCGGCGATCGCCGCCTCGGCAAAAAATTCCACCACCACCGGCAGGTCACCCGCCAGTTCGAAAAATCCCGCGTCGTGCCGGCCATGCCGGCCAAACCCGGCCAAGGTGCCGAATGCCGAACCGCCCTTGATCCCCAGGTCCTTCGCGGCGTCCAGCAGCCATTCGTAGGTCAGCTTCCCGTCATGGCGGCTGGCTTCGGACACAAACACCTGCAGGCAGACAACATTCATTTGAGAAGCCTCATCGAATAGAAGCCCAGCCCGGTGGCGAGAAAGGAGCCGGTCATGTGGCTGAAGGCAATCAGGCCGCCAGTGAGCCAGAGGCCGCGCATGAGCGCGGTGACGACTTCGGCGGAGAACGTGGAAAACGTGGTGAGCCCGCCGAGCAGCCCGGTGATCAGGAACAGCCGCGCTTCCGGCGGCAGGCCGGGATGTTCGGCAAACCAGGCGATGCAGAGTCCGATGACGTAGCCGCCAATCAGGTTCGCAGCCAGCGTGCCGAGCGGCATTGCGGGATAGATCGGGTTCAGCCACAGCCCCAGTCCCCAGCGCAGCCAGGCGCCGATGGCCGCGCCCACGCCTATGGCAAGGAAGGCGGTCATCGCGGGCATGCGGTGGGCGGAATCATGGCGCCATTCTAATGCAGTCGCCTCGATTCATGCCGGCCATTCAGGCCAGTCCGGTTTCCGGATGGCCACCCTCGCCCGCCTGCTCCGACACGTGCCCTACATCGCCTCCTTGGCGATGTCGGTCAGCAATTTTTCGACGTCGGCCAGCGCTTTCTTCAGCGCCGGATTCCGGGTGGGACCGGGTTTGCGGTAGGCGATATAGACATTCTTGTCGTTCGGGACGGTGTACACCGACATGATGTAGGGACACATCACCATCGCGTGGGGATCGGCTTCCATCATCCGCCGCGAAATGGCGGCGCTGCAGAACTCGAACTGTTCACCGTCCACATACACCTGCTTGGTCGCGCCGACATCCACGCCGGTACGTGCCAGCATTTCGGCAATCTTGTTGGTGTGATTGATCTTGAGTCCCTTGCCCTCGATCGCGAACTGAAGGCCATCGCGCACATCCTGGAACGTTCCCTGGGTCTTGAACAGGACCGTATAAGCCTCGGACGCCATCGCAGAAAGGGGCAGGCACACGATCGCGCATGCAGCGAGAAATTTTTTCATGGCACTCTCCTAAAACATTGCTAACCGTGATTCTCAGCCACCCGCCGTCGAACCGCAAGGTCGTTTGCTACACTCGCCGCATGAACGCGCAACTCAAGGCCGATGGCCGCTTCTGGCTGACACTGGAGGGCAAGAATTTTCTCGGCCGGGGCCGGGTCGAATTGCTGCAGCGCATCCGCGAAACCGGCTCCATCTCCAAAGCCGCCAAGACGATGAAAATGAGCTACAAGGCCGCGTGGGACGCGGTGGATGCGATGAATGCGGCCTGGGGCGCTCCCCTGGTTGCAAGCGGCCCCGGGGGCAGCCGGCTCACGCCGGACGCCGAGACCCTCATCGCCGCGTATCAACAGGCCGAGGCGCAACACACGGCCTTCATGACGAAACTGGCACGGGGCCTGCCAGCGCGGGGCGACTGAACACACGACGGGCAGTCGGCGCAGGTCCTTGCGCCTTTTCTGATTTGTCTTTCACGGGGAACCTACTTGGACGACCCCTCGCTCCGCCGCGCCTTGAGCTTGCGCCACAACGAAGCCCGATTGATGCCGAGGATCTGCGCCGCCGCCGTCTGGTTGCCCTGCACCTCATCCAGCACACGACTGATGTAGGTCTGCTCCTGTTCCTCCAGCGTGGGCAAACGCCCCTCGATCCTGCGGAAGTCGACGCCTCCCCTTTTCTGGAGCGTCTCCGGCAAGTGCGCCACCTCGATGGTATCGCCTTGCGCCATGGCCGTGCCGCGTTCGATCAGGTTTTCCAGTTCGCGGACATTGCCGGGAAACGGATAATCCATCAGCAGCGCCATCACCTCGCCGGAAATCCGCGTCACCGGCTTCTTCATCCGGCTCGCGTACTTGAGCAGGAAATGCTGCGCGAGCAGCGGAATATCGCCTTTCCGCCGGGCGAGCGGCGGGATGCGCAGATTCACCACATTCAGCCGGAAATACAGGTCCTCGCGAAAGCTGCCGTCCTTCACCGCCTCGTCCACGTCGCGATTGGTGGCCGCGAGCACCCGCACGTCGCACTTCACCGGCCGCGTGCCGCCCACCCGCAGCACCTCTTCTTCCTGCAGCACGCGCAGCAGCTTGACCTGCATGGACGGCGCCATCTCGGTCACCTCGTCGAGAAACAGCGTCCCGCCCGAACTCACCTCGATCAGGCCCTTTTTCAGGGTGTTGGCGCCGGTAAACGCACCCTTCTCGTGTCCGAACAGTTCATTGGCCAGGAGTTGCTCGCTGAATGCACCGCAGTTGATCGCGACATAGGGACCCTCGGCGCGCGCGCTCTGCTTGTGCAGATATTTCGCGAACAGCTCCTTGCCGGTTCCGCTCTCGCCGGTGATGAGCACGCTGCAGTCCGTCGGCGCGATCTGGCGCGCCATGTCCAGCAAGCGCTGCATCTCGACATCCTGGGTGACGATGCCTTCGCCGTCCCGATAGTGCTCGACCTCGCGGCGCAATGCGTCGTTCTCGCGGCGCAGGCGGACTTTTTCCAGCGCCTCGGCCACCACCTTGCGCACCTCGTCGAGCCGGAACGGCTTGGCGATGTAGTAGAACGCACCGTGCTTCAGCGCCTGCACGGCGGATTCCGCCGTCGCGTAGCCGGTGATGAAAATGACTTCCGCCGCCGGCTGCAGTTCACGGCTTTTCTTCAGCACGTCCATGCCGTCCACGCCTTCCATGCGCAGATCGGTGAGCACCACGTCGAAGCGCTGCGACTCGAGCAGCGAGACTGCAGTCGCGCCACTCTGTGTGGCAGTGACCTGGTAGCCCTCTCTCTCCATCACATGCTGGAGATTGCGCAAGGCGATCTCCTCGTCGTCCACAATCAGCAGGCCTGCGTCCATCATTGCGCTCCCTTGGCATCGCTGGCCACGTTCGCGGACTGTCCGCCGCTTTCCTCCCGCGGCAGGCGCATGCAGAACGTCGCGCCTTCGCCCGGCACGCTTCGGACGGCAATGCAGCCGCCGTGCTCATCCACGATTTCATATACCACGAACAGTCCCAGGCCCATGCCGTGGCCGACTTCCCGGGTGGTAAAGAACGGATCGAAAATGCGCGGCAGGATGTCCGGCGCGATGCCCGGCCCATTGTCCGTCACGCAGATTTCCACGACCTCGCCGTCGCGCTCGCACCCCTCGCCGAGCGCCGTGCCTTCGGGTGGCCCGCTGACATGCAGGGCCTGCGCGGAAATGAGGATGTGACCATTTGGGCCCAGTCCCTCCATCGCGTTGCGGATCAGGTTCACGAACACCTGCTGCAGGCGCTGGGCATCGGCCGGGACGCTGAGATCCTCGGGTACGGACAGGCGCACGACCGATTTGGCCGACACTTCGCCACGTACGAAGCCGACCGTCTGCGCGACCAGCGGCTTGAGCAGCACGGTTTCCTTGCGAAACGCCCGTTCACGCGAAAACTCGAGCAGCGAGCGGACGATGATGCGCGCCCGCTCCGTCTGCTGGTCGATCTGCTCCAGATACATCTTCTGCATCGCCACATCGCTCTCGCCGGCCTCCTCCTGCAAAATCTGGCACGAGGTCGAGATGTTCGACAGCGGGTTGTTCAATTCATGCGCCACGCCGGAAAGCATGGTTCCCAGCGAAGCCAGCCGCTCCGAACGCATGAGCGATTTCTGCCGCATGTCCAGTTCCTTCAGCATGTGGTTGAAGGCGTCGATGATCGAAATGATCTCGCGATCGTTCGAAGGCGCAGACAAGGTTTCGCGGCGGTTGGCGGAAATCGCCGCCACGCTGGATTCCATCTCTTTCAGCGGCCGCACGACCCGCAGCGACAGCGCGCGGCCGATCATCACGATCAGCAGGGCCATGCTCAGGATGACGCCCAGCAACAGCGTGCGGAATGAAGCGAGGGTTGTCTGGATCTGGCGCCGCTCCGCCCCTGCCATGTCCTCCGCGATGGCGACCACTTCCTGTCCAAGGGCACGCACGCGCGGCTCCAGTTCGAGCGGGGGCCGATCGGCGGCAGCGAAAGCCGACATCTGGCGCCGGTAGTCGTCGAGCAGCGAGCGCAATTCATCCAGGCGCGCCTGGGTGGCAATCGCCGAGAAGTCCGCCTGGTTGGCCGACAGCGAGGTCTGGGCGAGCTTGATGTAGGCAGCGTTTTCCTCGAGATCGGCAGCCTGGTGGTGGAGGAAATAGTTGCGCTCGAAGCGGCGTATCTCAAGCACGGTGTTGAAGAGATCGGTGGCGCGCTGTCCCAGGACCACCCGCGCCTCCAGCGTGCGCAGTTCCCCCACGAAAAACAGGGACGCCACCAGGATGATCGCCGCCACCGCGTAATACCCCAAGGTGATCTTTCCCTGCAGGGAATGGCGCTGGAAAGCGCCTCGAACAGCTGGCATCACGGATCGCACCCCCCATTCATCACGGCCGATACGTCAAGTATAGTTGCAATTTGCAACGAATTAAACGCGCCGCAACAGTTCAGACTCGTTACTTCATTTCATTTGTATTACAAAGACTTATAAACACCCATCCGCAACGACGAGTTGCATTAAGCAACACTCCGTGACCATCCGGCCGGAGATGCGAACAACAATTCCGTTTAAAACCATGGTGTTACGTACATGGCACGCAATATGCATTGTTTTGTGCATCCGCAACCATGATCGAGCAAACCATGAACCTAATGACCAAAATCCTCAACGCCCTGGCCTTCGCCAATGTCAGCAACCTCGGCGAGTTCCGCAGCCTCCTTCGCCAGATCGATCCGCCGTCGGCTCCGGTTCAGGATGAGAACCAGCACAGGACGATTTCCGCTGAGTTCGACACGCCTGTCGCCACGCCGGGAATCCGGCATGCTCAGGGCACGTTGTAAGCGCGATCCCCGCGCACTGACCCTTACGAATTGACCGGAAACCGAGAGGATGGAATTGTTCGCCGAATTTGAAATCGACCTCGCAGCGTTCGTGATCAGCGCTGCCTGCGTTGCCGCTTATTATCTCTTCCTCAACATGAAGGTGAGGGAAAACCCCACCTATAGCATCCACGGCGTCAACGCCCTGGCGCGCAGGTTGTGGGTCGAACACATCATGCGCAATTCCGCCAAGGACATCATGGCGGTGCAGACGCTGCGCAACTTCATCATGGCCCCCTCACTCATGGCCTCCACCGCGGCGCTGCTCATCATCGGCACGCTGACCCTGTCCGGCCAGGCGGAAAACATCGCGCACAGCTGGCACGTTCTGAGCATCGGCGGGTCGCATGCCACCGAATTGTGGATCCTGAAGGTGATGCTGCTGCTGGTGGACTTCATCGTCGCGTTCTTCGCCTTTGCCATGTCCGTGCGGCTGGCCAATCACGTGCTGTTCATGGTGAACGTGCCGGAACACGGCAGCCACCACACGCTTGCCCCGCGGGCGGTTGCCCACCGCCTGAATCGCGCCGGCAACATGTTCGCGATCGGCATGCGCGCGTTCTTTTTCGCCATCCCGCTGGTGTTCTGGCTGTTCGGCCCCTACTTCCTGCTGATTTCGTCGATCGGCCTGGTCCTTGCCCTCTACCGGCTCGACCGCAGCGAATGCCAGGAGATAAGCGAATCCGAATCCGCCGCCGCACCGCCACAAAACGCGCCGGTCGTTTCCATGCACGCCAAGTACGCAAAATAAACCGCGAGCGGCAGGTCGGTTCGCGTCTGCGGATCGCCTTGCCCTGCCCGGAGCGCGCCGATCAGGGGCGCGTCCTGTAGAACGTCAATGGCGCGCTGCTTTTTGCGACGCCTGGCTTCAGTTTCCCCATCACGTGCATTTCGCACGGCTTGCAATCAAACCGCAGCGTGAGCTTCTCGCTGCCGTTGACCAGCGTCAGCGGCGCTGCGCGCACCGTGCCCTGCACGCCGGTGACGCCCCTGGCCTGCTTGGGACACAGGCTTAGCGAATAGCGCACGCAGTGCTTGGTGATCATCAGCGAGACCTCGCCCGCTTCCTCGTGGCTTTCGTAGGCTGCGGCGATGATCTTCACGCCGTGCCTGGCGTAGAAGTCGCGTGCCTTGTGGTTGTAGACGTTGGCCAGATAGCTCAGCGTGTCCTCGGGGTAGATCGCTGGCGGCTCGAATGCCTGGGCGCGTGGCGGGCGCCGATACGCTACTGAACGCGCGGCCTCCAATGCGGCCACGGCATCGCGGCGCAGCGCGTTGATGAAGGAGGCAGGCACGAACCACGCCTTCGACAGTTCCAGCGCAATCCCCATCGCCGCAAATGGCGTGGTGCCGAGCTTGCCGAGGTGCTCGCGCAAGGTGGACTCTGCCTTGGCGGCGTCTTTGGCCGCTTCCTTGGCGTGCGCGGCTTCCACGATCGCAGTATTGCCGTCCTCGTCGGTCAGCGTCAGCGAAAATCCCGAGTCGGTTTCGTCCAGCCGCATCCATACGCCGATTCGGCGCTCGCTGGAGGGTTTGTCCAGCATTCGCATCCAGCTCATGTCGCGGTTGCGATTCACGGCGGTGCCGGCGCGCAAATCCCTGAAGCTCGTCATCGGATCCTTCGGAAACACCCGCCACACGCCCGCGCCAATCTTCTCGGCGCGGTTGATCGCGAGGCCCGCCAGATCCTTCTGCAAGGTGTAGTAGCACAGGCCGTCGCCGTTGTTGAGGACGGTGTCGGGCGAATCGGTCTGCAGTTCGACCCATTTGTCGCCGACCTTCACCACATGGCCAACCGGCAGGCCCGGGTTTTTCGGCGTGTCGAACGCGCCGATGTCGTCCTTGCGGCCGCCGACGAAGTAATCGGTGAACTCGCGGTTGAAGTTCTGGTTGGGGTCGGGTGTGAAGGTGAACGCGGTGCGACCGCTGGAGGCGCGCGCGAATTCCGGGCGACGCTCGATGATCTGGTCCAGCAGCGTGCGGTAATGGGCGGTGATGTTCTTCACGTAGCCCATGTCCTTGTAGCGGCCCTCGATCTTGAAGCTGCGGATGCCGGCGTCGACCAGCGCCTCCAGGTTGTCGCTCTGGTTGTTGTCCTTCATCGACAGCACGTGCTTGTCGTGCGCCACGATGCGCCCTTCCGTGTCGGTGATCTGGTACGGCAGGCGGCACGCCTGTGAGCAGTCGCCGCGGTTGGCGCTGCGCCCGGTGTGGGCGTGGCTGATGTAGCACTGGCCGCTGTAGGCGGCACACAGCGCGCCGTGGACGAAGAATTCCAGGGTGGTCTCGGGCCGGGTTGCGGCGCGGATCGCGGCGATCTGCCCCAGGTCGAGCTCGCGCGCAAGCACGATCTGCGAGAGCCCGACATCCTGCAAAAACACGGCCTTCCCCGGCGTGCGGATGTCGCACTGGGTGCTGGCATGCAGCTGGATCGGCGGCAGGTCGAGCTCCAGCAGGCCCATGTCCTGGATGATCAGCGCATCGACGCCGGCGTCGTACAACTGCCAGACCTGCCGGCGCGCCGGCTCCAGTTCGTCGTCGCGCAGGATCGTGTTGAGCGTGGCGAACACGCGCGCGTTGAAGCGGTGCGCGTGCGCCGCCAGCCGCGCGATATCGGCGATTTCGTTGGACGCCGCCGCGCGCGCGCCAAACGATGGCCCGCCGATATACACCGCATCGGCGCCGTGGTTGACGGCTTCGATGCCGATGTCGGCGTCGCGCGCGGGCGCGAGCAGTTCGAGTTGATGGGGTTCCACAGGAGGCGTCTTGACCGGCAAAACGCCATTTTAGCCCTTTTACCTGCTGGGGTCGCGGCTCGCCACCTGCAGGTAGGACTGCGCCTTCACCGCCTTGAGCGCCAGATTCAGCGTGATGTCATTGCTGACGAGGAAGGGATACTTGCCCATGTTGAAGTCCGACCGCCTGACCGTCACGGTCGCCTGGGCGCCGCAGGTTTCCGCCTGCACGGCGGGGTCTTCCATGCACTGGAAGTGGCTGACGGCCAGCGTCACCGGCCTCGTCACGCCCTTGATCGTCAGATCGCCAGAGAGGCTCGACTGGTCCCCGTTCAGGACCATCTTGCCGGACTTGAACGTGATCACCGGATAGTTGGCGGTATCGAAGAAATCCGGAGCCCGCATCTGCGCGTCCAGCAGGGCGTGGCCGGTGTTCACCGAGGCGGCGTCGATGCTCACCTCGGCCCATCCGGATTGGGCGGCGCGGTCAAACACCACCGTGCCGCTGACCCGGTCGAACCGATGCGTCTGGCTGGACATGCCCAGGTAGCGATAACTGAACTGCGAGGCGGTGCGGCTGTTGTCGATGATGTAGGTTTCCGGCGCGGCCTTGGCGGCGGAACAGGCAAGGACAAACAGCATGGTCGACATGGCAAAACGTCTCATCTGATGCTCCTTTTACTGAACACCCCGATTCATTCGTCTGGCCGCAATGCGGCCGGGCCACTCCCGGGTCGTCGCTTATCCGCCGGGTAGCAAGTTCAAGGCGCTGCAACCGCCGTGCCCAGCGGCCGGTCGCAGGCCAGTTAATAAATATTCAATGAATACAAATGGTTGCGTTTGCGATCCGGCACAAACCTTGCCGGAACGAGCGACCGCCTGTTGGAAACCCGACACTGTGCGGAAAAACGGAACGCATTCGCCCGCCGCCTCCGGGTTGCGCGCGGGTGAACCGGGCGCGTGTTATGGGGAAGCGGCCGCGCGCCCGAGTGGAGTTCGGCATGCTGGGGAGACGAGGAATGCCGGAGCGTCCGTCAGCGGGACGACCGCGTGCAAGGCCGCGCAGCGGACACAGTCTGTCTGCGTCCCGCGGTCTGCACACGGGTACGCCAGGTTCTGCTTGCCCAGCGACGTATCAGGCGAGTTTTCCCCGGCGGTAGGCCGGGGTCAGGAAAACGGATTGAAGGGCGTTTATGTGCCCGCTTGTCGGCGCCAGCCCATGCGCTGCAGGAATGGCTGGCGTTCGATGAAGTGATGCTGCAGGGCCGCCACCACATGCAGGACGACCAGGGCGAGCAGCGTGTAGTTCAGCGTTTCATGGACTGCCTCTAGCAGGTGACCCAGCGCCTTGTCCTTGCCGATCAGGTCAGGCAGCGGCAGCACGCCGAACCAAACGGTCTGCACACCCTTGGCAGAACTCATCAGCCAGCCCGATATGGGAACTGCAATGATCAGCACATACAGCAGGCCATGCACGATGGCGCTCGCGCGGCGCTGCCAGTCGACCACGCTTGCGGGAAGCGGCGGCGGCTCGTGTGTCAGTCGCCACACCACGCGCAGGCCAGCCAGCATGAACACGGTGACGCCGATCCATTTGTGATAGCTGACGAGTTTGAGCTTCTCGGGCGACAGCGGCAGGTCGGCCATGTACAGACCGAGCGGGAACGCCACGAAGATCAGCAGGGCCACCAGCCAGTGCAGGACGATGGCGGGGGTCGAGTAACGTGTTGCGGAAGTCATCCTCTCTCCTGGTTCAGAGTGTTTGTCATGGTGTTCGCGCTTTGCGGGACGAGCACCGCCAGCGCCGGTCAGGCAGGGGCGCCCTGCGCGTGCAGGCGATTATGCCTGCGTGCGTGCCGACCGGCGCGTTTCGCATGCAAAGTTGCATCAGGGTTCGATCCAGCGCGCCGCGGCGGCGTCGTCGCTCGCACGCGCCTCCACCCAGCGTTCCCCCTGCAGGGTTTCTTCCTTCTTCCAGAACGGCGCGCGGGTTTTCAGGTAATCCATGATGAATTCGCTTGCGGCGAAGGCTTCGCCACGGTGCTGGCTGGCCACCACCACCAGCACGATGGGGTCGCCCGGCAGCAGGCGGCCGATGCGGTGGATCACCGTGGTGTCGAGCAGCGGCCAGCGCGCATTGGCCTCATCGACGAGCGCGGCGAGCGCCTTCTCGGTCATGCCGGGATAATGCTCCAGCGTCATCGCCTGCACGCCACTGCCTTCGTTCATGTCTCGCGCGAGCCCGACGAAGCTGGCGACGGCGCCGATGTCGGTGCGGCCCTGGCTCATCGCCGCCACCTCGGCACCAAGATCGAAGGCTTCGCGCTGCACCAGGATCTTCATGCTCAGCCCCCGGTGACCGGGGGGAAAATCGCGATTTCGGCGTGTTCCGGAAAGACGGCGTCGAGCGTGACGATCTCCTGATTCACTGCCACCCGAAACGCTCTGCCCGACGCAAGCTCTTCCGCCCACACGCCGCCGCGCGCCTGCAGTTGCCCGATCAGATCCGCGGCAGTGGCGCCGCTGAAATCCAGCGATTCCTCGGCGACGCCGAAGCGTTCGCGCAGGCGGGCGAAATACAGGACGCGCAGCTTCACGACAGCAGCTCCGAGAAAGGAATGAAGCGCACCCAGTCACCCGGCTGCACGGTCTGTGCGATCTCGATATCGATGAGCCCGTCGGCCCACGCACACGAGGTCAGCACGCCCGAACTTTGATTGGGATAGATCGTCGCGCTGCCGGTTTCCTCAATGCGTGCCCGCAGGAATTCGCGACGTGCGCCGGGTTTGGTCCAGGCAAAATCCGCCTTGACCGGGAACGCGCGATACAGCACCTCGCTGGCGCCCATGCGCGTCAGCAGGAACGGGCGAACGAACAGGCAGAAGGTGACAAAGGCCGAGACCGGATTGCCGGGCAGGCCGATGAAGTCGGCATCGTCCACGCGCCCGTAGACCAGCGGTTTGCCAGGCTTCATCGCCACCTTCCACATCTCGACGCGGCCCAGCTTTTCGACCGCAGCCTTCACATAATCGGCCTCGCCCACTGACACGCCGCCGCTGGTGATGACGACGTCGGCCACGCTGGCGGCGCCTGCCAGCGCGGCCTCGGTCGCTTCCAGCGTGTCGGGCACGATGCCGAGATCGATCAGTTCGCAGCCGAGGCCATTCACCAGGCCGGAGAGCGTATAGCGGTTGGAATTGTAAATCTGCCCGGGGGCAAGGGGTTCGCCCGGCGTCACCAGCTCGTCGCCGGTGAAGAAGCACGCGACTCTCAGTCGCCGGAACACCGGCAGCTCGGCCAGCCCGACCGATGCGGCAAGCCCCATTTCGGCCTCGCCGATGCGGGCGCCGGCGGCAAGCACCTGAGAACCGGCCTTGATGTCCTCGCCGGCACGGCGAATGTTTTCGCCCGGCCGCGGCAGCGCGTTGATGACGACCTCGTCTCCCTCTGCGTAGCAATACTCCTGCATCAGCACGGCGTCGGCGCCCGGCGGCACCGGCGCGCCGGTGAAGATGCGTGCGGCGGTGCCCGGCTGCAACGGTTCACCTACCGCGCCGGCCGGGATGCGCTGCGACACCGGAAGCCTCACGCCCGCCACAGGCACGTCGGTGACGCGTACGGCATAGCCGTCCATCGCGCTGTTGTCGAGCGGCGGCACGGTGATCGCGGAGGTCTGCGGCGCCGCGAGAACACGTCCGAGCGCCGCGGTCACCGCGACGGATTCGGCGGCGGTCGCGCCCCGTGCGCGTTCGATCAGGGCATCAAGCAGTTGGCTGGCTGAGAGCATGGGTCAGGATGAAGTCGCTGAGTTGATGAACCGCATCGATGTCGATGCGGGGAAAACCATCGGGTGGGTCGTTGTCGGACGCCACCGCAAGAATAGTCGGGTCGCCGGGAAACAGCCAGGGCTTGGCCGTCTCGGCGCGATGCACCTCCAGCTTGGGGATCGCCTCGCGCTTGTACCCTTCGACCAGCACCAGGTCGCACGGCGGCAGCTTGGCCAGCAGGTCGTCCAGCCGCGGCGGCGTGTCGCGGTGTTCGGTCAGTACCGCGGTGCGGTGGTCGGACGCCAGCAGCACGGCCGAAGCGCCCGCCTCGCGCGCGCGCCAGCTGTCCTTGCCGGGGCGGTCGATGTCGAAGTCGTGGTGGGTGTGCTTGATCACCGCCACCTTCAGGCCGCGCGCGGCCAGCAGCGGCAGCACGCGCTCGATGAGCGTGGTCTTGCCGCTGCCACTGTAGCCTGCGATGCCAAACACTTTCATGCGTCCGTTGCCTATCCGTACGAATAGGGTTATATTTTTTCATATATAACCCGTTCCTGCCAAGCGCCACCATGAACGCAGCCGCTCCAACCGAACAGCCCGGCCTCGTCGACCAGTTCGGCCGCCGCATCGATTACGTGCGGCTGTCGGTGACGGACCGCTGCGACCTGCGCTGCAGCTACTGCATGCCGGAAGGCTTCAAGGGCTTCGAGGAGCCCGAGCACTGGCTCAACTTCGACGAGATCGAACGCCTGGTCGGTGCATTTTCCCGATTGGGGGTGCGCCGCATCCGCCTGACCGGCGGCGAGCCGCTGCTGCGGCGCAACATTGCCCAACTCGCCGGGCGCATCGCCGCCCTGCCGGGCATCGAGGACCTGTCGCTCTCGACCAACGCCACCCAGCTCGACAAGCATGCCCAGGCACTCAAGGCCGCCGGGGTGACGCGCCTCAACGTCAGCCTCGACTCGCTGCAGCAGGCGCGGGTGGAACAGATCAATGGCCGCGACGTGCTCGCAAAGATCATGACAGGCCTCGCCGCCGCACAGGATGCGGGCTTCGCGCCGATCAAGCTCAACATGGTGGCCCTGCGCGGCACCAACGACGACGAGATCGACGAGATGGTCGCCTTCTGCATGGAACGCGGGTTCGTGCTGCGGCTGATCGAGGCGATGCCGATGGGTGCCACCGGCCGCAACGCCGAGTATCTCGACCTGCAACCGGTGAAGGAACGCCTGCGCGCGCAGTTCGACCTGATCGAAACGACCCTGCCCGGCGCCGGCCCCGCACGCTATCTCGGCACGCCGGACGGCCGCTTCAACGTCGGTTTCATCACGCCCATCTCGCAGCATTTCTGCGAGACCTGCAACCGCATCCGCGTCGCCGTGGACGGCACCGCCTACATGTGCCTGGGACAGGACGAGAAGTTCGAATTCCGCCCGCTGCTGCGCAGCGGCTGCTCCGATGCCGAGCTCGATGTCGCGATCCTCGACGCGATCAACCTCAAGCCGGAACGCCACGAATTCCGTGAGGCGCCGCAGAAGATACTGCGCTTCATGTCGATGACTGGGGGCTGAACCTTCACCCGCCGCTCGCCGTGCGGAATCCCGCGAACGCATCACGCCGGTCGGGCAGATAGAAATTGCGGAAACCGGGACGCTTGAGAGAGGCGTCGGTCACCGGCCCGCCGCCGCGCAATTCCCCGTGCGTATGGAACCACGGCTGCGAATAGTCGCGATAGGAATCGGGTGCGAAGCCCGGATACGGCGCGAACGGATCGCGCAGCCATTCCCACGCCTTGCCCCATGCAAATTCCGGCTGCGCCGTCGCGCGCACCCACTGCGCCGCGGTGGGCAAGCGTCGGCCGCGCCACGCAGCGAATGCCTCGGCCTCAAAGCGATTGACGTGCAGTATCGGCACATCCGGACGCGGCAGCTGCCAGCGGTCGAAGCGGCGCACCTGCCAATCGCCGTTTTCCTGCCGCCAATAGAGCGGATGGCGAGCATCGCGGCTTGCGCGCCACGCCCACCCCGCCTCCGACCACAGCCTGCGTGCCTGGTAACCGCCGGCCTCGACGAACGCGGCGTAGCCGGCTTCCGATACCGGACCCGCGTCGATGTCGAAGGCCGCAACCGGCACCGTGTGCCGCCATTTCTCATTGTCGAAGATGAAGCCGGCGCCGGGGCCGCTGCCAAGCTCGATTTCAGTCGCATCGAACGCCAGCCGCTGCGCCGGCAAGAAGGTTGCACGCTCGACCGGGCTGGGCGGCGCATAGCCTAGATTCTGGAATGCCATCCACCACGCCTCGACGTGCATCAACTCGTGATACAGACTCAGTTCGGCGAAGTAGGCGATGTTGTTGTCGAGCGCGCCCTGCAGCCGCGCGGCGACCGCCTCGGCCACCTGCGCCGCATAGGCGTCGACCGCGGCGGGCTCCGGCAGAGGCAGATCCCAGCGGACGTCGTGTGGCACGCTGGAGGAATCGTAGAGCGCATCGGCCCCCCGTAGCAGGCTGGGCCCGCACACCCCGTCGGGCCGTTCGCGCAGGCACCAGCGTTCCTGGAACCAGACGATGTGCCCGTACTCCCATAGTGGCGGATTGAGGTGCGCGGCGCGCGGCCCCAGCCAGCCGCCGGGCGGCAGGCGATCGATCAGCGCGCGCAGTTGCCCGCGCGCCTCAGCCAGCTTGTCGATGAGCACGTCTGCGGTGTAACCACTGATAGGTCGACTTCGGTTCATGTTATATAAAGCACTGTAGCCCATGCAGTTCGGGCAGCACCCACTCTCGACAGACGATACGGACCATGAACGATACCCTACCCGCCCCCCCCATCCGCCTGACCCAGTTCTCCCACGGCGGCGGCTGCGGCTGCAAGATCGCACCGTCGGTGCTGCGCGACATCCTGGCCGACACGCCCTTCTATTCTCATCTGGGGGAAGCCTATCCCGACCTGCTGGTCGGCATCGAGCACGGCGACGACGCCGCGGTCTACCGGCTGAACGACGAGCAGGCGATCGTGGCGACCACCGATTTCTTCATGCCCATCGTCGACGATCCCTTCGAGTTCGGCCGCATCGCGGCCACCAATGCGCTATCCGACGTCTACGCCATGGGCGGGCGACCGCTGTTTGCGCTCGCCATCGTAGGCATGCCGATCGGCAAGCTGCCCAACGATGTCATCCGGCAAATCCTCGCGGGCGGCGAGTCCGTGTGCAAGGTGGCCGGCATTCCCATTGCCGGCGGCCATTCGATCGACGCGCCGGAGCCGATCTACGGCCTCGTCGGCATCGGCGTGGTGAACCCGCGCAAGGTCAAGCAGAACAGCGGCGGCCAGGCTGGCGACCACCTCATCCTCGGCAAGCCGCTCGGCGTCGGCATCTACAGCGCGGCGCTGAAAAAGAGCCTGCTGAGCACCGACCAGTACGCGGCGATGATCGCCGCCACCACCCAGCTCAACACCGCGGGTGCCGACCTCGCCGATACCGCCGGCGTGCACGCGATGACCGACATCACCGGCTTCGGCCTCCTCGGCCATCTGCTCGAAATCACCCGCGCGTCGAAGGTGTCGGCCCAGGTCGGACTGGGACGGCTGCCGCTGTTGCCGGGCGTGAGCGAGCTGGCGAAAGCCGGTCACATCACCGGCGCCAGCGAGCGCAACTGGGCGAGCTACGGCAGCGAAGTGCAGATCGCCGACAGCATCGCCGACTGGCAGCGCGCCCTGCTGACCGACCCGCAGACCAGCGGCGGGTTGCTGGTGAGCTGCACGACGGAATCCCGCAATGCGGTGCTTGACGCCTTCCGCCGTCACGGCTTCGAACGCGCGACCGAAATCGGCCGGCTGGCGGCCGGCAGTAACGTCTCGATCGTGGCCTGAGTGTCGTTCACCTTCCAGGATTTTCCGGCCGCGCGCGACGACCTGCGCGCTGACGTGCTGGCTGGCCTCGCCGCCAGCCCCAAGTCCATTCCGCCGAAATATTTCTACGACGCGGCCGGCTGCCGCCTGTTCGAAGCCATCTGCGCGCAACCCGAATACGCGCTGTGTCGCACCGAACAGACCCTGATGGCAGCCCGCCTCCCTGAGATCGCCGCCGCCGTCGGCAAGGTCGACTGCATCGTCGAACCGGGCGCCGGCGACTGCGCCAAGGTGCGCCTGCTTCTCGATGCCCTGCGCCCCACCCATCTCGTGGTCATGGACATCGCCGGCGCGCCCCTGGCCGCGGCCGCGCAAGCCGTCTCCCGCGACTACCCCGGGCTGACCGTCACCGCGCTGGCCATGGATTTTCTCCACGATCTGGACACGGCAGCCTCCTGGCTACCGGCAGGCCGAAGGCTCGTCTACTACCCCGGCTCCAGCATCGGCAATTTCCCACCCGACGCGGCAACCGCCCTGCTCGCGCGCTTTCGCCATTTGGCCGGCGCCGAGGGCCAGTTGCTGATCGGCTTCGACCTCAAGAAGGATCCGCAGCAGCTGCACGCCGCCTACAACGATGCGGCCGGCGTCACCGCCGGCTTCAACCTCAACCTCCTCACACGGCTCAACCGCGAACTGGGCGCCGATTTCAATCTCGCCCGCTTCCGTCACTACGCTTTCTACAACCCGGTGGCAGGCCGCATCGAAATGCATCTCGTCAGCCTCATGGAGCAGGACGTGAACGTCGCAGGCGAACGCTTTCACTTCGCCATCGGCGAGACGCTGCACACCGAACATTCGTACAAGTTCCGTCGCGACGAATTCGCCGCGCTGGCCCGGACTGCCGGCTGGCAACTGGCCGGCGAGTGGGAGCTGGACGGGTTCGCGGTCCAGCTGTTTCG
>JAJXTE010000014.1 GCA_021784115.1 Pseudomonadota bacterium | reverse complement strand
CACATCCGCCGAGCACCAACACGAGTCCGATCACGATCGTCTTCATCCCGCACCTCCTCCTGTGTTTGACAGGCACCACCCTACCCGG
Source organism: Pseudomonadota bacterium (assembly GCA_021784115.1). Lineage (GTDB taxonomy): Bacteria > Pseudomonadota > Gammaproteobacteria > Burkholderiales > Thiobacillaceae > Thiobacillus. The sequence continues at coordinate 35,296 of JAJXTE010000014.1, read as the reverse complement.
TTCTCACGCGAAACCACGTCGCATAGAGCGCGGGCAGAAAGAACAGCGTGAGGAAGGTGGCCGCAATCAGCCCGCCCATCACCGCGACCGCCATCGGGCCCCAGAAAATCGAACGCGACAACGGGATCATCGCCAGCACCGCGGCGGCGGCGGTGAGACTGATCGGCCGCATCCGCCGCACGGTCGACTCGATGATCGCATCCCATTGCGACAGGCCGCGCGCAATGTCCTGCTGAATCTGGTCGACCAGAATCACCGAGTTGCGCATGATCATGCCGGCCAGCGAGATGATGCCGAGGAGCGCGACAAACCCCATCGGCTGCCCGCTTACCAGCAATGCAATCGCCACGCCGATGAGACCGAGCGGTGCGGTCAGCACCACCAGCATCGAACGCGAAAAGCTGCCGAGCTGCAACATCAGCAGGGTCAGCGTGGTGATCACGATCAGCGGCCATGATGCGCTGATGGCCGCATTGGCCTTGGCGCTGCTTTCCACCGGCCCGCCGATTTCGAGCCGGAAACCGGGTGGCAGTTGCGCCTTGAATGCAGCCACCTGCGGCGCAATCGATTCGATGATCGTCGCCGGCTGGGTTTTGCCTACCGGGTCGCCACGCACCGAGATCGTGGGCAGGCGGTCGCGCCGCCAGATCACGCCGTCCTCGAACGCCGGGCGGAACGTGGCGATTTGCCCCAGGGTCACGCTCTGGCCGTTGAAACTGCCGATCGGCAGCGATTTCAGCGCGCCGATATCGCGGTGTTCCCTGCGCGGGGTACGCAGCACCACGTCGATCAACAGATCGTTCTCGCGGAATCGGGTCACGGTCGCACCCGACAGTTGCAGCGCCAGCAACCGCCCAACTTCATCCGAACTCAGGCCCAGCGTCTTGATCTTGTCCTGATCAAGCTCGATCCTGGCCGCCAGCGACTGCTCGTTCCAGTCCAGGTTCACCGCCGTGACCTGCGGCTGTGCCGCCAGGATTCTGCGCAGCTTTTCGGCCTCGATCTTCAGTTTAGGAATATCGCTCCCGGACAGCCGGTACAGCACCGGGTAACCCGACGGGGGGCCGTACTCGAATCGAACCGCCCGCCCGCGCACGTTGGGAAAATCACTCTCGAAGAGATGACGGATGCGGGTGATTTCACGCTCGCGCGCCGGCACATCCTTCGCAATCACAACCAGCTGCGCGAAATTGCGGTTGTTCAGCCGCTGATCCAGCCCCAGCACGAAGCGCGGCGCGCCCTGGCCGATGTAGTTCACCACGTGCGCCACGTCCTTGTCCTGCCGCAGCAGGGTTTCGAGCCTGATCGCTTCGGCACGCGTGGCATCGATGGATGCGCCTTCTGGCAGCCACAGTTCGACCAGGATTTCCAGGCGGTCGGAGGCAGGAAAAAACTGTTTCTCGACCCGCTGCATCGCTGCCACGCCGATGATCAGCGCGACCACCGTCAGCGCAATCACGCTGCGGCGATGCGTCACGCACCAGGTCACCGCCGTGCGGAAGCGCCGGTAGAACGGCGTGAGGTACGCCGCATTCTCGTCGGTCACGTGATGACTGGGCTTCAGCAGGACATAGCCGAGATAAGGTGTGACCACCACCGCCACCAGCCACGACGACAGCAGCGCAATCGTCGTCACCGCAAAAATCGCAAACGTGTATTCACCCACCGTCGACTTGGCGAGCGCGATAGGCAGAAATGCAGCGGCGGTCAGCAAGGTGCCGGTGAGCATGGGAAACGCGGTCGACTGAAAGGCGAAGGTGGCCGCCTCGAAGCGCCCCCAACCGGCCTCAAGCTTGTGCGCCATCATTTCCACCGCGATGATGGCATCGTCCACCAGCAGGCCGAGCGCAATGATGAGTGCACCGGTGGAGATGCGGTGCAGATCGATGTTGAAGAACCACATGGCGGTGAAGGTGATCGCCAGCACCACCGGGATGGAGAGCGCCACGACCAGCCCGGCGCGCCATTTCAGCGCCAGGAAGGTCACCACCAGAACGATGGCGACGGCTTCGAAGAAGCTCTCCATGAACAGTTTGACCGCGCGGCTGACGATGCTCGGCTGGTCGTGGATTCGCTGGATATCCATGCCCACCGGCAGGGTTTTTTGCAGCGCGTCCATGGCGGCGGCCACGTCGCGCCCCATCGCGATCACGTCGCCGCCCTGCGCCAGCGACACCCCGAGCAGGATCGCGGGCTCGCCCTGTGAGCGGATTTCAGTCGGGGGCGGGTCTTCGTAACGCCGCGTCACCTCGGCGATATCGCCCAGCCGCAGGCTGCGCGTTCCGATTCGAATGATCGTTTCGCGCAGGCGCTCGACGTCGGTATACGACCCCGTCACGCGCAGCGGGATCGAGAGCAACTCGTTTTCCACCCGGCCATTGGCCTCCACGCCGTTCTGTTCCTGCACCGCGCGCATGATCTGCTGCGGCGTGAGGCCGAGCGTCGCGAGCTTTTGCGCGGGCACCTCGATGTAGATTTTTTCCGGGACGATGCCGAACACTTCGACCTTGCCCACGTTGGGCAGGCGGCGCACTTCGCGCTGCGCATCCTCGGCGGCGCGGCGCAACTCGGCACGGGTGAATCCGTCGCCGGTGAAGGCGTAGATCGAACCGAAGGTATCGCCGAATTCGTCATTGAAGAACGGTCCCTGCACGCCGGCCGGCAGCTCGGACTTGAGGTCGCCGATCTTCTTGCGAACCTGATACCACGCTTGCGCCACGTCGTGCCCGCGTACGGTTTCCTTGAGGTTGACGAAGATCGCGGTCTCGCCCGCCTTGGCGTAGCTCTGAACAAAATCGAGTTCGGGCATCTCCTGCAGCTTTTTCTCGATCCGCTCGGTCAGCTGTTCCGAGACTTCCTGCGCGGTCGCGCCCGGCCACTGCGCCTGGACCAGCATGACCTTGTAGGTGAACGGGGGATCTTCAGCCTGGCCGAGATGGAAATAGGACCGTACGCCGACCAGCAGGATCAGCGCGATGAAGAAACGCACCAGTGCCGGGTGCTCGATCGCCCAGCGCGACAGGTTGCCGCGCCCGGGAACGAAACGGACCGCGCCGCTCATGGGTGGCCGGGCTCAGCCAGACGCACCTGCTGGCCCGGTGCGAGCTTGTGCACCCCGGCCGTCACCACCCACTCGCCGGCCGTCAGCCCCGACACGATGGCTGCGCGGTCGCCGCTCATCTCGCCGATCTGCACGCTGCGCGCCACGACCTTGCGGGTCTGCGGATTCACCACCCACACCTGCGGCATGCCGTTGATTCTGAACAGGGCCGTTTGCGCCACCGACAACGCCGGTGCCGACGCGCTGCCGACCTCGACCGTGGCCGTCATGCCCAGTCGAACGGCCGCGTCGGCATGAAGCAGGCTGATGCGGGCGCTGTAGGTGCGGCTGGCCGCATCGGCCACCGGCGACAGTTCGCGCAGCCGCCCCGCATATTCCCTGTCCGGCGCAGACCACAGGCGAATGATGGGGTTGCTTGCGGCGCGCAGTGCATCCAGCCCATTTTCGGGCACATCGATGCGGACTTCGAGTTCACCGGTGCGCGCCAGCTTCGCCACCGCTTGACCGGCCGCCACGACCTGCCCCGCCTCGAATGAAATGGCCGAGATGACGCCGGCGTGCGGTGCGGTCAGCCGGGTGTAGGCCTGCTGGTTGCCCTGACGGGTGGCGTCGGCGCGCAACTGGCGCACCTGCGCCGCAGCCGCTTCGGCGGCGGTCCGGCGACGGTCCAGTTCAGCCTGCGAGATGAAGTTCTGCGCGCGCAGCTCGGCATAGCGCTGCAGGTCCTGTCGCGCCAGCCTGGCTTCGGCCTCGGCCGCGGTGAGCTGTGCGCGCGCCGCGCTCGCCGCCAGCGCATAGTCCTGCGGATCCAGCGTCGCGATGACCTGGCCCGCGCTGACCTGGGCGCCGACGTCCACGCGGCGCGAAGTCACCCTGCCCGCGACGCGAAACGCGAGGTCGGTCTCGTAGCGTGCGCGTACTTCCCCGGCGTAACGCGTCCCGTGCCGGGCGACGTTCACCCCCACCTGTTCGGCACGTACCGGGCGAATGTCTTCGGGCGGCGCCTGCGGCACGTCGCGTCCGCACGCGGCCAGCAGGAGCAGAAGGACAGTCCAGGGGATAAAGGCGTTCATCGCCGAATTATCGCTTATCACCCCGGATTCGGCCTGTCACGGTCAATCCGACGCGCCCAGACACCCGCTGATGACACCCGCCGCCGGGACAGGGGTATCATGCGGGTCGCACATTGACCGCAACCGGACCCATTCCGGCTGCCCCGGGCCACGCCCGGCTGCACTTATCAACCACCTAGACGCCTGGAGTTCCAATGCCTGCCTCGTCCAAACCCCTCACCGAAGCCGCGCTGCTGAAAATGCCGGCTTCCGCCTACATGAACGCAGCCCAGCTCGCTTTTTTTCGCACCCGGCTCGAAACGCTGCGCGAGGAAATGCTCAGCAATGCCGCCGACACCGGCGAGCACCTGAAGGAAAACGAGAACTTCGCCGACCCCAATGACCGCGCCACCGTGGAAGAGGAGCACATGCTCGAACAGCGCGTGCGCGACCGCGAACGCAAGCTGCTCAAAAAAATCAATTCCGCCCTCGCGCGCATCGACAGCGGCGAGTATGGCTGGTGCCTGGAAACCGGCGACCCCATCGGCCTGCCCCGCCTGCTGGCGCGCCCCACCGCGGAATACTCGATCGAGGCGCAGGAGCGCCACGAGAAGAAGGAAAGGCTGCACGCCTGAAACAGCGGGGGGTGCCCAGCATGGGGATCTTGCTTGGACGCGCCCTGTCTGTTTGCTTGTGGTCACGGCCCGCACTTCGCAGCTTCACGTCGGTCACGCCGAAACCTGCCTCCCCCTCTTCGCGTAGATTCGTACAGTCGTGACGTCCGACAACCCCATTCCGATTACCCTCCTCACGGGGTTTCTGGGCAGCGGCAAGACCACGGTGCTGAATCACCTGGTGCGTACGCTGCCGCGCACGGCCATCCTGATGAACGAGTTCGGCGAGGTCGCGCTCGATCACCAGCTGCTGCAAAAAATGGAAGGCCCGATGGCGCTTCTGTCCGGCGGTTGCGTGTGCTGCACGATTTCCGGCAGCCTGTCGCCGACGCTGAAAAATCTGTGGATGGCACGACAGAAGGGCGACATCCCGGCGTTCGAGCGCGTCATCATCGAGACCACCGGCATCGCCGACCCGGCGCCGGTGCTCGACAATCTGTTGCATGACAACTGGGTGCGCGCACGTTTCCGTCTCGACGGCGTGGTCACCACGGTCGACGCGCTGTTCGGCATGGGCCAGCTGGACGAACACTTCGAGGCCGTCAAACAGGTGGCGGTGGCCGACCGGCTGCTGCTCACCAAGACCGATCTCGCACCGGCCGATATGGTTGCCGCCCTGCGCGAGCGGCTGGCCGCGCTCAATCCGGCGGCCGACATCGTCACGGTGACGCACGGCGAGCTCGACCCCGCCACGATCCAGAACCTGGGGCTGTGGAACGCCGAGACCCGATCGCTGCAAGTGGCGCGCTGGCTGAAACCGCAGCGATATCAGCCAGCCAGCGCCAGCCCCGTTGTCAAAAAAACGCGACCCGGCCTGCACGACACGCGCATCCAGGCGTTTTCGGTGGTGATCGACGCGCCGCTCGACCGCTACGGCCTGCAATCGGCACTTTCCATGCTGACCTCCTTTCGTGCCGAGAACCTGCTGCGCTTCAAGGCCATCGTGAACCTGCGGGATCAGCCGCAGCCGGTTGTGCTGCACGGCGTGCAGCACGTGCTGTATCCCGAGGTGACGCTCGACGCCTGGCCGGACGACGACCACCGCAGCCGCTTCGTGTTCATCGTGCGCGATCTCGAACCCGAATTCGTCGCCAAGCTGCTAGCCGACTTCTCGGGTGCAGCGTCCAGCCGTGCGGGGGTGCATCCATGAATCTCGCGCAAAAACTCCTCGTCGGCGCGATACGCGTCTACCAGTTGGCGCTCTCGCCCTGGCTGGGCCGGCAGTGCCGCTACCTGCCAACTTGCTCGGAATACGGCAAGGAGGCCATCGAAAAGCACGGCGCGCTCAGGGGCAGCTGGCTGGCCGCGAAACGGATTGGCCGTTGCCGCCCCGGCTGCGCCCACGGCTACGACCCCGTTCCGCCCGTCGACCCGCCCAAGCAGTAGAATTCGCCCGATGCCGTCGCGCCGCCTGCTCTCCTGGCTGTTCGCCCTGACCCTGCTGTTCGGTCAGGCGGCGGCGTTCGCGCATTCGCTGACCCATCTGCGCGTGCACGACACGGGACTGCCCGACAAGGTCTGCGAAACCTGCCTCGCGCAGGCCCAGCTCGGGACGGCCCTGCCGCCCAGCCCGGTCGTCCTGGCGATGCCGCCTGCCGATCGCAGCTACACCCCCGGCGCCCAATTCGGGTGCGCCGATCTTGCCCCCCGTCCCGCGTGCGCACGCGCACCCCCCACCCCGTCCGACGTCTGAGTTTTTTTCGATGCCTGCGCCGACCGTTTGCGCAGGCGTTCACCTCACGTTGACGGAGTAAACATGTTACGTCCCGCTCTCCTGGCAGCCGCCGTCGCGGTCGCCAGCCCGGCGCATGCCGACGATGCCGACCTCGCCGCGCTGCGCGCCGAAGTCAAGGCCATGAAGGCCGATTACGAAACCCGGATCCAGGCGCTGGAAGCCCGGCTCGCAAAAGCCGAAGCGTCCGCAGCCAACGCCGCCCAAGCCAGCCCTCCGCCGCAAGACACGGCCAGTTCGGCGCCCAGCACTCCGGGCGCGTTCAACCCCGAAATCTCGGTCATCCTGCAAGGCGGCTATGCCCACCTGAAGGACATCCCCGAACGCCGCATCACGGGATTCCTGCCCGACGGCACGGCGCCCGGTTCGACACGCGGCTTTTCTGTCGACGACAGCGAACTGGTTCTGGCCTCCAACGTCGACCCGTATTTCCGCGGCTATTTCAATGCCACGCTGAACGACGGCAAGGTCGGCGTGGAAGAAGCCTGGTTCCAGACGCTGGCGCTGGGCCAGGGTCTGACCCTCAAGGGCGGCCGCTTTCGTTCCGGCATCGGCTACCAGAACGAACAGCATCCGCACGCGTGGGATTTCACCACCAACAACCTGATGTATGAAGCGCTATTCGGCGAAGGATACGGCAACGATGGCCTGCAGCTGAGATGGGTGGCGCCGACCGAGCTCTTCACCGAACTGGGCGCCGAAATCGGACGCGGCGCGAATTTCCCCGGCACCGACCGCAACCGCAACGGCGTCGGTAGTTACGCCCTGTACGGCCATGTCGGAGGCGACGTCGGCGGTTCGCACAGCTGGCGCGGCGGCCTGTCGTATCTGTCGACCCGCGCGGCCGAACGCAGCAGCACGCTCGCCGACTTTGCGGGCACCGACGTGAACACCGCCTTTACCGGCGACAGCAAGACCTGGCTGGCGGATTTCGTCTGGAAATGGGCGCCACTGGGCAATTCCACCGTCCACAACGTCAAGTTCGCCGCGGAGGCGTTCCGCCGCGAGGAAAGCGGCAGCCTGAACTGCGCGGATGGCATGTGCGGGGCCGGCAGCCTTGGCACGTACCAGGCCACCCAGTATGGCGGCTACGCGCAAGCTGTCTATCAGTTCATGCCGCACTGGCGCGCCGGCTATCGCTACGACCTGCTTGATCCCGGCTCGCGGGACTTCGGCCTCAACAACCCCAAGCTGCCACGCAGCGACTACCAACCTACCCGCCACTCGCTGATGGTCGACTACTCGCCCTCGGAATTCTCGCGCTGGCGCCTTCAGTACACGAAGGACAAGGCCAGCGAAGGGCAGGACGAGAATCAGTGGTACGTGCAATACATCTTCAGCCTTGGCACGCATGGCGCGCACTCTTTTTAAGGAGCCTCCGATGAAAGCATTACGTTTATTCGCCTTCCTCGTCGCGGCATGGCCGGTTTTCGCCCATGCCGCGCTCAACGTATTTGCCTGCGAACCCGAATGGGGTGCGCTGGCCACCGAACTCGGCGGCGACGCCGTCAAGGTGTACACCGCCACCACCGCCTTTCAGGACCCGCATCACATCGAGGCGCGTCCCAGCCTGATCGCACAGATGCGGCGCGCCGATCTCGCCGTCTGCACCGGCGCCGAACTCGAGATCGGCTGGCTGCCGGTGCTGCTGCGGCAAGCGGGCAACGCCGCCATCCAGCCGGGGCAGCCAGGCTACTTGGAGGCGGCACGCCAGGTCGCGCTGCTGGAGAAACCGGCCGTCCTCGACCGCGCCCAGGGCGACATCCACGCCGCGGGCAATCCGCACATCCAGACCGATCCGCGCAACATCGCGCGCGTGGCGCAGGCGCTGGGCGCACGCCTGGCCGAGATCGACCCGGGCCACGCCGCCATGTACCGGACACGGCTGGCGGATTTCAACACCCGCTGGAATGCGGCGATGGCGCGCTGGCAGGCGCAGGCCGCGCCGCTCCGGGGCATGCCCATCGCGGTGCAGCACGAGGGCTTCCCCTACCTGGAGAACTGGCTGGGGTTGAAACAGGTGGCGGTGCTGGAGCCCAAGCCAGGCGTCGCGCCCTCGGTCGGCCACCTGGCGGAAATCGCCGCGCACCTGAAGACCGCGCCCGCCAAGGTAGTCATCCGGGCGGCCTACCAGGACCCGCGCCCCTCGGAATGGCTGGCCGAACACGCCGGCATCCCGGCCGTCATGATGCCGTTCACCGTTGGCGGATCGGAGCGAGCCAAGGATTTGTTCGGCCTGTTCGACGACACCGTCGAGCAATTGCTGAAAGCCGCGCGATGAACTGGGCCGCGCTCGACCCCGGGCTGCTCGGCTGGCCCTTCGTCGCGGGGCTGCTCGTCCTCGCCACCCACGTCCCGCTTGGGCGGCGGGTGCTGGCGCGCGGGATCATCTTTCTCGATCTCGCCATCGCCCAGATCGCCGTGCTCGGCGTGATCGCCGCCCATACCCTGGGCTGGGAGACCCAGGGCTGGCAGACCCAGTTGGCCGCCGCCGCCGCCGCGCTGGCGGGCGCCGCATTCCTGGCGCGCTGCGAAGCGCGCTGGCCCGAGATCCAGGAGGCGCTGATCGGCTCGTCCTTTGCCGTCGCCGCAAGTCTGGCGGTGCTGCTGCTTTCGGGCGATCCGCACGGCGGGGAGCACCTGAACGAACTGCTGGCCGGGCAAATCCTCTGGGTCGGGCCCAACCAGCTGGCACAGATCGCCGTGGTCTACGCGCTGCTGCTCGGCTTCTGGTGGCTGCGGGGAGAGCGCCTGGGGCGGATGGGCTTTTACCTGATTTTTGCGCTCGCCATCACCGCCTCGGTGCAACTCGTTGGCGTCTACCTGGTGTTCGCCAGCCTGATTCTGCCTGCGCTGGCCGTGCGCAACCGGCCGCCCCGAGCGGGATTGCTGATCGGCTGGGGGCTCGGTGCGATGGCCTACGCTGCCGGTCTGGCCGCATCCGCGCTATTCGACTGGCCCGCCGGCCCCGCGATTGTCATGGCGCTCGCCGTGGCCGCGCTGTTTGCCGGCAACCTGCTACAGGTTGCCGCAATCGGGCGAGAGCGCTAGTATCCAGTACTGAACCCATGACCCAAGCACGCATATTCCGTGGCTCTTCCGTTTTTCAAAAAAGGCAAGGATAAGACCCCCAGCCCCACGCCCAAGCAGGCGCCTGTCTCTGCGCCTGCCACCGAATCGCCTCCCACCGAGACCCTGTTGACCATGAACATGGGCTCCAGTGGCATCGTGGTGGAGGAAACCAGCGGTGCGCCCCAATCCCAGGTGGATGAAGCGGCCATCCTGTATGCAAGCGGCCACGCCGACACGGCCGAGCGACTGTTGAAGGACATGCTGAACGCTGGCGATCGCCGCGCCTGGCACATGCTGTTCGACCTTTACAGCATTCAGAACCGGGAAAAGGAATTCGAGCAACTCGCACTCGACTACGCGATGCGTTTCGAAACCTCGCCGCCGGTCTGGCAGAAACTGGGCGGGACCAGCGCGGCCGGCAAATCCCCGCAAGCGGAAGCAGCCAGCCTGGAATTGCCGCGGCTCCTCGACAAGAAAGCGACGGCCACCCTGCGCGAGGGCATTGCCGGCACCGACAAGAAAGCCGTGGTGCGGATCGACTTTTCGCGCATCGAGATGGTCGACGAAACGGGGGCGGACGAATGCGCCCATATTCTGTGCGCGGCCCGCAAGGCCAAGCGCAAATTGCAGGTCAGCGGCGTCGATCGCCTGATCGCCCTGCTGCAGGATCTTACCCGCGCCACCCACAGTCGCGCGGTTCACTGGCTACTGCTGCTGGAGCTCTACCAGACGCTCGGCCAGCAGGAAAATTTCGAGGACCTGGCGGTCGACTATGCCGTCCGTTTCGAGATGTCGCCCCCGTCCTGGAGCGAGGTACAGGCCGCAGAGGTCATACAGGCCAAGCCCGCCGAACCAGTCGACGACGCCCTGCGACTGTCCGGCGAAATCACCCCCGCCAATGACAGCGCCCTGCAGCAGTTTGGCAGCTATGCCGCCACCCACAACGACGTGCTGGTCGACATGACGCAGGTCACCCGGGTCGATTACGGCAGCGTCAGCCAGTTCATCAGCGTGCTGATGCAATGTCTGGGCAGCGGCAAATCCATTACGCTGCGCGGCCACAACGCACTCATCCACGAACTTTTCCGCGTCATGGGCATCGACCAGTTGGCGCAACTCATTCCACACCACCCGGTCTGATCCTGCACGGTGCTTGTGGCGCAGGCCCCGCGATCGTCTGTCCCCGTATAATTCCGGCGCTCGAATCGGACCGCTAAAGACGCCCTGCAAGACACAGCATATCGCCGTTCTTCCGGCTGCAACTTCGACGGCCCCACGCCTTTTTCAGGAACCCCTCGCCCATGGAACAATATCGCGGCACCACCATTCTCTCCGTCCGCCGGGGCGCCGAAGTCGCCCTCGGCGGCGACGGCCAGGTCACGCTCGGCAACATCGTCATCAAGTCCACCGCGCGCAAGATACGGCGGCTTTACCAGGAAAAAGTGCTGGCCGGGTTCGCCGGCGGCACCGCCGATGCCTTCACCCTGTTCGAGCGCTTCGAGGCCAAGCTCGACAAGCACTCGGGCCATCTGATGCGCAGCGCGGTCGAGCTCGCCAAGGACTGGCGCACCGACCGCATGTTGCGGCGGCTCGAAGCCATGCTGGCGGTGGCCGACCGCGAGCACTCGCTCATCATCACCGGCAACGGCGACGTGCTGGAACCCGAACTCGGCATCGCCGCCATCGGTTCCGGCGGCGCCTTCGCCCAGTCCGCCGCCCGCGCGCTGCTGGAAAACACCGACCTGCCCCCGCTTGAAATTGTCAAAAAGAGCCTCACCATAGCAGGTGACATCTGCATCTACTCGAACCAGAACCACGTGATCGAAACCCTGTGAGCCCAATTTCCGCTCACCGTTTGCCGCTTACCGCGCACTTTTCATGACGCCCAAAGAAATCGTCCACGAACTCGACAAGCACATCGTCGGCCAGGCCGCCGCCAAGCGCGCGGTCGCGGTCGCCCTCAGAAACCGCTGGCGGCGACAGCAGGTCGACGAACCGCTGCGCCAGGAAATCACGCCGAAAAACATCCTGATGATCGGCCCCACCGGCGTCGGCAAGACCGAGATCGCACGGCGTCTGGCGCGCCTCGCCAACGCGCCTTTCATCAAGATCGAGGCCACCAAGTTCACCGAGGTCGGCTACGTCGGGCGCGACGTGGACACCATCATCCGCGACCTGATGGAGACCGCGGTCAAACAGATGCGCGAGCAGGCCACATCCAAGGTGCAGTTCCGCGCCGAGGAGGCTGCCGAGGAACGCATCCTCGACGCGCTGCTGCCGCCGCCGCGCAGCGTCGGCTTCGGCGAGGCCGAACCGCAGCGCGAGGAAGGCGCGGCACGCCAGCGTTTCCGCAAGATGCTGCGCGAAGGCGAACTCGACGACAGGGAAATCGAGATCGAGGTCGCGGCAGTCAGCCCCAGCATGGAAATATTCACGCCGCCGGGCATGGAAGACCTCTCGCAGCAGTTGCAGGGCATGTTCGCCAACCTCGGGCAAAACCGCCGGCAGAGCCGCAAGCTCAAGGTCCGCGAAGCGATGAAGCTCTTGACCGAGGAAGAAGCGGGGCGCCTGATCAACGACGAGGATACCAAGCAGCAGGCGCTGGAAGCCGTCGAGCAGAACGGCATCGTGTTCCTTGACGAGATCGACAAGATCGCCACCCGCAGCGACGCCCACGGCAGCGACGTGTCGCGCCAGGGCGTGCAGCGCGACCTGCTGCCACTGATCGAGGGCACCACGGTGTCGACCAAGTACGGCATGGTGAAGACCGACCACATCCTGTTCATCGCCAGCGGCGCATTCCACCTGTCCAAGCCCTCCGATCTCATCCCCGAATTGCAGGGACGACTGCCGATCCGCGTCGAACTGCAGGCGCTGTCGGTGGAGGACTTCGAGCGCATCCTGACCGCCACCGACGCCTGCCTGACTCGGCAGTACGAAGCGCTGCTGGCGACCGAGGGCGTGACGCTGACGTTCACCCGCGACGGCATCCGCCGTATCGCCGAGATCGCCTTCGAGGTCAACGAGCGCACCGAGAACATCGGCGCGCGGCGTCTGCACACGGTGATGGAAAAACTCCTCGAGGATATTTCCTTCGACGCCGGCAGCACCACCGGCGAATACGTCGTCGATGCCGACGCCGTCACCAGCCGGCTGGCCGCCCTCGCCGCCCGGGAGGACCTGGCGCGCTACGTCCTCTAAGACTCTTCCACTCACCACCGACCACTCACGCCTCACCCAAGCATGAAACCCGAAACCAACCAGCCCGTCGAAGTGCGCGGCAAATTTCTTTCCACCGTCCTGTTCGGCAGCCGCTGGCTGCAGGTGCCGCTCTACCTCGGCCTGATCGGCGCGCAGCTGGTCTACGTCGTGCACTTCATGGTCGAACTGGAGCACCTGGTCGTCGGCACCTTCACCTTGTCCGAAGAAGCCATCATGCTCATCGTCCTGGGCCTGATCGACGTGGTGATGATCTCCAACCTGCTCATCATGGTCATCGTCGGCGGTTACGAAACCTTTGTCTCGCGTCTCAATCTCGAAGGCCACCCCGACGAGCCTGAATGGCTGTCGCACGTCAACGCCAACGTGCTGAAGGTCAAACTCGCCACCGCCATCATCGGCATTTCCTCCATCCACCTGCTCAAGACCTTCATCAACGCCCCCAACCTCACCGACAAGGTGCTGCTGTGGCAGACCGTCATCCACATGACCTTCGTCGTCTCGGCCATCTCGATTGCCTATATCGACCGGCTGATGCCGCATACGGCGAAGCATTGATTGTGAGAGGTTCGGGGGGCTGACCCGGGCTCCGGCCGCGGCCACTTACGGACGCTAATGCCGCCATCGACATTACTTATTTGGCTGGCCACCCCCGCAGGCGGAGAATTGCCCGGTTAAGTCACGTTCATCTGGAGACACCCCATGGCCACCCGCGACACCCTCACCCCCAAAGAATCCCAATGCAGCGGCGGCGCCGATTACGCGGCGCTGGCGCTGGAAGCCCTGCAGGAACCCGCCGATGCCGCCTACGCCAAGGAGCTGATGGATCGCGTGGCCGACGACTGCCAGTTCACCAAGGACCTGGCTGCGTGCGCCATCGTCTACAAGGCGCTCGGCGAGCAGGGCCGCGCCGAGGAACTGCTGCAGACCGCCGAGGATTACTGCATGAGCGGCGAGGAGCAGGTCGCACTGGCCGAGGCCAAGTTCAAGGTGCTGGGCGACAAGGCGGCCGCGGTGGGCGCGTATGAAAAGGCACTGAAGGAAACCAGCAACCTCGACCCGCTGATCGATCTGGCGAAGAACGTGATGCGCGTCATCGCCGACGGCGCGTTCGCCAAGAAGGTGCTGGAAAAGGCCGAGGCGAAAATATCGCGCGCGGTGGAATACAGCAAGCTGGCGGCGGCCTCGGCCGAGCACCTGCTCGACAAGGATTACGCCGCGGCGATCTTCAACAAGGCCGGCGAGAAGCTTTCGAGTGTGCCCGACCTGCTGTCGCTGGCCGGCGAAGTGACCAAGACGCTGGGTGACCCGGCGCGCGCCAAGGCCTTGTATGAGCGCGCGCTGGCGGGCGCGACCGACTTCAGCGCCGCCAAGACGCTGATCGAGTCGGCCAAGCAGGCGGGCGACGCCGCATTCATGCAGTCCGCACTGAAAAAGGCGGGGGATCTCGCGACCGCGACCGGCGATTACATCGAACTCGCCGAAGGCCTCGCCAGCGTGGGCGACAAGCCGGGCGCGGCGGCCTTGCTCGACAAGGCCGAGGACGCCGTTGCCGGCCTCGACGAAATGCAGAAGTTGGTGACCGCGGTGGAAGCGCATCTGGCCGACGACGCCGAACGTCTGGCCCGTGTAAAAGCCAAGCTGGAAAAGCGCCAGGCCAACCACGCGCGCTACATGGAGTTCCAGCAACTGGAAAAAGAGGCGGTCAGCGTCAAGCAGTTCCTCGCCCTGGCCGAGCGCGTGCGGCTGGAACTGGAAGACCCGTTCTACGCCGCCAAGCTGATCGAATCGGCGGAAACCTTGCTGGACGGCACCAGCTACCAGTTCTCGCGCTACAAGCCGATTGTGCTGGCAGTCGACAAAAACCTGGACGACACCGGCTGGCTGTCCCGCCTGCTCGACCGCGCCGCTGAAAACGCGACCGATTTCATTGCCTTCAAGGACCTGGTGGTGACCGCCGCGCACCTTCAGCACCGCGAACTGGGCGTGTCCAAGGCACGCGCCTACCTCGCCGCACGCGAAGCCGCGCTGGCGGCTGACCCGAATGCCACGGTTTACGACACCGCCAAACTCGCCGAAGCAAGCTTTGCCGCAACGCAGGATGCAACGGAGGCCGGCCGCCTGCTGGAGGCGGCGCGCGCCCAGGCCAAAGATCACTTTGCGCTCACCCACATCGGCCGCCTGTATGCCGCCATGGGAAACAGTACCCGCGCCGACGAGCTTTATGCGGCTGCCGCGGCCGCCTGCCCGAATGGCGACGCCTGCATCCAGTTCATCGACCGCCTGAAGGGATTTGCCTTGCCGGCCGCGACGCTGAAGAAATGGTATGCCGCATGCGGGGCTCATCTGAACACGCCTGCCGACAAGCTGCGGTGGGCCGAGGGCATCGCCGATGCGCTCAACGACAAGGCCTGGGCAAGCGAAGTGTATGGCCAGATCGCGGGACAGTTCAGCGGCGCCGATGCCGCGCGCTTCGACCTGTCCCGCCGCTCGCGCGCCGACCTCAATTATTTTGGGTCCACCCGTCGCCATTAAGACAACGACTGCAATACCCCTGAAAACAGCCCGGTTGCACGGGCTGTTTTTCTTTGTACACTCCAGATAAAGCTGTTTCCAGGAGTGCGCCATGCTTGAACTGCCTGCCCTCATCGACACGGTGCAAAAGAATTGCACCATCGCAGACGCCCGCCACGCGCGCGACATGACGATGTGCACCTTTCTGCTGGAAATGCGCGAGTACTACCGCTGGGAAATGGAAATCCCCTACGGTGCACGACTGCCCAAGGACGAGCTCGGCGACTGGCTGAATGCGCGCGAAAGCGAGTGGGACGCCGTCGAGGACGAGGATTTCGCGCCGCTGCCGCTCACCGAGTCCGGCATCGACCCGTTCGAAGCTGACGACATCAACCGCGCGCTGATCCCGCAGGGGCTGGTGTACAGCAGCGGCCTGGGGCACTTCCGCAAGCCGCATTTCGTGCTGGCCGAACTCAAGCGCGCCGAAGTGCGCGACGGCGTGCAGGTGCTGGTGGCCGGCTGCGAATACGCGCGCGACCTGATCGCGCCGCCTGCAGCGATGCGCAATGGCGCCATCTTCCTGCGCATGGACGCGGTGCGCCGCCTGCTGTGGAACAAGTACGAAGAATGGCAGTGGAAGGAAAAGGACACTGCGCTGGGGCGGGCATTTGCGCACTA
Source organism: Pseudomonadota bacterium (assembly GCA_021784115.1). GTDB lineage: Bacteria > Pseudomonadota > Gammaproteobacteria > Burkholderiales > Thiobacillaceae > Thiobacillus. The sequence continues at coordinate 19,294 of JAJXTE010000014.1, read as the reverse complement.
CGATTTCGAGCGCGACATCGAGCGCGGGCTCGACCGCATGGCCGAAGCCGAAAGCGAGGCGATGATCCTACACGAGATCGGCGAGGCGCGCGCCGAATCGCTGCTGGGCGAGGAATGGAACACGATGCTCGGTCAGCTCACCTCGCGGCACGCCGAACTGCTGGCGCGTGCGGTGCGCGACCATCTGGCAGACTGCATGGTGACGTTGCCGACGCTACTCGAACGGGGAGCCATCGGTTCGCTGCATTTTTACCTGGCGAATCTCTCGGGGCTGCGTCGCGCGCTGTTCCCGGCGCTGCCTCAGGCGTACGACACCTGGCTCGGCAGCGGGGATGTCGCCACGCTGGCCGGAACCGTGAAGGCGGCCGAAGCCCACTGGCTGGATGTGGCGCACCGGCTCACGGAAAGCTATCACCGGGATCCGGCGCATGGCAACGTGCAGCTCAACACGCTGGCCGGTGGCGACCTCGCCGGTCTGACGCTCTAGGCAAAAAAAACGGGCGGATGACCGCCCGTTTTTCTCCCCTGACACGACTCAGGCCGGAACCTCCGCGGCGTGCTCCAGCTGTTCGGCGATGGAGTCGAGCAGTTGCTGTTCCTGATACGGCTTGCCCAGGTACACGTTGACGCCGATCTCCATCGCATGGTTGCGGTGCTTGTCCGCCGTGCGCGAGGTGATCATGATGATCGGCACCGACTTCAGGCGCGCATCCCTGCGCATCACGCGAGCCAGTTCGAAACCGTCCATCCGCGGCATCTCGACGTCGAGCAGCACCACGTCCGGAATCAGGTCGTGCATCTTTTCTAGGGCGTCGACGCCGTCCTTCGCGCTGTCGACGCGGAAGCCTTCACGGGTGAGGAGGCGGGTGGTGATCTTGCGCACGGTGAGCGAATCATCGACCACCAGAACGAGCGGCGGCTGCAGCGCAGCGCTGACTTCCGCGGTCTCGGCAGGCGCCTTGCGCTCCACTGCGGTGCGCGGCAGGCTGGCCCAGCGCAGCGCCAGCGGGACCGGGTTGAGAATCAGGATCACGCGCCCGTCGCCGCGCACCGTGGCGCCCGCGACACCGGTTATGCGCGCCATCTGCGGGCCGATGTTCTTGACCACAATTTCGCGCGTACCCTCGATCACGTCGAGCAGCACAGCCGCGTGGCTGGAGCCGCTTTGCAGCAGCACCACCGGGTTGTAGCGCTGCACCTCGTGCACGGCCTCGGTGTCGCCCAGCAGATGCGGCAGGTAGGAGAATGGGTAGCGCACGCCGCGCCACGTCAGTTCGCCGGCCGTCATCGCCTGCTCGAGTTCATGTGGCTTCAGTTCCAGCACCTGCTGCACCAGGGGCGCCGGCAACGCGTAGTCGTGCTTGGCCGCCTGGATCATCACCGCCTGCGTCATCGCCAGGGTCAACGGTAGATAGATGTGGAAACTGGTACCGGCACCCGGCGTCGAGGTGATGTCGATGCGGCCGCCCAGTGCGGAGATTTCGCTCTTGACCACGTCCATGCCGACGCCGCGGCCGGCGACCTGGCTGACCGTCTCGGCCGTCGAGAAGCCAGCGGCAAAAATCATCTGCGCCAGCAGGGTCTCGGTCGGCTCCACGCCCGGCAACAGCAGGCCGTGGGCCTCCGCCTTCTCGCGGATACGTGCGTAATTGAGGCCGGCGCCGTCGTCCTTCACGGTCAGCATCATTTCGTTGCCTGACTGGCGCGCCGACAGCACGATCTCGCCGAACTCGGTCTTGCCCGCCGCATGGCGTTCTTCAGGCGTTTCGATGCCATGCGCCAGCGCGTTGCGCAGCAGATGTTCCAGCGGAGCGGTCACCTTTTCCAGCACTGAACGGTCGATGTCAAGGTCGCCGCCCTGAATGTCGAGCTGGGCGCGCTTGCCCACATCGCGCGCAGTCTGGCGCACCGTGCGGTAGAGACGCTCGGCCACCGAATAGAGCGGCACCATGCGCACCCGCAGCAGATCCTGCTGCAGTTCGCGGTTGAGGCGAGTCTGCTGGATCAGCGCGGCATCGGCCTCGCCCAGGCGGGCCAGCAGGATGTGCTGCACGGTGGAGATGTCGTTCACGCTCTCGGCCAGGAAGCGGGTGACTTCCTGGAAGCGCGTGAAGCGGTCGAACTCCAGCGGGTCGAACTCCTCGGCCGCGCCCTGCGTCTGGAACGTCGCCTGCATCTGAGATTCGGCCTGAATCTCGACTTCGCGGATGTGGCCGCGCAGGCGCACCAGCGCTTCCGACAATTCGTTGACGTGACGCTTGAAGGCGAATACTTCGCTCTCGATCCGCGAACGTGCAATCGCCACTTCGCCAGCCTGGTTGACCATGCGGTCGATCCAGTCGGCGCGGACGCGCAGGGTCAGGGAATTGCTGTCGCGCGTCACTGGCTGCCCAGGCGCGAGCGGATCGGCCACGGTGGCGGTCACCGCAGCCATCGACTCGTCATGCCCCAGCACCGGTTCGACCGGGGCTTCCAGCGGGGCCGACGCGTCTTCGATCACCGGTGCGAGGTCGCCGTTCTTCAGATGCTCCACGGCGTCGGCCAGACGATCGAGTTGCGTTTCCAGCGTGTCGAAGACTTCCGCGCTCGCGCTCAACTGGCCGTCGATCACGGCGATCACCCGCGATTCCATCACGTGCGTCAGCTCGCCCAGGCGCATCGCGCCGACCATGCGTGCACTGCCCTTGATGGTATGCAGGTTGCGGCGCAGCGCATCGCGGGGCCCCGCGCTGGCAGGCGCATCCCTCCAGGCCCGGAGTTGCGCGCTGGTATCAGGCACCAGCGCTTCGGCTTCCTCAAGGAAGATCGGCAGCAGTTGCTGGTCGATTTCATCGGCCACTTCGCGCCGCTCGAATACCGGCGCCGGCGTGGCGGGCTTGATCTCGGAAACCAGCGCGCTGACATCCGGCAGGCCGTGGGCCGTATCGGCCTGGCTGGCTTCGACCGGTTCGATGACGCTGGCCGTCTCGGGTGGCGCTGCTTCGACGGACAGGGCTTCCCGCACCTCGCTGGCCGGCGCGGCGGCAGCCGGCGCATCGATTTCCACCGCAACGTCGTTCACCGGCGCGGGCGCCGGTTCGGGTGCCATCAAGGTCTGCTCGTCTTCCAGTTCGCCCAGTGTCGCGATCAGATCGTCAGCGCCCTCGGGCAAATGCCCGCCCTCGATGCTTGCGATCATGTCGTGCAGCCGGGCGACGGTATCCTGGACCAGCGACAGATGCGAAGGCGGCAACGGGGCGTGTACGAAGCGGTTCCAATACTGCTCGAGGGCATGCGACAACTCGGACAGGGACGCGATGCCAGCGGTACCCGCAATTCCGCCCAAGGTGTGAATCGCACGGCGCGCATGCTCGCTGACCGCGCTGTTTGCCACGTCGGCGTGGCGCTCGGTCTCTTCTCTCAGAACCGCCAGGCGCTGGTGCGCCTCGGTCATGAAAATTTCGTAGAGGCCGGTGGAAAGGCATACCGGTCCGATGCAGACCTCGTCGGAGCCTTCCGGCTCCACTTGCGTGTCGGCAGGAAGCGGCTCGATATCGAGCGACGCCACGGGCGCCACCGCATATTCGATGAGCCCGCCCACCTCGGGCATCGTGGGCTCAGGCTGGACCTCGGCCCCCTCAGGCTGAAAATCGTCCGTCTGGACCGATGCGGCATCCGCATTTGCTTCGTCGCCTTCGTGCCAGGCCAGCCCGGCAGCGGATTCAACGGCCATTGCCTCGGCCTCGTGGGCCGCATCCTGCTCAAGGGTCGCGATGGCCTCGTCACGCTCGACGACGGGTTCGGTCGCGAACCCGGTCAGCCCTTCGCTTTCGGTTTCCGCGACCGTCGCCGCGTCTGCCTCGACTACGGACATCGTCTCGATTGCCGGAATGGCCGCCTGCTCGGATTCCGCCACCGTCTCGGCTTCGATCACCGGCTCAGCCAGCGCCTCGTTTTCCGCAATCGCTTCGGGCATGCCGGGCTCGCTGGCGTCCGGGGTGGCCACAGCATGCTCGGCCACCGCAGCAGTCGCCCCATCCAGCGGCTGCCCTTGGGCCACGCGGTCGACCGCGGCCAGCAAGGCCGGAACCGGCAAGTTCATGGACTCATTGGCCTGCAACGTGTTCACCCAATCCTGGAACACGCCGCGGGCGCGTCCGACCAGACGCAACAGGTCGCTGCTGGCGGGCTTCTTCTCGGCCAGCCAGCCGTTCATCAACTGCTCGTGCCGCCACGCGGTTTCGCCCAGGTCGTTCAGTCCGACCATGCGGCCGCTGCCTTTCAGCGTGTGGAAGCCACGGCGGATGACCGTCAGGGCATCCTGGTCGTCGGGATTGCTCTGGCAGGCGTCACTGGCCTCGCCCAGGGTCGCCAGCACCTCGTTGGCTTCTTCCAGGAAGATTTCCAGCAATTCCGCTTCGGATCCCTCGGGGACCGCAACCAGCAGGGTGTCCTCGGCCGCCGCGCTGGCTGCAACTGCAGTCGCTTCCGGCTCGGCAGGCTCGGACGCAGCTTCATCGCCCCGCGGCGCATCGTCGGCAATCGCACAGAATGCAGGCGCCCCCGTCTCAAAGGCCTGCAACTCGGCCACCTCGATCGCTTCATCGTCAAAATCCGGGATCGCCGATTCCGCCGCCGGTTCGGCCACGGCTTGCAGCGCCATCGGGACGGCCGCGGCCCGTTCGGGCAGCGACAGGCCGGTCAGAGTGGCGATGTCGACATCGAGTGCCGCAGGGGCGCTCGCCGCATCGCGGCAGCTGTCAAGCGCTGCGTGCGTCTGCTGCTTCAGCGTCGCGTCGTCGATCAGTTCGGCGTCGCGGCTGAGTTCGGTCAGGGCATCAAGGAATTTTTTTTTTGTGGCGTCGTCGGGTTGATCGCGCCACGCCTGATAACTTTCCTTGACGTCGGCCTTTCGGGCGGGCAAGCCGGATTCGACGGTATCGTCAAACTCGGGTTCGTCGGTGATGTCGGCAGCGATCACGCCGAAATCGATCAGCACCGGGCGCAGGATTCTGGCGGCGTCGGACCGGCCGGCGCAGTACGATTCGATGTACAGCCCGAGACTGGAGTAGGCATCGGCCAGGCGTTGCTGGGTGGCCTCGTCGGGATAGCCGTCTTCGGCAAACGATTGCACCGTATCGGCGGCCGCACCCAGAAGGCTGGCCGCGTCGGGCAACTCCAGCATGGTCAGCGCGCCCTGCGCCTGCTGCGCGAGGGCGGGAAAACCCGCCAGCGCTTCGCGCTCGCCGGCGTCGCGGAAGAAGGCGTCCAGCGCCTCTTCCATTTGCTTCAGGTTCTGTCCGACTTCCTGCGCCATGTGCACCAGCATGTCACGCTCGGCGTCGCGCTGGCTGTTGGAGTCTACCGCAGCGGGCGTCAGTTCGCGCCCTTCGATCAGGGCAAGCAGGCGCGCCTGCTGGGCTTCCGCACGCGCTGCAAAATCGCTGTGCAGGACATCTTCCTGGTCGACGGCATTCTGCAAGAAAAGCAGCGTGGATGCGACTTCCAGATCCAGCTGTTCACGCGCGTGGCCTTCGCGTCCCGCAGTCGTGATGGCCGCAGCAGCCAGTTCGTCGAGCAAAGGCTTCAAGCCGCTGTCGTCCAGCATCTGCGCCTGCGGATGCATGCGCTCCAGATGGGCCTGGAACTGTGGCAGCTGGCCGGCATCGCCCTCCACGTAGGCATGCCAGCTATCGCGTGCCGCCTTCAGGCCGGCCTGCATGGCATCCAGCACCGGGCGCATACGCGCCAGCGCTTCAGGATCCAGCATGCCGCGGCCCGGGAGATAGCGATCGAGGCCGAAGGTCGCGCGGACCTCGGCGGCACGGCCGTCCAGCGTCTGGCTTTTCGCCACGAAGAAGAGGGCATCGCGCAAAAGGCGCTCGGCGACCTGCGGGGAGCCTTCCATCAGGCGGCGCATCTGCAGGTCGACGCGCGCCAGCAGCTGCTTGACGTGGAAATCGGCTTCGACGCCGCGCGCGATCAGGCTGTCGACGAAGCCGACGCACGCCCACCAGAAAGTTTGGGAGGCCTGCGAGGGCGCGATGCGCTCGATTGCGGCCAGCGCATCGCGCATGCGATGCAGCCCCTGTTCCGCCTCGACATTGCGCAGGAAAGCCAGCAGGCCGCGCTGGAACAGACCGCGCGCGGTTTTGACTTCGGCGGCCAGCGCTTCCTGCGTCATCGCATCGTTGGCCGCCTTGCCGTGGGCCCGCGTGCGCAGATCCGGGAAAAACAGTTCGCCTTCGAACACGCGCTCGGCGCCCTGCAGTTCACGCAGGCGCTTGTAGAGGGGAAACAGTGCCAGTTCGCCGCTGCCGCGCCCGTCGGCCAGGTCCTTGACCCAGCGCTGCAGGCCTTCGATGGCATTGCGCAAGGCGCGCAGCACCTCGTCGGTCGCCTGCATGCGATTCCCGTTGATCTCGCCAAACGTGGACTCGAGCGCCCCCGCCAGGGTGGCCGCGCCCTCAAGGCCCACCAGGCGGAGCGCACCGGTCACCTGGTGTGCATCGTCGGCCGCCAGGCGCAAGGCATTCGTGAGATCGGCATCCACGCTGAAGGCCTGCACGCGCCCAAGGGCGGCTTGCAGGGCGGCGTCTATGTCCCCGCGCACCCAGTTCAACGGGCCGGTATCGTAGTCGAGTAAGGCGCTCATGGTGTGTATTCCTGACGTTATGTGCTTGGTCCGGGGCGGATGGCCGCTTTGCGTTGGGGTCAGTCCGCTCAGGCGAGCTTGAAGCCTGCAACCGAGTTCTTGAGATCCTGCGCCAGCTGCTTCATGCCACCGATCGAGTCGGCGGTTTGCTGCGTGCCGGTGCTGGTCTGCGCCGAAATGGACTTGATGTCCTGCATGGTTTCGGCCACCTTGGCGGTCGATTCAGCCTGACTGTGCGTGGCCGAGGAGATGTCGGCGATCAGTCCGGCCAGCTTCTTCGACACGTCGCCGATCTCGGCCAGTGTCTGACCTGCGGCATCAGACAGCTTGGCGCCCTCGACCACGCCCTGGGTCGAGACCTCCATCGCCGCCACGGTATCGTGGGTATCCGACTGAATGGTCTTCACGATCGCCGCGATCTGCTTGGTCGCATCGGCCGAACGTTCCGCCAGCCGCTGCACTTCTTCCGCAACCACCGAGAAGCCGCGCCCGGCTTCGCCCGCGGACGCCGCCTGGATGGCCGCGTTGAGCGCCAGCACGTTGGTCTGTTCGGTAATGTCGGAAATCAGTTCGACGATTTCACCGATCTCCTGCGACGACTCGCCGAGGCGCTTGATTCGCTTGGAGGTTTCCTGGATCTGCTCGCGCAGGCCGTTCATGCTGGCAATGGCGTTGGACACCGCCTGCTGTCCCTTTTCGGCAGCGGCCAGCGATTGTTCAGCCACGCGGGCGGACTCGGCAGCGTTGCCCGACACCTGCTGCACCGATTGCGCCAGATTCACCACCGCGGCCGAGGTCTCCTCGATTTCCGCAGTCTGGCGGCGCGCCGCCTGCTGCAGCGTATCGGACACCTGGCTCGCCTGGCTGGCGGCCTGGTCCATCTGTTGCGCAGCCTGGTTGATCCCGCGCACCAGGCTACGCAATTCCTCAACCGTGTAGTTGATCGAGTCGGCCACCGCACCGGTGATATCCTCGGTCACGCTGGCATTGATGGTGAGGTTGCCTTCAGCCAGCTCGCCCAGTTCGTCCATCAGACGCAAAATCGCCTCCTGGTTGCGACTGTTTTCCTCTTCGCTCTTGCGTGCCCGCGACTTGGTCTCGTTGATGTTGACCAGCCCCAGCATCACCAGTGAGCCGATCGCCAGAATACCGAACAGGGCGGCCAGCAGATAACCGGTACCGCCCACCGACTGGTAATCCTGCGACAACTGGTCGGTATTCTGCAGCAGCGCGTCGCTGCCGGTGAACAGGTTGTTGGCCGACACCTTGGCCTGCAGCAGCGGCTGCGTGTTGGCCAGCACCGCCCCCACGACTTCGACCATGTCACCCATGTTGGTCCCGAGATCCTCCAGCGTGGCCATGACGTCTTCGTTGCGGCTGGCGCCACCGGACATCAATCCCTGCACCGTATCGCGGAACGAAGTGGTGTCCTTTTCGAGCTGCAACACCACTTCGGGGTCGATCAGTTCTGCCGAGAGCAGCAGGTTGGCATTTTTCGGCAAACGCTGGCTCAGCATGACCAGGTGGTTGGCGCGCGACACCTCGCGCACGCTTGCGCCCGAATCGGTCATCTGGCTGGCGAGCTGCTCGGCCACTTCCTGCAGATCGACGCTCAGCGCATTAATGCGTTTGATGTTCACGCCCATCGCCACGAGGTTTTTCTGCTGCGACAGGATCTGCACGACCTGCGGATTGAATTTCTTCCACTGCGCGTCGATCTTCTCCAGCGTGTCGCGCGCCGCACCGCGGGTAGCGGGCACCTGGTCGTCGCCTTCTGTCAATCCCTTCAGGGTCGCTTCGAAGGAAGTCTTTCCGTCGGCGAGCTTCTTGAAGGCGGTCGCGTTACCGAGAACCGACTGCTGAGCCGTCAGCGGCAGCCGCTGCGACAGCACCTTCAGTTCACCCGCGCGCGTTTCGTAACCCGTACGGTTGTCGAGCTGGACCGAGCTGTAGATGGTGAAACCGGCGGCCAGGAGCAGCGAGAGAATCAGGGTACCGCCGGTATAGAGATACTGCTTCTCGACAGGCAGATTTCCGATCAGGGGCGCCTTGCCGGGCTCCTTGTCCGCCAGCTTGCGCACGGTCTGCATGATCAGGGTGGTTTGATCGCCCCCGCCTTTGCCCACGACTTTTTCTGTCATGCGGCCCGCAAGTCCCTTGAGGCCGTTCATCGTTATCGCCATGTTCATCGCTCCAGTCCTTCCACTCATCGGCGCCAGTGCGCCCTGTTTTAATGATCAATCAATTGCCGATTTGCGCTTCGACTTTGAGAAATTCCGCATTGCCGAGCAATTGTCCGAAATCCATGTCGCACCAGTCGGCACCGACCTCGTCCGCATACTGGCGCGCGACCCACGGGTGGGTCGTTCGCTCGCTGCGCAGCTGGTAACGGTTGACATTCTTGAGGCCCAGGGTGCCGTGCACCAGCAGGGCCGCGTTTACGCCAAAGTCATGATGCGGGATCAGCAGGCGGCAGTCGGCGTGTTCGGGTGTCACCCCCTGCCCCATGAAGTCGGAGAAGTCGCTCACCGCAAACAGGTTTCCGCGGATGTTGGCGACGCCGCGGAACCACCGGCACGCGCCGGGCACCTTGACGATGGGCGGCACGGGGATCACCTCTTCGGTATCCGAAAGGCTCACCAACCAGTTGACGTTGCCCACCCGGAACCCCAGCCGGGAGCCGGAATTGTCGCGGCTGGCCGCCGCCTGCAACTGCTGCGAAAGCGTGGTCTGAAATTCGCGCAGATTGAATTTCTTGGCCATGACGGTGTGCTCAGCCCAGCGCCTTGATTTGCGACAGCAGGTCTTCCGGCTTCACGGGTTTGACCAGGTAGGCCTTCGCGCCCTGGCGCATGCCCCAGACCTTGTCGGTTTCCTGGCCCTTGGTGGTGCACATGATGACGGGGATATGCTTGGTCGCCTCTTCCTTGGTGATCATGCGCGTCGCCTGATAACCATTCATGCCGGGCATCACGACGTCCATCACGATCAGGTCGGGCAGGGTCTGCTTCGCCTGTGCGACAGCCTCCTCGCCGCTTTCGGCCATGCTGACCAGGTAGCCGTTCTTGACCAGCAGTTCGGACAGGAAAAAACGTTCGGTGGGGGAATCATCCACAACGAGAATTCGGCTGATCGCCATAATCTATGCTCCTCGAAAAAAATTAAGCGCCTGCACACGCGTGCTCGCGCACCGCCGTCAGCAACGTGTCCTTGGTAAACGGCTTGGTCAGGTATTCGTCCGATCCCACCATGCGCCCGCGTGCCCGATCGAACAGCCCGTCCTTGGACGAGAGCATGATCACCGGCGTGGTGCGATACCGCGCATTGCGCTTGATGAGCGAACAGGTCTGGTAGCCGTCGAGGCGGGGCATCATGATGTCGACGAAGACCACGTCGGGCTCGTGGTCGGCGATCTTGGCCAGCGCGTCGAAGCCATCCTGCGCCAGAATGACCTCGCAGCCCGCCTGGTTCAGGAAGATTTCCGCGCTCCGGCGTATGGTATTGCTGTCATCGATGACCATGACCTTGACGCCTTTCAATGCTTCGTTATCCACACGTTTCTCCAGCAGGGTCTCGGGCAGGTGGCACGTTCCACCACACCTGTGTGGTAAGCATTACGGCAGCCGTTCGGGCTTCTTTAGTGCGCGCATGCAAGAGGGATGCCGGCAAACAAAAAGGGCGCTGCAACGCAACGCCCCTTTTCGGCAACCAGACGCAGGAATGGCTTACTGCCAGGCTTCTCCGCTGGATTTCTTGTCCACGCCGGCCACCGTACTCATGGTTTCGAGTATGGCATTCGGCAGGGAGGAAATACGCATGAACTGTCCCATGCCCACATCCGGGAACGCCAGGGCAATGCGGAAGCGGCCATGCGGCGACTCCACCGCCTTGTCCACCACGTAGATCTCGTAGGGCAGCCCAGCGACGCTGTTCTGCATGTCGATCTTCTTGAGCCACAGGCCGTCGCCGTTTTCCGGGTCATTCATCGCAACGCCGAACACGGCCAGTTTGCGATCCGGCATCACGACCTCGTAAACCTTGGTCGTCTTGCCCGCACCTTTGGCCAGGTTGTCGCGCACGGTCTTCACCGCCTCGGCGAAGCTGCCGTATTCAGCCAGCTTGTTCTTGTAGGAATCCAGTCGCTCCATGCCGATCATGTAGCGATAGTTGGCCAGGTTGCCGACAGGTTCGTCGCCGCCCACGCCCTTGTCCCCGCCCAGCGCGTCCTGCAGGCGCGTCTGCAGGGCCTTGACGGCGCCTTCCTTCTGGACAAAGGCCTTGCGGAAATAGGCACGATACCAGTAGTCCGGGTTGGTGTAGGCCACGCTGCCGTCCGTCTTGACGCCCACGCGGATCGCCGCGCCCAGGATGGCATGGCCGCCCACCGAGCCGACTTCGTCGAGCATGGCGTCGTCGGTCGCGACGACCACGCCGTAGCCAGCCAGGTTCTGGGGGAAATATTTGCCGATCACCTTGAATCCGCCGCGCTTGAGCTTCGCCTCGACGGCGCCCGCCGCTGCCTGCACGCTGCCACCCGCCACCGAGTCCCCCTGGATATAGGGGGAAATTGCCCATACGCTTGCCGAAGACACAAGCAGGATCCACGCTGTAATCCACCGCACAATCATTATCGTCTCCTAAAAAACCATTATTTTTCAGCGCTGTCTCATCACCCCGTCAGGCGGGTAGCCTCATGAGGCGCGCGCTTTCTCAACCAGCCCACTGCCCGTGCATTAACGTCCCTGCCCGGATTTTTCTTGAACGAAATCCGAAAAATGTCCTAAAAAAACGCCACCATCTCGAAATCCTCCTTGCGCGCGCCGCAATCGGGACAGGTCCAGTTGATCGGCACGTCTTCCCACCGTGTGCCCGGCGGAATGCCGTCGTCGGGCGCGCCGGCTTCCTCATGGTAGATGTAGCCACAGATCAGGCACATCCAGCTCTTGTATTGGGGGGCTTCGGACATGGGAACAAGGGGAATCGGCTAAAATTGGGAATTGATTCTAAAGCAGTGACGCCATGCCGCCTATTTTCTCCCCGAAACCCACGCCGCCGCTGGTGCTCAGCTTCGCCGCGTCCGACCCGACCGGCGGCGCAGGCATCCAGGCCGACCTGCTGACGCTGGCCAGCATGGGCTGCCATCCGCTGTCGGTGATCACGGCGATCACGGTGCAGGACACGGCCGGGGTCGATGAGATCCTGGTGATCGATTCCGAGTGGGTGGCCGACCAGGCCCGCATGCTGCTGGAAGACGTGCCGGTGGCCGCGTTCAAGCTCGGCATGCTGGGCAGCCCCGAATCGATCGCGGTGATTGCCGAAATCCTCGCCGACTACCCGGACATTCCGGTCATCCTCGACCCGGTGCTGGCATCGGGGCGCGGCGACGAGCTCGCCACCGAGGACATGATCGCCGCCATGCGCGACCTGCTGATTCCGCAGACCAGCGTCCTCACCCCCAACAGCCACGAAGCGCGGCGGCTGGCGCTGTTCGAATCGGATGAGGACGACCTCGACCTCGTCGCCTGCGCCAAGCACCTGACCGATCTCGGCTGCGAATACGTGCTCATCACCGGCACCCACGAGGCCACGCCGCGCGTGCTGAACAGCCTCTACGACGCCAACGGCCACGTGCAGACCGACGGATGGGATCGCCTGCCCGGCAGCTATCACGGTTCCGGCTGCACGCTGGCCTCGGCTATCGCCGCCTCCCTGGCCTATGGCCAGGACGTGCCGCAGGCGGTGCGCGACGCGCAAAACTTCACCTATGAAACGCTCAAGGCGGCGTTCCGTCCCGGCATGGGCCAGTACATCCCCGAGCGCTTCTTCTGGGCGCAGGACGGGCAAACGGAAGGCAATGCCTGAATCGCTCATCATTTGACGTCCGCCATGCTTGAATTCCCCGGTGGCATCTACGCCATCACCCCCGAGACCGCCGACACCGAACGCCTGCTCACCCTGGTCCAGGCGGCCTTGGCAGGCGGCGTCGCGGCGGTGCAATACCGCGACAAATCGGGCGACGTGGCGCGCCGGCACGAGCAGGCAAGCGAACTGGTCGCGCTATGCCGCCGCTTCGGCGTGCCATTGATCGTCAACGACGACCTGCGGCTGGCCGACCTGGCCGACGCCGACGGCGTCCACCTGGGGCGCGACGACGCGAGCCTGCGCGAGGCGCGCATCATCCTCGGCAAGGACAAGTTCATCGGCGCCTCGTGCTACCAGAGTCTCGAGCTTGCACTTGCGGCCCAGTCGGCGGGTGCCGACTATGTCGCCTTCGGCAGCTTCTTCGCGTCGCCCACCAAACCGTCCGCGCCGCGCGCCAGCCTCGACCTGCTGCGCGAGGCCGCACCGAAGATCCACGTCCCGCTGGTGGCCATCGGCGGCATCACGCTGGAAAACGCGCCGCAACTGCTCGACGCCGGTGCCGACTGCCTCGCGGTGCTGTCGGCCGTGTTCGACGCGTCCGACATCCGTGCCGCCGCGCACGACCTCAATCAACTCCTCGAAGTGGAATCCGAGCAATGACCCGTAACCAAGAACTTTTCGAACAATCGCAACACGTCATCCCCGGTGGCGTGAATTCGCCGGTGCGCGCCTTCAAGAGCGTCGGCGGCACGCCCGTGTTCTTCAGCCGCGCCAAGGGCTCGCGCGTGTGGGACGCCGATGGCCGCGAATACATCGACTACGTCGGCTCGTGGGGCCCGGCCATCCTCGGCCACGCTCATCCGGGCACGGTGAAGGCGGTGCAGGACGCCGCCGCCAGCGGCCTCTCGTTCGGCGCGCCGAGTGAAGCTGAACTCACCATCGCCCGCCGCATCATCGAGCTGGTGCCGAGCATCGAGAAGGTCCGCCTGGTATCAAGCGGCACCGAGGCGACGATGAGCGCGATCCGCCTCGCCCGAGGGTTTACGGGACGCAGCAAGTTCATCAAGTTCGAGGGCTGCTACCACGGCCACGCCGACTTCCTGCTGGTGAAGGCCGGCTCCGGCGCGCTCACCTTCGGCAACCCGACCTCGGCCGGCGTGCCGCCCGAAGTCGCGGCGCAGACCCTCGTGCTCGATTACAACGACGTCGCCGGACTCGAGCGCACCTTCGCCGAAATCGGCAGCGAGATCGCCTGCATCATCGTCGAGCCGTTTGCCGGCAACATGAATCTGGTCAAGCCGACCGCCGAATTCATGAGCGCGATGCGCCGGCTGTGCGATAAACACGGTTCCCTGCTGATCTTCGACGAGGTGATGACCGGCTTCCGCGTCGACCTCGGCTGCGCGCAGAAACTGCTCGGCATCAAGCCGGACCTGACCACGCTCGGCAAGGTGATCGGCGGCGGCATGCCGGTCGGCGCCTTCGGAGGCCGCGCCGACGTGATGGACGCACTCGCGCCGAGCGGGCCCGTGTACCAGGCCGGCACGCTATCGGGCAATCCCGTGGCGGTGGCGGCGGGGCTGGCGACGCTCGCCGCGATTTCCGAGCCGGGTTTCTACGCCCGCCTCACTGCCAGCACCGAGCGGCTGGTCAATGGCCTGAACGCCGCCGCAAAGGATGCCGGCGTCACCTTCTGCGCCGACTCGGTCGGCGGCATGTTCGGCCTGTATTTCGCTTCCACGCCGCCGGCGAGCTTCGCCGAGGTCATGCAGTGCGACAAGGAAAAATTCAACCGCTTCTTCCACGCCATGCTCGACCACGGCATCTATCTCGCGCCGTCGGCATTCGAGGCCGGCTTCGTTTCCGCGGCGCACTCTGATGCCGACATCGACGCCACGATCGCCGCCGCACGCGAGGTGTTCCAAGCTTTATGAACGACGAGTTGTCCTCCGAGGACGAGCTGCGCCTCAACGTCCTCTTCAACACCGACCTCAAGGCCGTCCGCATCGACGAGTCGAACATGACGCTGTGGGCGCTGACGCCGCAGGGCGAGGCGAGCGTGCCGCTCAAGCCCAACGAGCGCTCCGACCGCTATCTCAAGCGGGTGCGCGAGCAGCTGTCCGGCCACGCGCTCGGCTCGCCCGGCGGCTACCCGGTGCACCTGACGCGCTGGACGCGGCAGTCGCAGGCCGGACTCTCCACCCAGCACCTCGCGCAGCTGTTATTGATCGCTGAAGAAGAGGCAGTGGTCGCGGTGGTGCATTCGCCCTCGCTCACCGATGAGCTGGCGCGCTACGCCTGGTGGTGCATGCCGACGATCGAGAACGCACGGCTGATGCTGATGCGCGACGTGGTGTGCAAAGGCAACATGGGCCGCACCCTCGCCGAATTCCTGGTCGAGAACCTCGCCTTCCTGCACGAGGACGACGTCGGCATTCTCGACACCGTGGCGGTGATGCTCTACTCCGGCGTTCTGACCGAGTCCGAGCGGATGGCGGTCTGGAAGCGCGGCACCAGCCGCAATTCCTACTACGTGCCTTTCCTCGAACTGCAGTCCGACAGCCTGCCGAGCCCGCGCCCCGCACGCGCCGACCACGGCAGCGTGCCGCCGCTCGCCGGAAATCTTTACAGCACGATGCTGGCGAAGGCCCTGTCGGGACAGGGACAAGCCTTCCTCGCCACCACCGCGACCATCCTCGATCGTCCGGAAATCCAGGAAGTGGTGAACCACACGCTGAACGCGCTGGCCAACTGGTGCGCGCCGCTGCGCCAGGCGGACGCAGCCGCGCGCGTCACCGCCCGCGCCGCGCTGCTCGCCGCTGCGCCGCAATTCGAGGCCGAGTGCGCCGCGCTGGACGCGCTCGCCGCGGTGGACGCCGACAGCGTGCGGCCGATTTTCCTCAAGACCACAGCCATCGGCTCGCTGATGCGGCGCAAGATCCAGCCAATCGTCATCCCGCTGCTCGACAGCATCGCGGTGCTGCGCCGCGGTTGACACTTTCCCCCGCCGGCTCAGCCGAGGGCGCTGGCGACGAGATTGAGCGTCAAGGCCAGCACCATGAGGTTGAAGCCGAACGACACCAGCCCGTGCAGCAGGACCAGCCGGCGCATCGCTGAGTGGGCGATGGCGACATCGGCAACCTGCGACGTCATGCCGATGACGGCGGAGAAATAGGCGAAATCGAGGTAGGACGGCTCAGCCTCTCCCGGGAAAAGCAGGCCATGCGCATCCTCGCGGTAGTAGCGGCGCGCATAGCGCAGCGCGAACACCGTCTGGATCAGCAGCCAGCTGGCAGCGAGCGCGGCAAGCGCCAGCCCGATATGCGTCCAGCGCGCCACGCCGGCCAGCGTGCGGGCGGCGTCGGTCACCAGCAGCACGCCCCCCAGGCTGACCCACGCGGTGATGACGATCAGCGCGTACAGCGCAGAGGAACCCGGATCGAAACTCGATGCACGCAAGCGGGTGTGGGTGGCGTCGAGTCGCCCGACCCCCCACCAGACGATCACCAGATAGGTCAGCGTGCCGGCCAGCCAACCTGCGAGCAGACGCGCCTCCCACGGCCCCAGCGGCATCAGCGTCGTAGCCAGCGCGCCCACCAGCACGGCCAGTAGCAGGCGATGCCAGGCGCGCAGACGGGCGAGCGGGTGCAGGTTGGCGTGAGGAAGCGGCAGTAGCAATTTCATCGTGGCGGCTCCGGCATGTGCCGGCTTCGGCGCATGACCGCGCGGAACAGCAGGGCTGCTGCGGCCATGGCCCCCATGACCCAGTGCTCGTAATGGTGCAGCAGCGCCGGCTGGCGCGCCAGCAGTGCGCCGAACGTCCAGCCGATGCCGGCGACGAGGGGCGCCCACAGCGCGGCAGACAGCAGATTGAGCCACAGAAACCGCCGCCAGCGGACCCGGCTCATGCCGATCGCGATCGGCAGCGCCATGCGCAACCCCCACATGAAGCGCATGGTCAGAATGATGGCGACCGGGTGACGCTCGATCAGCCTGAATGCATTCCCGACACGGAGGCGCAGCGCCGGGCGGCGCGCGATCAGCCGCTGGCCCTGGAAGCGGCCAAGCCAGAAAAAGCACTGGTCGCCCAGCGCACCGCCGAGCCAGGCGATGCCCGTCACCGCGGCAAAATCAAGGTAGCCGCGATGCGCCGAATAGCCGGCGAGCAACAGCACGGTTTCGCCTTCGAACACGGCGCCGGCAAGAACGGCGGCGTAGCCATATTGCGCGATCAGTGTGGGCAGGTCCATGGATGCAAGCCTAGTCCACAACGCGCCGAACGGTCACGAAATTTGCCGCGCGCGATGGCGGCGGCGGATCAGGTTGCCGCGCTTTGCGCCTCCGGTTTCTTCAGGAACCCAGGGCCGAGTTGATGCTGGCAAGGAATTTGTCGGCCTTTTCGAAGCCGATCACCTTGTAGTCCGATTGCTCACCTGCGCCGTTCCAGAAGATGAGGCCGGGCGGGCCAAACAGGCTGAAGCGCTTCAGCAGGGCCTTGTCGGCGTCGCTGTTGGCAGTGACGTCTGCCTGCAACAGGACCATCTTGCGCAAGCGTCCCTGGACCTTGGGATCATTGAAGGTGAACCGCTCCATTTCCTTGCACGACACGCACCAGTCGGCGTAGAAGTCGAGCATGACCTCACGGCCTTCGGCCTTGGCCGCGGCCAGCCTGGCATCGAGCTCGGCCACGCTCTTCACTTTCTGGAATGCCAGGCCTTCCTGCTCGGCTGCCATCGCAGAGCCGCCCAAGCCGGCCTTGATGACGCTGCCCTTGTAGACCTCCAGCGGCTGCAGCAGGTCGCGGCTGCCGGCCAGCATGCCGAGAATGATTGACAACCCGCCGATCAGCAGCACCACGCCAAGCCCCTTCCACAGGCGCGACCAGCCGCTTGCATGGGCGGGCAGCGGATCGAGCGCATGCAGGTAGATGGCGGACGCAATCAGCAGCGCCGCCCACAGCAGCATGCTGATCCAGGCCGGAATGATCGGCGAGATGAGGTAGATCGCGATCGCCAGCATCATCACGCCGAAGAAATACTTCACCGCGTTCATCCAGCCGCCGGCGCGCGGCAGCAGGGCCCCTGCCGACAGGCCCACCAGCAACAACGGCACGCCCATGCCGAGCGCCAGCACGAACAGGGCGACGCCGCCGAGCGTGGTGTTGCCGGTCTGCGCGATGAAGGCCAGCGCGGCAGCCAGCGGCGGCGCCACGCAGGGGCCGACGATCACGGCCGACAGCGCGCCCATGATGAAGACGCCGACGAAGTTGCCGCCCTTCATCTTGTTGGACGCGTCGGAGAATTTGCTTTGCAGCGCACTCGGCAGCTGGAGCTCGAAGAAGCCGAACATCGACAGCGCCAGCAGTACGAAGATGCCCGCGCCGATGCCGAGCGCCCACGGATTCTGCAGGGCGTTCGACAGCAGCGTGCCGGACAGGGCCGCCGCCACGCCGGCCAGCGCGTAGGTGATGGCCATGCCCAGCACATAGGCGAGCGAAAGCAGGAAACCGCTGGCCTTGGTGAGCTGCTTGTTCTGTCCGGCGATGATGCCCGACAGGATCGGGATCATCGGGAACACGCACGGCGTCAGCGCCAGCAGCAGGCCGAAGCCGAAAAAAGTGGCGACGACCGCCCAGAAGCTGCCGCCCTTCAGCACACGCTCGATCTTTGAGGTATCGGATTCGCCCACAGCCGGTTCGGCAGGAGATGCCACCGAACCGCTCACGACGACGGGCGTGGCAGCAGCCGTTGCTGCCAGGGAAAAGTCACGCTTGATCGGCGGGTAGCAGATGCCGACCGCCTCGTTGCAGCCCTGCCAGCTTGCTGCCAGCACCAGCTTCTCGTTGCCGGCAAGCACGCGCGACAGCGTGAGGCTGGCGGAGAAATTCCGGTGATAGACCTCGGTTCGGCCAAAACTCGGATCGTCCTTGACGTCGCCCGCGGGGGTGTCGACGCGCGTCACCTTGACGTCGGCCGGCGATTTGACGACGAAGGCGAGTTTGTCGCGATACAGGTAGGTGTTGGCCGTCGGCGCGAAATCGAGCTTGACCGTCTGCGCATCGGGCATGGCGGCGGAAACCTGAAACGCTTCGTCCGGCGGCAGGACTTTCGGCATGCCCGCGTCACCCGCCAGGCTGCGCAGACCGTCCAGCGCGGACGCAGGAGAGGCCGGGCTTGCCGCAGGGGAGACGGCCGCGACGGCGGCCACCGGTGCGGGCAGCTTGATCGTGATGCTTTCGCTTTGCGGGGTGTAGCACAGCCCGGCGTCCGCGCAGCCCTGCGACACCGTTTTCAGGGTGACCGACGTGGCGCCGGCGGTGCGCTGGATCGGCAACGCGATACGCACGTCCTTGCGATAGGTCTCGACCGTGCCGAAGTTCTCGTCCTGCTTCACCTTGCCGGCAGGCCGCTGCGGCATGCCCAGCGTGGCGCCGTCGACCTCGAACTTGAACTTGTCGCGATACATGTAATAGCCATCCGCGATCTGCCAGCGCGCCTCCAGGGTATTGGCATCCAGCACCCGCGCCGAGAACTTGAACGCAAGCTCGGGGTCAAGAAATTCTTCGGCGTGGGCCACTGGAAAGTGCGCGAACGCACCCCCAATTGCAAACAGTGTGCTGAGCAAACGAATCCACTTAATCATGCTTTTCAGTCTCCTTGGCCACCCAGTCTAGATAAGCGGGCAGGCCACGTGTTATCGGTACGGCTATCAGTTCAGGTATGTCGTAAGGGTGATGCGTGCGGACGATCGCTTCGACCAGCGGGTAGTTTGCCGCGGTGGTCTTGATCAGCAGCGGGA
>JAJXTE010000013.1 GCA_021784115.1 Pseudomonadota bacterium | reverse complement strand
GCTCGGACCAATCCCCGGCGCTGTCCTGGACAATCTCGCGCAGCGTCACTTCGCTATCGCTGATCTGCGTGATGAGGCCGAAATTCTGGCCCATGTAATTGCCCTTCCTGACGTGGTAAACCGCGTTATCCGGCGTCTTGACCACCGCCTGGGTCACGCCCTTCTGGGAAAGCACGCCCACCATTTTCAGCGTTTCGAGCGAGTACGCTTCAAGGGGCTCTTTCGGGCGGTTGAGGTCAGGCTGCATCCCGCCCCCGCCGCCGACCGTGAGCTTTCTCGGCTTGAAGGGATCGGGCAGGTCGAAGGCGTTGTAGCTGAACGGCTCGTAGGCCTTGACCTCGGGCAGCGGCTCGATTTTGCCCTGCATGTCCTTGCCGGTTTCGGCAACGAATTGTTGCAGGTCGTCCATGTCGCCGCCGCCGCAGCCGCTCAAACCGGTGACTAACAATATGATGGCCAGGCGCTTCATTTCGGTTGCTCCTTGGCTTTTTGCTTCCGGGCGATGACTTCGTCGTCGTCCAGATAGCGGTAGGTCTTGACGGTAGCATCCATGTTCAGCACACCATCCTTGGCTGGCTCCATGGAAATATCCTGCAGGGTCACGATGCGGGGCAGCTTGGAGACGTCGCTGACGAAGGCGGCGATGTCGTGGTAGCCGCCGGTCACTTTGACGCGGATGGGCGTTTCGGCGTAGAACTCCGACACGGTTTCGGCCTCCGGCCTGAACAGGTCGAACTGCAATCCGCGCCCCAGTCCCGCCTGGTTGACGTCCGTGATCAGCGCATCCATTTCCTGCTTGTTCGGCAATTGTTTCAGGAGCGCGCCAAACGCCTGCCCGATGTCGGCCAATTGCTTCTTGTAAGCCTCCAGATTGATGGCCTGGTTCTTCTTGGTGGTGAATACGCTGCGAAGTTCGGTTTCCTTCTGCTTGGCTGCGTCGAGCGTCTCCATCCCGCTGCGCCAGTCAAACCACCAGCCCGCCCCGATGATCGCCACGCACAACAGTGCCAGCGCAACGAGTTTGGTCGGCAGCGGCCAGTCGGCCAGCGTTTTCAGATCGAGTTTATTGATGTCATCCAGGGTCATGCCTTGCCCCCCTTGTCATTCGCGCTGTCCGCTTGCTGGTGCGTCTGCTTGACGGTCAGCACAAACTCGTTGGCGCGCAGATTGTTCACAGTGGCGGCCTTGATCTCGACCAGGCTGGCCGATTCAAACCAGGGCGAACCGTCCAGATTTCGCATCAGCGTCGATACGCGCGCACTCGATTGGGTATAGCCGCTGATGGTGATGGTATCGCCGACCTGCTTGAACGACTTCAGATAGAGCCCATCGGGCAGCAGACGGATCATCTGGTCGAACAGGTGAACAACCTCGGTGCGATTGGATTGCAGGGTTTCGACGACCCGTTTGCGTTCCAGGAGCGCCTGGGTCTGTTCGCGGATCTTCTTGATCTCGCCGATCTGGCTGTCGAGCTTGGCGATTTCCTGTTCCAGGAAAGCATTGCGCGCCTCCTGGGTCGACTGCCGCGCAGCTATCACGCTATGCCCGAGGACGACGGCAATGACGCCCGTCGCAACGGCGATGCCCAGCAGGATGTTGAACTGGCGCCGCCGGGCGGCGCGCGCAAGTTCGCGGTGGGGGAGCAGGTTAATGCGGATCATTGTGGGTCAAACCTCCGCATGGCAACGCCGCAAGCGACGAATAGGGATGGCGCGTCGGCGGTCAATGCCTGCGGCCGGATTTTGGAACCGACTGCCATGTTGGCAAACGGATTGACGACCATCGTCGGCGTGCCGGTGCGCTGGGCGACGACCTCGTCGATGCTGGGGATCATCGCGCCGCCGCCGGCAAGCAGGATCTGGTCGACCTTGCGATACTGGGTCGACGTGGTGAACAGCTGCAGGGCGCGGCCGATTTCCATTGCCAGCGTTTCGCTGTAGGGCTGCAGCACTTCCATGTCATAGCTTTCCGGCAACGTACCCTTGCGCTTGGCGTTCTCGGCCTCATCGCTGGTCATGCCGTAGCGGCGCGAGATCTCGTTGTTGAGCTGATTGCCGCCGAAGCCGTGTTCGCGCAGGTAGACCGACTCGTTGTCGTGGAGGATGTTGATGTGCATGTTCTGCGCACCCACATCGATGATCGCCACGGTCTGTCCGGCACCGCTGTTGGGCAGAAGATGGGAAATCTGCTCGTAGGCGGTCTGCGTGGCGTAGGATTCGACGTCCATGACCAGCGCCTTGAGGCCTGCCGCCTCGACAGCCGCGACGCGTTCCTCGACTTTCTCCTTGCGCGCCGCGGCGAGCAGAATTTGCATATCGTCGGGGCTGCCGGGTGACGGACCGAGCACCTGAAAATCCAGATTCACTTCATCGAGCGAGAAGGGAATGACCTGATTGGCCTCGGCCTCCACCTGGTTTTCCAGGTCGATGCCCTTGAGGCTGGCCGGGGCCAGGATTTTCTTGGTGATGACCGCCGACGAAGGCAACGCCAGGGCAACGTTCTTGATCCGCGTGCCGAGATTTTTCCAGGCGGTACGCAAGGTATCGGCCACCTGATCGAGGTTGGCAATATTGCCATCCATCACGGCATCCTTGGGCAAGGGCTCGATGACATAGCGCTCCACCCGCAGCATGCCCTTCCCTGCGTCGGACAACTCCACCAGCTTGACCGCAGTCGTGCTGATGTCGAGTCCCAGCATGGGCAGACCCTTGGCGGACAGCCAGTCCAGATTGATATTCAGGTGCAAGAGTTTTCCTTTACACTTCTGTGGGTTGGAGCTTTTTCTTATTATTGTTTTTAGATGCTAGCAACAACGCACGGTTTTTAACAGTTTTTTTCTTGCCACAACATCGGAGTTGAACATGTGTGTCCAATTTCCAACACCACTAACGCCTATAATCGCCGGAAACTTTAGGCACGCATGACAGATTCGACCAATCCGCCCCAACAGGGCTGCCAAGTACACTGCGCGGACGATGACGAATCATTGGCGTGTAAAGCAGCGGGGCACAAAACGGCTGCGCTGTCGGTCCCCTGACAGGACATCTAATCTGTTGTGGTAACCAAGACGCACACCGTCTTCAATAAAGGAACCGGATGTTTTCGAAATGGTGGCATTACGCACTCGCATTGATCGTCAGCCTGGGGGTCGTCGGCACGGCACTGGCTGGACTGGCGGCAGCCCTGATTTACCCGAACCTGCCGCCGCTCGAGGCGCTGACGGACTACAAACCCAAGCTGCCGCTGCGCGTATATACGGCTGACGGTGCCCTGATCGGCGAATTCGGCGAAGAACGCCGGGCCTTCATCGCGATCGACAAAGTCCCGCAGCACATGAAGCAGGCGATCATCGCGGCCGAAGACGAGCGCTTCTACGAGCATGGCGGCGTGGATACGGTGGGCGTGCTGCGCGCCGCGGTTTCCAATCTGGTTTCTGGCGGCGCCAAGGAAGGCGCCTCGACCATCACCATGCAGGTGGCACGCAATTTCTTCCTGTCGAACGAAAAGACGTTCACCCGCAAACTGTCCGAAGCCATGCTGGCGATGAAGATCGAGCACAGCCTGTCGAAGGACAAGATTCTTGAGTTGTACCTTAACCAGATCTATCTCGGGCAGCGCGCCTACGGCTTCGAGGCCGCGGCCCGCACCTACTTCGGCAAGCCGATGCGTGAACTGTCGCTGGCCGAGTTCGCCATGCTGGCGGGCTTGCCGAAGGCACCGTCGCGCTACAACCCGGTGGTCAACTTCCCGCGCGCCAAGGCACGCCAGGAATATGTCCTAGGGCGGATGCGCGCGCTCAAGTTCATCGACCAGGCGACCTGGCAAGCCGCGGTCACGCAGAAACTGGTGATACGCCAGGCACGGCAGCAGACCGACGTTTCGGCCGACTACGCAGCCGAAATGGTGCGCCAGGCCCTGTTCGAGAAATACGGGGAATCCATCTACAGCTCCGGCTACAAGGCCGTCACCACGTTGCGGCGCGCACAGCAGGCCGCCGCCGACCTCGCGGTATGGCAGGGCATTGCCGACTACGACCAGCGCCACGGCTACCGCGGGCCGGAGAAGGAGATCAGCCTGCCGGCCGACAAGGCGCAACGCGAAGCGGCGATCGCCGCCGCGCTGGAGGATCTCGCCCCGGTCAGCGAGATGCAGCCCGCTGTGGTCGTGAGCGCAAGCCCCAAGCTGATTCGCGCCCAGTTGGAGGACGACACGGTGGTCGACATTTCGGGCGCTTCGCTCAAGTGGGTAGCCAGCTGGGCTGCCGAAAAAAAAGGCCGGCAGCTCGCCCCGGGTGCGGTGGTGCGCGTGCAGGCCACAGGCAAGCCGCCGCAATGGCGACTGGTGCAGTTGCCCGAGGTTGAAGCCGCACTGGTTGCCTTGAACCCGAAGGACGGGGCCATCACCGCGCTGGTCGGCGGGTTCGACTTTCACCGCAACAAATTCAACCGCGTGACCCAGGCCTGGCGGCAACCGGGGTCAAGCTTCAAGCCCTTCATTTATTCGTCCGCGCTGGAAAAAGGCTATACCCCGGCAACCATGATCGACAACATGCCGCTGACACTGAGCGCCGAAGAGGCCGGCGGCACCGCCTGGGAGCCGCAGAACTACGACGGCGACACCAGTGGGCCGGTGCGCATGCGCACCGCGCTGACCAAGTCGCTCAACCTGGTATCCGTACGCATCCTGCAGGGGATCGGTCCGAACTATGCGCGCGACTATATCCGCCGTTTCGGGTTCGATCCCGCCCGCCATCCACCCTATCTCACCATGGCACTGGGCGCCGGCAGCGTCACTCCGCTTCAGATGGCCGCGGCCTACGGCGTATTCGCGAACGGGGGCTTCAGCGTCAAGCCCTATCTGATCGACAAGGTCTACGACAAGGATGGCCGGCTGTTGATGGAAGCCCACCCGCAGGTGGCGGGAGGAAACGCGCCGCGCGTGATCGATCCGCGCAATGCCTGGCTGATGACGAGCATGATGCAGGACGTGGTGCGCTACGGAACCGGCGCACGCGCGGCCCAGCTGGGGCGCAGCGACATTGCCGGCAAGACCGGCACCACCAACGATGCGCGCGACACCTGGTTCGCCGGCTATACCCCCGATCTGGTGGCCATCGCCTGGATGGGATACGACCAGCCGCGCTCGCTCGGCCGACGCGAAACCGGCGCGCAATCGGCCCTGCCGATCTGGATGGGCTTCATGAGCCCGGCGCTGAAGGGCGTGCCGCAAAAAGGCTGGACCATGCCCAGCGGCATCATCAGCGTGAAGATTGACCCGAACACCGGCACCCGCCTGCCGGACACGGTGATTGGCGAATTCCTGGGGAATATTCTGGGTACCGGTTCACCCGGCATGGTTGAACATTTCTATCAGGAATTCCCGCCCCCCGACGCGCCGCCCTCGGGATGGGATACCGGTACCGATACGCCTGAAGAACCCGCGACCGCCCTGCCCGGCGCGCCACTGTGAAACACCAGGACATGCGTCGTCGAATCGCCCATGCCGCGGCGCGCATGCTGGCCGAGGACGGCAGCCTCGATTACGGCAGCGCCAAACGCAAGGCGGCACGCCAGCTGGGCGCACCCGACAGCGGCAACCTGCCGGACAACCAGCAGGTCGAGGACGCGCTGCGCAGCTACCAGGCGATCTACCAGAGCGACGAAACCCGTGCGCACCTGGCGCTGCTGCGGCAAACCGCCATCGAATACATGGAGCAGCTTGCGGACTTCGACCCCCATCTCACCGGATCCGTGCTCAACGGCACGGCCGGGCCGCATGCCGACATCAACCTGCAGCTCTTTACCGACCACCAGAAGGATGTCGAATTTCTGCTGATGCGCCTGCCTTCGACCTACCAGGCCGGCGAGCACCGGGCATCGGACGCCCCGGGTCGGGCCTATCCCCGCTTCATGATCGACGACCCGCGTGCGCGGGTCGACCTGGTCGTCTACCCCGCCTCCGAACTGCGCAACATGAAGCGTCTGCAGGCCGATGGCAGCCCGCGGCGCCTGCGCCTGCCACAGGCCAGGGCGCTAATTTGATCATCCGGATTGCAGCCCGCTCTGGCATGGAAGATGCTCGCTTGCCCCCCATGGTTCTCATGAGTGAACGGCTGTGATTCGATTTTTTCGGCATTACGTGCCGCTGAATTTATTGTTGCTGGTATTCATCGAAATGCTGATCCTCAGCGGCTCGATCTATGCCGGGGTAGGCGCACGCTTCCTCGACGGAAGCACGATTCCGAAAGAACTCGACCCCCTGCTTCCCAAGGCCCTGACCTTCGCTTTCGTCATGCTGGGTCTGATGACGGCGAGCGGCCTCTATGACCTGGAATGGCAGGGGGGCGTGCGCGCCCTGCTGCAACGCCTGGGGCTGAGTTTCGGGCTGGGCCTGCTGACGATGAGCCTGCTGTTCTACTTTTTCCCCATCCTGCTGGTCGGGCGGGGCGTCTTCCTGCTGTCGTTCGGCCTCGCGCTGCTTGGCATTCTGCTCAGCCGTGCCCTGTTCATCCGCTGGGCCCATGTAGGCGCGCTCAAGACCCGCGCGCTGGTGATCGGAACCGGCAGCCGCGCCGCCCACATTGAAGCCATGCTTGCCAAGCGCGCCCACGCGAGCAATATTCAGGTCATCGGCTACCTGCCGATGGGGGGTAGTCATCATTTCGTCGATCATGCCCGGATTCTCGACACCCAGGAACCCTTGCCCGAACTGGCGCTTCGCCTGCAAATCAGCGAAATCATTCTTGCCGTGCGCGACCGCCGGGGCGGCGGGATGCCGGTTCAGGACCTGCTCAAGTGCAAACTGCGCGGCATCCGCATTCTGGAATTATCCAGCTTCTTCGAACGCGAAAACGGCCACCTGCAGCTCGACTCGATGAACGCCAGCTGGATGATCCTGTCCGAGGGCTTTCACCAGGGCATGCTGCGCGATACCGCCAAACGTCTGTTCGACCTGGTGGTGAGTGCGGCGATGCTGGTCATCTGCCTGCCGATCATGGCGATCACCGCCCTGCTGATCAAGCTGGAAAGCCCCGGCCCGGTGCTCTACCGGCAGGAGCGCGTCGGCCAGGGCTGCCGCAATTTCACCATCCTCAAGTTCCGCAGCATGTGCGTCGACGCCGAAAAGGACGGCAAGCCGCGCTGGGCCCGTCAGAACGACAGCCGCGTGACGCTCACCGGACGCTTCATCCGGCGCAGCCGCATCGACGAACTGCCGCAGATCTTCAACGTATTCTTCGGCGACATGAGCTTTGTCGGCCCGCGCCCCGAACGCCCCTATTTCGTGCAGGACCTGACCCAGAAGATCCCCTATTACGGCGTGCGCCACACCGTCAAACCCGGCATCACCGGCTGGGCGCAGGTGCGCTACCCGTACGGCGCGAGCGACGATGACGCCATGCACAAGCTGCAATACGACCTGTACTACGTCAAGAATCACAGCCTGTTTCTCGATCTCATGATCCTGTTCCAGACCGTACAAGTCGTCCTGTGGGGAAAGGGCGTGCGCTGATCGCGCGTGCACCCTGAGCCGACCATGCCCGCCACCCTGCTCCTCCTGGCCGCCGTCGGTTATGGACTGGCGGCACTCGCTTATCTCGGCCTCTCCGGCCTGATCGTCGCAAGCTGGCGACGGCGCCCGCAGGGCCGCCTGCTGGTGCTGGCGACGGGACTCAGCGCCACGTGGGGCGCTTTCACAGCCCTCACCGTCCTCGGGATGTTGCCCCCCCGACTCGACCTGATTGCCGAAGTGGCGCGCAACGGCGCGTGGCTGGCCCTGCTGCTTTATATCCTGCGGCTGCGCCTGCCCCCCGGCGCAGTCCTGCCTTCGCCACTGCGGCTCATCCGCACGCTGAGCATCGCGCTCGTCAGCGTCCTGCTCATCGCCAGCGTGTATCCCCTGATCGCCCCCACCCAGCCAGTGCTGGCGCGATGGGCAGGCAATCTGGGGCTGGTCCTGCTCACCATCATGGGCCTGGTGCTCACCGAACAGGTGTACCGCAGTACCCGCCCGGAAGATCGCTGGGCGATCAAGTTCCTCTGCCTCGGGCTGGGTGGGCTGTTTGTATACGATCTCTATCTCTACGCCAATGCCGCGCTCTTCAATGCAATGGACGCCGAGGTGTGGGCCGCGCGCGGCTATGTGGCTGCCCTCGTGACGCCGCTGATTGCGGTCTCGGCGGCGCGCAACCCGGAATGGGCTGCGCCGGTCGGTCTGTCGCGCAGCATGGCCTTCCATACCGCCAGCCTGCTGGGGGCCGGCATTTATCTGCTGCTGATGGCCGGCGCCGGCTATTACCTGCGCCTGTTCGGCGGCGAATGGGGCGACGTGGTGCAAACCGTGTTCATCTTCGCCGCCGCCATGCTGCTGGTGCTGCTGATGTTCTCCGGCACCCTGCGCGCGCGGCTGCGGGTGTTTCTGTCCAAGCATTTTTTCAGCTACCGCTACGACTACCGCGAGGAGTGGCTCGGCTTCACCCGCATCCTCACCGAGGGTCGGCCCGGCGAGCAACTGTGTGAACGTACGGTCGAGGCGCTGGCCCGGCTGCTCGAAAGTCCCGGCGGCGCATTGTGGATGCGCGAGGGCGACGCCGGCTATCAGCGTGCCAGCCACTGGAACTGGGCCGACATCCAGGGCACCGAGCCCGCCGACTCCCCCTTCATCCAGTGGCTCGCCAGCAAGCAATGGGTGGTGGATCTCGACGAGATGAAAGTGCGCCGCGATCTCTACGGCGACCTGGGCACACCGGCATGGCTTCAGAATGCCGACGATGCCTGGCTGGTGGTGCCGCTGATGCTGCACGACGAAATGCTCGGATTTGTCGTCCTGAAGCATTCGCTGGGCAAGGTCACCTTCAACTGGGAAGTCAGCGACCTGCTCAAGGTCGCAGCCCGGCAGGCCGCAGCACACCTGGCGCAGATGCGCGCCTCCAACCAGTTGATCGTGGCGCGCCAGTTCGAATCGTTCAACCGCACCACCACCTTCGTCATCCACGACCTGAAAAACCTCATCGCCCAGTTGTCCCTGCTGCTGGCCAACGCCGAAAAGCACCAGCACAACCCGGAGTTCCAGGCCGATATGCTCGACACGGTGGAGAATGCGGTCGCCCGCATGAACAAGGTGCTGGCGCAATTGCGCCGGGGCAGCGATGCGGCGGAGGCGCAATCGGTCGCGCTGGCCGACATCCTGACCGATGCCGCCGCCAGCAAGCAGGCATTCAAGCTGCGTCCCGATCTGGACATGCCGCCCGCGTCGCTGCGCGTGCGCGCCGAACGCGACCGGCTCACCCGCGCCATCGGCCATCTGCTGCAAAATGCCCTCGAGGCCACCCCCGCAAGCGGTCATGTCACCCTGCGCGGCTTCGAGGAAAATGGACAGGCGATTATCGAAGTCATCGATACCGGCAGCGGCATGGACGAGGAATTCGTCCGCACCCGGCTGTTCCAGCCGTTCGATTCGACGAAGGGCGCCGGCATGGGCATCGGCGCCTACGAGTGCCGCGAGACCCTGCGCGCCCTGGGGGGGAACATCGAGGTGGACAGCACGCCGGGCCTCGGCACCCGCTTCCGCCTCAGCCTGTCACTGGACCATAATGCATCTGCCGGAGGAGACGCCGCATGAGCGACGCCAAACAAAAAATACTGCTGGTCGAGGACGATCCCGGGCTGCAAAAGCAGTTGAAGTGGAGCCTCGCCGATTACGAACTGGTTGTGGCCACCGACCGCGACGGCGCCATCGCCCAGTTGCGCCGTCACGAGCCGCCCGTGGTGCTGCTCGACCTCGGCCTGCCGCCCGATGCCGATGGCGCGACCGAAGGCCTGGCCGCCCTGCAGCAGATCCTGTCGCTCGCGCCTGCCACCAAGGTCATCGTTGTCACCGGAAACCTTGACCGCGCCAATGCCGTGAAGGCGATCCACCTCGGCGCCTACGACTTTTTCCAGAAACCCTTCGATCCCGACGTACTGGCGCTGATGATCGCCCGCGCCCTGCATGTGCATGCGCTGGAAATCGAAAACAGGCTGCTTGCGGCAAGACAGGGCGGCTCCGCGCTGCAGGGGCTGATCACCAGCAGCGAGCCGATGCTCAAAATCTGCCGCACCGTGGAGAAAGTCGCCCCCGCCAACGCCACCGTCTTGCTGCTGGGCGAATCCGGCACCGGCAAGGAAGTGCTGGCGCGTGGCGTCCACGAACTCTCCCCGCGCGCCGGCAAGCGTTTCGTCGCCATCAACTGCGCGGCCATTCCCGACACTTTGCTGGAATCCGAGTTGTTCGGTTACGAGAAAGGCGCCTTCACCGGCGCCGCCAAGCAGACCATCGGCCGCATCGAATACGCCAATGAGGGCACGCTTTTCCTCGACGAGATCGGCGACCTGCCGATGCCGCTGCAGGCCAAGCTGCTGCGCTTCCTGCAGGAACGCGTGATCGAGCGCCTGGGCGGGCGCGGCGAAATTCCGGTCGATGTGCGCGTCGTCTGCGCCACCCACCGCGACCTCGCCGCCATGATTCGCGAAGGCAGCTTCCGCGAGGACCTGTACTACCGGCTGTCCGAAATCTCGGTAAAAATCCCGCCCCTGCGCGAACGCCCTGGCGACGCCATATTGCTGGCGCAGGCCTTTCTGGAACGCTATGCACGCGAACTGGGCCGCAACATCCGGGGCTTCACCCCGGACGCGCTGGGGGCACTCGAAGCGCATGTCTGGCCCGGCAACGTGCGCGAAATGGAAAACCTGATCAAGCGCGCCACCATCATGGCCGACGGCAACCAGATCACCGCGGCCGATCTCGGACTCGACGCCGGCCACGCCGAACCACAACTCTTCAATCTGCGGCAAGCTCGCGAAAACGCCGAGCGCCAAGCCGTCAGCCGAGCGCTTGCGCAGTGTGACGGCAGCATCGCCCAGGCCGCCGAACTGCTCGGCATCACCCGCCCGACGCTGTATGACCTCATGGCAAAAATCGGCCTGAAATAATCCTCCGCAACAATAACCCTACGCGTCATACGCCAATTCTGGAGCCCCCCCATGCCCACTCCCGTCCGCGCGCCCCGGTTGCTGCTGGCCCTGCTTCTTGGCACCAGCCTGTTGAGCGCCTGTGGTGGCGAAGACAGCGCCACCCTGGTCACCGAAGCCCGGGCCAAGCTGGCGACAGGGGATTACAAGGCAGCGATGATTCAGCTGAAAAACGCCGTGGCGAAAGACGAAAAGAACGCCGACGCGCGATTCGAACTCGGCAAGCTTTATCTCGCCCAGTATGATTTTGCCAGTGCCGAAAAGGAGTTCCGGCGAGCGCGGGAGGCCGGTCTTAGCGCCGCCACTGTCAACCCCATGATCGCTCGCGCCCTGCTGGAGCAGCGCGAGTTCCAGCGCGTGCTCGACGAACTTCCTGCCCCCGCAGACAGTGAGCCCGAGGCCGCCACGCTGCAGGCCCTGCGTGCCACCGCCGAACTTGGACTGGGACGCAAGGACGACGCGCGCAAAGCCCTGCAGCATGCATTGAAGACCGCGCCCGACAATGTCGACGTGCAACTGGCACTGGCAAAGCTTGCCCTGGCCGACAGCGATCCCGACAAGGCCATGCAGAGCCTTGACGCGGCGTTGCGCGTCGACCCCAAGCACCTGGACAGCCTGATGCTAAAAGGCGACCTGCTGAACGTCACCGGCAAAAAGGATGAGGCCGCGGCGAC
The DNA here is from genome assembly GCA_021784115.1 of Pseudomonadota bacterium. Taxonomy (GTDB): domain Bacteria; phylum Pseudomonadota; class Gammaproteobacteria; order Burkholderiales; family Thiobacillaceae; genus Thiobacillus. Next base: position 25,115 of record JAJXTE010000013.1, on the reverse strand, counting down.
CTATCGTGCCGTCCTGCAGATCGATCCCCGCCACGTCAATGCGCGACTTGCCCTGGCGGACATCGCCATCGCCGCAAACAAGCTGGATGACGCGCGCAAGGAAGTCGACGCTGCCCTGAAAGCATCGCCTGGCAGCCTTCAGGCACGTTACACCCAGGCGCTCATCGATTTCCGCGAAAAGAAGACCGAACGCGCCCGTGACCATCTGGCGGATGTGCTGAAGAGTGCGCCCGAGTTCGTGCCTGCACTCCTGCTGGGTGGCTCGATCGAGTACGCACTCGGCAATCTCCAAACGGCGGAAACGTATCTCAACAAGGTAGTCAAGGCGGCACCGGGCAATCTGTATGCAGTGCGCCTGCTGGCCGCGGCGCAGCTCCGCCTGGGACGTCCCGACGATGCAGCCAATACGCTGGCGCCGGCACTCCGAGCGGCCTCTCAGGACGCCGGCGTCCTGATCGTCGCCGGCGAAATCGCGCTCGCCAGAAAAGACTTTGCCCAGGCCTCGTCCTATTTCGAACAGGCCGCGCTGCGCAACCCCAAAAGCGCCGCCATCCGCACCGAACTTGGCATTTCCAGGCTGGCACAGGGCGACAGCCGCGCCATGGCCGACCTGCAAGCCGCCTCCACCATGGAAGGGGCCGGTAGCCGGGCCGACACGGCCATCATCCTCAACCAGCTGGAAAGCAAGCAGTTCGACGCAGCGCTGGTCAGCATCGCCGCGCTGGAAAAGAAACAGGGCGCCAACCCGCTCATCTGGAACTACCGGGGTGCGGCGTATCTCGGCAAGCAGGACCCCGTCCGCGCGCGCGACAGCTTTGACCGGGCGCTCAAGCTCGATCCCACGTTTTTCCCTGCCGCAGCCAATCTGGCGCAACTCGACCTCAAGGACAAGCAGCCTGAGGCCGCGCGCAAACGTTTCGAGGCCCTGCTCAAGGCCGATCCCAAACACCTTAACGCCATGCTCGCCCTGGCAGATCTGAGCCTTCGCAACCAGGATGAAAATGCCTACGTAAGCTGGCTGGAAAAAGCTGCTGCGGCGCATCCTCAGGCGCTGCAACCGCGAATGGCGCTGGCGCGCTACCTGCTGACCAAGGGCAACAAGAACAAGGCACTCGCCGTGGCCCGCGAAGCCGTCAACGCCCATCCAGACGATCCGGCCGCGCTCGACCTCCTCGGAACCACCCAGCTGGCGCTCGGGGATACGCCGAATGCACTGGGCAGTTACCGCCAGCTCGTCGAGCGCATGCCCGGTCAGGCGGCCCCGCTCATCAAGCTTGCCACCGCACAGATCGTCGCCAAGGACCTCGCGGCCGCGCGCAAGACCCTGCAGGACGCGTTGCGCATCCAGCCCGACCTTCTTGACGCCCAACTGATGCTGGGCGGCATCGAGATCCAGGGCTCGCATTTTGATGAAGCGCTCAAGCTCGCCAGACAGGTGCAGCAACAGAAACCCGGCTCCCCGGCCGGTTTCACGCTCGAGGGCGACGCCGCGTTTGCGCGCCAGGATTACGCCGCCGCGCTCGCTGCCTTCGAACGTGCGCAAAAACTGGCCCCCTCCGGCGCCCTGCTGGTCCGTCAGCTGCGAGTGTTCAACGTAACTCAGCGCACCGAGGAAGGCGAGAAGCGCCTCGCCGCCTGGCTTGCCGCACATCCGCAGGACGCCAATACCCGCGCCGCCCTGGCCGAAAGCCTGATCAAGCGCAATCAGTTCAAGGACGCTGCCGAACAGTACTTGATCCTGAACAAGAGCAACCCGAACAACCTGCTGGTTCTGAACAACCTTGCATGGGCTCTCTCCGAGTCGAAAGACAGCCGCGCACTCGGATTCGCCGAGCAGGCGCTCAAACTCAAACCCGACAACCCTGCGGTATTGGATACGCTGGGCTGGATCCTGGTGCAGCAGAAGCAAACCGAACGCGGCATCAAGCTTCTGCAGCAGGCCTTGACCAAAGCCCCCGATGCGGGCGATATCCAATACCATTACGCGGCTGCGCTTGCCATAAGCGGAGATAAGGCGCGCGCCCGTCAGGAACTGGATCAGCTCATCAAAAGCGGCCTGGACTTCAGTCAGAAAGCTGCCGCACTGGCTCTCATGCAAACCTTACAACGTGATAGGTAAAGTCATGCAACTACGTCCACTTGCTTCTGCCCTGCTCATTGCAACTTTAAGCGCCTCGATTCTGCCCGGCTGCGACAAGCTTTCCCATGCCACTCCCGAAGACCGTATCGAACGGGCCAAAGCCTTACAGGCAAAGGGCGACCTTAAATCCAGCATCATCGAACTCAAGAGCGCCATCCAGAAAGATCCCAACAACCCCCAGGCAAGATGGTTGCTGGGTCAGATCTACCTGAAAACAGGGCAGGGTGCCGAGGCAGAGAAAGAATTGAAACAGGCCAGGTCTCTGGGGGTGGGGGCCGAGTCCTTGAAGCCGCAAATCGGCGAAGCACTGATATTACAAAATGAGTACAAGCGCCTTCTTGACGAGATCAGTCTTACTGGAAACGAATCTGCGGTTAACAAGACCAAAATCCTATATGTGCGTGGTTACGCATTGACGGGTCTAGGCAAATGGGACGAAGGATGCGGACTCTTCAAGCAGGCTCTCAGCGTTGATCCAGCGTATGCACCGGCTTATTTGGGGCTCGCCAACTGTGCCATGGCCCGCAGGGATACTGCCGACGCTCGTCGCGAGATCGACACAGCACTCGAGAAAGATCCGCGCGATGCGAAAAGCTGGATATTCCTTGGCGACTTTGAGCGCCAGCACGACAACCCGCAGGGCGCCGAGAAGGCTTACTCGGAAGCTCTGAAAATTGAGCCCAATAATCAGGCCGCCCTGGGGAACCGCGCATTAACACGCTTATCGCAACGTCAAAACGCCCAGGCACAAAACGATCTGGACAAGCTCCGCGCCGCGGCGCCTCGAAGCTCCATCACCAAGTTTCTTGAAGCAGTATTTCTCTACCAGACAGGCAAGTTCGAGGCTTCACGGGACACACTCATGGACGTGCAGCAAGCACAACCTCACTACGTCCCCGCGCAACGCCTTCTTGGCATTGTCCAGTTCAAGCTCGGAAATTATCAGGAAGCGATATCAAGACTAACCAGATACCTGGAGAAGTACCCGGCCGATCTTGATGTGCGCAAGCTGCTGGCAGCCACCTATCTGCAGGTGAACCAGCCTGACGATGCCCTGAAGGTGTTAACCCCCGCCCTCGCGTCGGAGAAGCCGGACTCCCAGTTACTCGCCCTTGCCAGCGCCGCGCATCTGGGCAGTCACGACATAAACCAGGCAACCAGCCTGATGCAGCAGGCATTCGAACTCAATCCCACGAATGTCACCCTGCATACCCAGTTGGGCCTTAATCTCTTGGCTGCTGGCAACATTGAACGAGGGCAACAAACGCTAGAACAAGCCGCGAGCCAGGATCAACAGCATTATCAGGCCGACGTCGCTCTCGCGGTCGTGTACCTTCAGCAAGGGCAATTTGAGCAGGCCCTGAATTCAGCCATCCGCCTGGAACATAAACGACCCGATGATCCGCTTGCGCACAACTTGAAAGGTGCGGCCTATCTCGGGTTGAAGAACTATACCCAGGCACGCAAGAGCTTTGAACGTGTACTCGCGTTGCGGCCCAATTCTGCGTCTGCCGCCTTGAACCTGGCGCAGATGGATTTACGGGAAAACAATTCCTCAGCTGCAAGAGCACGCTTCGAGCAAATCCTGAGCAATGACAAGAACAATATCCAGGCCATGCTCGGTCTTGCAGGCTTGGCTGCTGGCGCGGACACGGAACAGGAATACCTGGACTGGATTGAAAAGGCGGCCAAGGTCAATCCACCCGCCTTGCAGCCCCGGATTCTGCTTGCAAAATATTACCTTGGCAAAAACCAGACCCAGAAAGCCCTGGCCATAGCGCGCGAAGCCCAGACAGCATTCCCCAAACAGCCCGCAGCCTTGGAACTGCTGGGCAACGTGCAGTTGCGCGCCGGGGAAGAAGACAATGCACTTGTGACCTTCAAGCGGCTCGCGGAGGCCGCGCCGAACTCGCCGATGGCTTATCTGAATCTGGCATCGGTTCAGGCCAAACTGGGGCAACTCGATGCATCCCGTGCCTCCCTGAAGAAATCAATTTCACTCAACCCTGACAACCTTGAAGCACAACTTGCGCTCCTCACGCTCGAAGTGCGAAGCGGAAGATTCAACGACGCATTGGGGGTCGCCCAAAAAATCAAAGAACAAAAACCCGCCTCGCCTTTGGGCTCGGTTCTGGAAGGTGACATCTATATGTCCCAAAAACAGTATCCCATGGCCACCAAGGCATACGAGAAGGCCTGGAACCTGGGGCAAAGCGGCGCACTCGCAATCAAGCGTCATCAAGCAATGAATCAGGCCGGACATGCAAAAGAGGCTGACTTGCTTCTCCAGCAATGGATTGGGGTACACCCCAAGGATGTCGACGCAGGTCTTTATCTGGCGCGCGCCTACGCGGCACGAGGCGATCGCAAGCAAGCAATCGATCAATACCTGGCTTTACTCAGAAGTGATCCCAAACAAGTCGCCGCACTCAACAATCTGGCTCTCCTCTATCTGGAGGAAAATGATCCGCGTGCGCGTGCCACGGCGGAACAAGCCTATCGGCTGAAACCGGACAACCCCGAAGTAGCGGACACCTTTGGGTGGATCCTTTTACAGCAAGGAGACAAAAAGAAAGGCGCCGAGCTCATTCAAAAGGCGTCCTCAATGGCGCAAGACAATCCCGAAATTCGCTACCATTTGGCAGTCGCCCTGGCCAAGACCGGCAATACTGTCCAGGCACGCACGGAACTCCAGAAATTGCTGGGCGCGGGGGCGCCCTTCCCGCAACGAGAGGCGGCACAAAAACTGCTCAATTCACTATAAGTCATTGATATATAATTATTATTTAATGATGTAGGCATTTTTTACACGTACATACCAATCCCAACTCACCCGAACGGGTTCCCCTCGCACTCGCCTAGATACCTCAACAGCCACATCCAAGGGCCTCGGCGGGAGGCGCCACGAGCGCCAGGGATCAGATAAAGAGCTCGAGGCGGCAAACACGTGACACTAGGTGGAAGGGGGGTCGTCCGCGAGACGCGGACCGCCTGTGGGTCACTGACCCCGGGCCTGCATGCGCGGAGCAGACAATACAGGCCGCCCAAAGGCAAAGCCAAGTTCAAGCGAATCACCACCGGGAACTGGCGACGCCGTATATTTTGAATGCAAGACTCGTTTTTGTCGGGATTTTTTACACTTCTATCGGAGCCCGACTCTCCCCCAAGCCGAACACGGCGTCTATCCATATGTTTTTCAACGACTAAACAGGGACTGTCCGCTTCTGGCATAACGCTTGCTTTTCTTCTGGCAAGCCGATGACTCCACCCGTTAGTCATCCGACCTTAACCTTATTTTTAGGAGGCATCATGAAAAAGTTACTAAGCCTTGCCGTCGCTTCTGCCCTTGCCGGTGGCATGGTTGCAGCCCACGCAGCGACGCTGGACACCACCACCGCCACCCCGAACGACGGCATCCTTCAAAACTTCACCGGGATTGACTGGAATTCGAATGGCGCCGGCTGGGTTCAAGGATTTGGCCTGACGGGCGCGAATACCACAGGCGACACGGATACTTTTAGCTTTACCTACCAAGCATTCGCGGGAACGATCCAAACGACCACGCCGACCCCTAATTTATATGTTGCCTCCCCGGGACCTATGGTGGGCGGATATGAAATGACCACTTATTCGACGCTTACTGAGGTCGCCACGTGTGCAAACGTTGGTTGCGGCACCATCAATATTACGAGCGTTGGTAACTGGTCCATCTATTTCGACACCACCCCCGACGCGAACCAGGCGGCAGGGACCGGCTTTCTTAACGGCGTCCTCGTCGCGTCTGGAACATGGGACAGCGGCAACAGTGCGTTCTCCCTCACCGGTGTAGGAACCGGGGTCGGCGGCGGTAACCTGGTTGGCACGGTCACCTACACCAACAATGCGTACATTAACCCCGATCTGCTGGGGACCACGTTGCAAGCCTCGCTGTTCTACCCTGGCCAGTCTGCACCGACCTATACACGCCCTGCTGCATTTGATGGCGTCTCCACGGGCGCGGATACCGCCACAGACTTCGTGTTGCAGACGGACACTTCGCAAAACTTCACCACGGTACCCGAGCCCGGCACGGTCGCGCTGTTGGGCCTTGGCCTGCTCGGTATGGGTTTTGTCGGTCGTCGGCGTCGCAGCTGATCAGCAAGACAAGAGCGTCAGTATAAAGCCACCCTTTCAGGGTGGCTTTTTTATTGGCGTTTACACCACCGATCCGTCGATTTGCTGATCTCCCAAAGCACATCCAACCTGGCGATCTACCCAGGCAGCGCCATGTCACGCTCTGCATTCTCGATGTGCTCGCATACCGCGCGAAAGAAGCGCGCAGCGGGCGCGCCCCCCATGATCCGACGGTCGAAGCTCTGGGTAAGCACCATCGTCGGGCGTACCTCTACAGCCCCACCGACGGCAATGGCCCGGTCCTTGACCAGTCCGAACGAATACCCAATCGGCCACGGCCAGTTGGCCACCATCATGTCCACCCCGTATTTGGCCGGCGACGAGATCATCACCGCCCCGCCCCGGTGTTCTATCCACTGCCCGGGGAAAAAACGGGGCGACGAGATTAGCAAACGAGCCAGTGAGGCAGGAAGCGTTTCAACCATCCGCTTTAACAATCGCCAACGTGCATTGGTTTCCTCGGTGGCTTGAGCCAATCCCTGCAACTCTTTGGTTATTTCAACCAAATCTAGCTTGTCGGTGTTGCGTATGGTGCCGGCAAACACCGCCTGTTCGATTCCGGGGCTGTCGCGTTCAACCGCCACCGTCATGTGCACGTCATGGAGCTGCAAGATCCTTCGCCAAAACGGCCATTCCACCGTGATCCGATTGGCGTAGGGGTGTTCCCGCAAGGCTATCGAGATCGCCTTCGCCACAATTGCGGTGTACGAAGGCTTGATCCCGGCGACCTTGTTGACGGCATTCCGCAATGCCTGTGCAGACGTCATATCCAACTCAGACAACATCGCGACCTTGTTGTCGCCGTGGTTTTCCACATTCAGGCCGCCCAGCACCTCGAAATACCGGTTTCGTCCAAGCGACGTATAGTGATTCATCCTGACTCCCGTTAGATTGGCCGATGATTTACATATTGTCGGATTCAGCGATTCGCATCTTTAACCCAGAATTTCCGACACGAACCCGCGAAAACGTTGCGCGCTATTTGTTCGCGCCAACATTTGGCGGATCTGTTCAGCCGCCTGCGCATAAGTCGTTTTATCCAACATCTCAGTTACCGCTTCAGATAGGACCTTTGACGTGACCCTCTCGGCTCGAAGGGTAATGCCCGCGCGCAGGCGTTCGATAGCACGCATGTTCAGAAGTTGATCCATATTGGAACACAGCCCGATTACAGGCACGCCGTTAGCGAGTGCCTGGTAGGTACTCAGGCTTCCGCCGTTACTGATCACAAGAGCGGAATGCGCTGACGCCATATCCATCGGCAGGTAGTCGGCTACAAAAATATTGGTTGGCAGACGTTCGAGTTCCACCTTGCCCGCAGTCGCGACAATAACGGTTACAGGCAAACTTGATAAAACCTCAATAGCCATGGGAAGCAAATCGGCCCGGCCGGAACTTCCCAAGGTCAGGAAGACGATCGGCTTGTCCTGCGGCAAGTTATCCCACCAATCAGGCAGAGGCGTTTGCGTGGACCACAGAATGGGCCCGAGAAAACGGTGATTGCCGGGTAAGTCGTGGGTCTTCACCAACTCGGGGATGTCGGCATAGAGCGTATAGTCAGCCCGCGTGTAGGTCTTTCTGAGATCGTTGCCCAGCGGGGCCAGCCCATGATTGCGTCGCACCTGATTCAGCGGCCGGGCATGCAGGGCAAAGGCAAGCGGCCGGACCCAATCGAACAGCACCTGCCCAGCCCGCAGGCCGGTGATCCGGGTGAAAGGCAAATCAGGGACAGGGTACGCAACGTCGGCACTTGGGCTCCAGTAAGCGTTGACAACAGACGCATAAGGAACTTTCCGGAGCGGCGCGCTTACCGCCAGAGACAATCTGAAATCGCCGACGATGAGGTCAGGCTTGACTGCATCAATCAGCGCGAGATCCTCTTCAACATAGCGCATCAGCGTCTGTGCGTCATACAGCGGGCGGCCCTGTTCGAGCGCATGCGCGAACTGGCTCGAAGGGATCGTCCAGATCGGATGAAAATCCACGCCAGGTATCTCGTCGAGAGCGCGATAGCGCGGATCGGCCGCTACAATGACACGGTAATTGCCTGCAAGGAGCGCTCTGGACAGCGTGGCGATGCGGCCATAATGGGCGAGGGTGACTGCCTCCGCCACAAGAAGAACGACCTTTCTGGCTGACTCCATGGAACCCAGGCCCCTGATAAAGGCTTCATAACGTTAAACAAGGATGGTTCATTTCGTGAATTTAATCCAGCCCAAATACCGGACGGTCCGCGAGGAGCATTCGCTTGAGAGACCAATTTGCTGATCTGCGGATTGCACTGCGCAATCTCACCCGTAACCGCCGCCGCTCGCTGACCGCGCTTGTCATTATCGCGGTCGGCGTCATCTCCATGGTCCTCGCCGAAGGGTTCATCCAGTGGATTTTCTGGGCCATGCGGGAAGGGACGATCCAGTTCCAGTCGGGGCATATTCAGGTGGTGCGCCCCGATTACTTCAGCAAGGGGGTTGCCAACCCGCTCGCGTATCTGCTGCCCAAAGACTCAGCGGTTTTGAAAACGCTGGAATCCACGCCAGGGGTCAAGCTGGTCGCACCCAGGCTTAAGGTCACGGGCCTCATCAGCCACGGGGAAACCACCGTGGCTTTCCTGGCGGAAGGAGTGGTCCCCGCCAAGGAAGCCGAGCTCAGCAAGGGACTGAGCATTGTCAAAGGCCACAACCTGTCCGGTCCAAACGCATCCGAGGTCATCCTGGGGCGCGGCCTTGCCCGCAATCTCGGTGTGGGCCCGGGCGACACGGTGGCCTTGCTGGCAACCGCCTCTGGTGGGGGCATCAACGCGATCGAAGCCAGGGTGGCCGGAATTTTCACCAGCACCAACCAGGCTTATGACAATTCCGCACTGCGGCTGCCGATCGCCCAGGCCCAGTCGTTGCTGCGGGTGCAGGGGGCACATGCCTGGCTCGTGTTGCTCAAGGACACAGAACAAACAGATCATTTCCTCGAGCAGTTCCGCACACGCTTTCCCGAAAACACGAATCACCTGGAATTCGTGCCATGGTATGCGCATGCCGATTTCTACAACAAGACGGTCGCCCTCTTCTCGCAGCAGATCAACGTGCTTCGGTTGATCATCGGCCTGATCATCGTTCTCAGCATTTCAAACATGCTCATCATGAACGTGATGGAACGCACCGGCGAGGTCGGCACCTTGCTGGCGATCGGGCTCAAGCGCAAGAAGATCCTGCAGATGTTCGCCACCGAGGGTTTTCTGCTCGGGCTGGTGGGGGGGCTGGCCGGCATTGCCCTTGGCTATGCGTTGGCCGAACTGATCTCGGCGATCGGCATTCCCATGCCGCCCCCGCCAGGCATGGAAGAAGGTTATACCGGCGAAATACGCGTCACGGCGGGCTTGTTGATCAGCGCATTCCTGATCGCGTCCATCACCACCTTGCTGGCCGGGCTTTACCCGGCATGGAAGGCCTCGCGCCAGCAGATCGTGAACGCTCTGCGCCACAACATTTGAGTGAATTTACGCAGCCACCATGCTCAAGCTCGCCTTCCGCAACATCTTCCGCAACCGCTCACGCACTGCGCTGACGCTGGCCGCCATCATCACCGGGGTGACCGCCATCATCATGAGCGGGGGATTCGTCGAGGACACCTTCGTCCAGTTGCGGGAGTCGACCATACACTCGCGCCTTGGCCACCTGCAGGTCTTTCGACAAGGCTATCTTGAGTACGGTCAGCGCGATCCTGCCCGCTATCTGATCGATCAGCCCGAGCAGGTGATCGCTGCGCTGCGACCCATTCCCCATGTCAAGGAGGTCATGGCCCGGCTGAACTTCTCCGGGCTGGCGAACAATGGCCAGGCGGATCTGCCCATCCTTGGCGAAGGCGTGGAACCGGGCAAGGAAGCCCTTCTTGGAACCGCCACCACCCAGGTGGCCGGACGCGCCCTGCAAGACTCGGACGCGTATGGCGTCGCAATCGGCGAGGGGGTTGCCACGGCGCTGCAGGTGAAGCCGGGCAGTTACCTGACCCTGATGATCAACACGCCCGAGGGTGCATTGAATACCCTGGAGTTTCAGGTCGTGGGCGTGTTCCGCACCTTTTCCAAGGATTATGACGACCGGGCCATCAGGATTCCGCTGGCAGCGGCCCAGGAGCTGTTGTTCACCCCCTCCGTCCACAGCCTGGTCGTGTTGCTGGATGACACTGACGCCACCGACAAGGTGGTGGGCACGGTCAAGGGCCTGCTTGGCAAACAGGGGTACGAGGTCAAGCCCTGGCACGAATTGGCAGATTTCTACAGCAAGACCGTGGCACTGTACAAACGGCAGTTTGGCGCGCTGCAGTTCATCATCCTGGTGATGCTGGTGCTCAGCGTCGCCAGCACCATCAACATGGCGGTCTTCGAGCGAACGGGCGAATTCGGCACGCTGCTGGCCATTGGCTTGCGAAGACGCGAAATCTTCAAGCTGGTCCTGGTGGAAAACCTCATCCTCGGATGCCTAGGCGGGCTGCTCGGCGTGCTCGTCGGCGTCATCCTCGCCGGCATTGTGTCCGGCATCGGCATTCCGATGCCGCCGCCCCCCGGCTCGAACATCGGCTATATCGCCTACATACGGCTGGTGCCCTGGGTGCTGATCGCCGCCGCCGTCATCGGCACGCTGGCTGCCCTGGCGGCAGCCGTGCTTCCGGGGCGGCGCGCGTCGCGGCTTCCGGTGGTGGAGGCCTTGCGCCACAACATATGATTGACCGGCGAGGCGTTGGCAACCGTGCCGGCTTAGGGAAGGAAGCGCTGCGTAAGTTGATTCCGCTGATGGTACGACAAGCTCACCACGAACTGAATCAACAACTTACCGTTCGTCCTGAGCGTGTCGAAGGACTTGTTCAGTGTTTTCTTAGCGACTCAGCTTCTTCAGATAATCCTTGGTGAATATCTTGTCCGGCAGGTCACGCTCGGCCATGTTGCTGTACTCCAGCACCGAGCGGTTGCCGCGGCGCAAGGCATCCTCGATCACCAGGCGTGTCGGCCGGGTGCCTCCACCCAGATTCTGGAACTCCTGGTAAAGAGCGGTCTTGAGCAACCGTCCTGACAAGGCATAGAATTCCGCCTTGAACGGCCTATAATTTTTTGCGTTCACCCAATACAGCACACGCCGGTACGTCACCCACTTATCGACCGCATCAAGTTGCAGGACATAATAGGTCTCGCCCTCGATTTTTTCCTTGCGCAGTATTTTCGGCTCGTAGTCTCCCGCAAAATTGGCCCGTGCCAGATCGCCATTGGCGACCTGTCCGGTCAGGCGCTGCGAGAGGGGCAGCCGGATGGGTTGTGACAGGTTGGGCAGAAACACCCAGAGATCGCGGTCCCGCATCAAAAGAATCTGGTTGCGGTCGACGACCGGCGCGGTGGTCTGCACCAGGGTCCGGCTGTTGCCCTTGGACAGGATCCGGTAGGCGCGCACATCGGGCTCGCTGTCGGGCTGGGTGGTCGTGATCACCACATCAACCATGAACCCGCCCTCGGGAAAGCGGATCCGGTCGGCGCGCAGCAATATGTCGCGCGCCAGCAGATCACCCTCCGCGACCTCCTGAGCCGTGGCCGGCCATGCGGACAATCCCGCGAGCAACAGCATGATCGCCCACGCCCACGCAGCCATCCTTTTCTTCGCGGCTGCGTGGAACACGCGCACGTGGAATCCTGTATCAATCTTCATCGTCATGTCGTCGGCAAGCCCGAACTTGGGACTAAACATTATCGGCTATTATATTGCGTCGATTAAACGGGGTCGTTTCGATGCCAGTTGGCCAGGTCATGTCCACGTTCCATTCATGCATGCCCGCCTTCCGGAAGAAAGGGAAGGACCATGGCTAGCATCCTGGTGCACCAGGGTCAGCAGATCCTGCGTGAAGTGAATCTCTACAAGTCCAGCCTCGATATCGGCCGCTCCTCGGACTGCGAGATTCAGCTGGTCGACCGGGGCGTGAGCCGCAAACACGCAAGAATCACGCGCGTCGACGGCCTCTACTATGTCGAAGATCTCGGCGGCAAACGAGGCGTTGTCCTGAACACGCTGAAAGTGGCGCGCGAACAGCTGCAGGACCGCGACAAGATCATCATCCCCCCTTTCCAGCTGGAGTTTCTGGCCGAGGGTCGCGCAAGCCCCGAGCCCGCCGAAGCCGTGGTCGAGGTTCACGGGGTCAGCAAGGAATACGTGCTGGGCAAGCAGACCGTCACCGCCCTGCAAGACGTGTCGCTGAACGTTTCCAGGGGCGAATTCATGGCGCTCGCAGGGCCGTCTGGAAGCGGGAAATCAACCTTGCTCAACCTGATCGGCTGCATCGACACGCCCACGTCGGGAACGGTGCGCGTCAATGGCCAGGATGTCAGTGGCAAATCGCCCGATGACCTGGCCGACCTGCGGCTGAACACGTTGGGATTCGTGTTTCAGACGTTCAATCTGCTGCCCGTTCTCTCGGCCTGGGAGAATGTCGAATACCCCCTGCTGCAGCAACGCAGGCTGAACAAGCAGACACGGCACGAGCGGGTGGCGCATTATCTGAACGTGGTTGGCCTGGAGCGTTTCGCGGGGCACCGCCCCAACGAGCTGAGCGGCGGCCAGCGTCAACGCGTGGCCATCGCGCGCGCGCTGGCCACGCAGCCGAGCATCGTGCTGGCCGACGAGCCGACAGCCAACCTCGACCACAAGACCGGCGAAGGCGTGCTCCAGCTCATGCGCGAGCTCAACCGCCAGGAAGGCACCACCTTCATTTTCTCCACGCATGACAGACGGGTCATGGAGATGGCGGACCGGGTGATCGAACTGGCCGACGGCCGAATAACGGAATAACGAAATAACGGAACAGGGAGAAATCTGTGGGCGCATGTCTTGACCCGAAACACCCGCGGCTGAGCCGCATGTCGGCACTGGTCGGGGGCGCGCTGTTCAGCCTGCTGGCCGCCGCTCCGCCGGCTGCCGCGGCCGAGGCGCAATCCATCGACGACCTTTTCGGCGGCCCGCCCCCCGCTCCCACGAGACCCGCGCCAAAGACCGCGCCGACCACGGCTCCGATCACGGCGCCCGAAAGCGCTGCCACGCCGCAAGCCCCGGTTAATCCTGCTGTTCCGGGTTCTGCGCTCTCGGAAAAACCATTGCCGGAAAGCGCGCCATCCACCCCTGCGCTTGCCCTGGAACAGCCGCAGGAGTCACGTTCAGAACCCGGCATCACCGGCTTCTACCAGAACGACCTGGCCTACACCTACGCAGGGAAAAAGCATTGGTCGAGGTTCAACAACACGCTCGACCTCGCCACCGAGGGCCGCACCGCCGGCGGCGTGGCATGGAAACTGGGCGGACGCCTCAATTACGACCCGATTTACGATCTCACCGATTACTACCCCAGCGCCGTGCGCAACGACCAGCGGTTCGAGGCGATGATCCGCGAAGCCTATGCGGATTTCTCCGCGGGCGACGTGGATTTCCGGGTAGGCCGCCAGCACATCGTCTGGGGCGAAATGGTCGGGCTGTTTTTTGCTGATGTGGTGTCCGCCAAGGACATGCGGCAGTTCGTGCTGCCCGATTTCGACATGATCCGCATCCCGCAGTGGGCGGCGCGCGCGGAATATTTCTCGGGGGACTTTCACGCCGAAGGGGTGTGGATCCCCTACATGAGCTATGACGACATTGGCAAGCCCGGGGCCGAGTTCTACCCGTTCAAGCCGCCTGCCGTCCCCGGTTACCAGACCATAATCGCCAAGGAAAAGAGACCGACCGGGCTGGATGATGCCGGCTACGGCGCACGCCTCTCCTGGCTCAAGGACGGATGGGATGTCTCGGGGTTCTATTACACCGCCAACGACGCGTCGGCGGCCTTCTCCCGACTGACCTTGCCCACCACCATCACCTACCAGCCCATCCACAAGCGCATCCACCAGCTGGGCGCCACCCTGGGCAAGGACCTGGGGCCGATGGTGCTCAAGGCCGAGGCAGTCTATACGCGCGACAAGCTGTTCAGCACGCTTGATCCGCTCGACGCCGACGGGCTGGCCAAGCAGAACTTCCTCGATTACATCGTCGGGCTGGAATGGAGCTTTCCGCAGGAAACACGCTTCAACGTGCAGTTGTTCCAGCGCTGGTTCCCCAACCACGACGCCGGCATCGTGCCGGACAAGACCGAAAGCGGGGTCTCGCTCCTCCTCAGCACGCAGGCGCTGCATCCCCGGCTCGAACCCGAACTGCTGCTGATCAGCAGCCTGAACCGCGCCGACTGGCTGGCCCAGTTCAAGCTCACCTGGAAAATGGACGGCAACTGGCGGCTCGCGACCGGCGTCGACATTTTCGAAGGCCCCGCCAATGGCCTGTTCGGCACCTATGACAACAATGACCGCGTGTATACCGAGGTGCGCTACAGCTTCTGACTCAGTCGACGCGCGTCAACCGCTCGACGGGCAGGCGCAAGGAGCGGCTGGCAGCCGCTCGCCCGCTGCCGATGCGTCCCAGAAAAGCCACCTCGCTGACCGGCACATCCTGAAGCAGCCCGGCAAGCCGCTTGCCTAGCCTCGCCGCCGTCTCGGTCGCACCCGGCATGCGGCTGAATTCAATCCCGTCACGGACATAGCGGCTGAAAATCAGCGGGGTCATCTCCGGCTGCAACTGCAGCCCCAGACTGGCGGCGGTCAGCCAGAAGCGCTGCACCGCGCGGCCTGCCGCCACGTAATCGTCCAGCGTTTCCAGTGCCTTGCGCGTCTGGATGGCAAAGTGCGCCGCGCAGAAAAGGCCCGGCAGCAGATCCATCTCTATCCTCGGGGTCAAGTGCCCGGCCAGCCAAGTATTGAAAAACCTGACCCGCTGCCAACTCGCCATCACCCAACGCATCAGCTTGAGCGTCATCGCATCCAGCCCCAGCGCCTGGTCGGGCACCTTGTCCTCGCTGAAACGCACCTGCCACGCGATGATGTCCCGATGAACGGTATAGGCTTCAGGCAGGGTGAGCCTGAGCTTTCCGTTGTCGAACATCAGTTTGGCCAGGCGCCAGCGCTGCGCGCCCCCCTCGAACCAGCGCACGGTGTAGCCATCCCCGACCGCGTCCTGCAATGCCTGTTTCTGCGATGGCGTAAGCGGCGCGGTGCGCAGGGGACGGCGCTGCACGGAGCGCTGCTTGACGAAGGGGAACAAGGGATCGGGCGACACGCCGGGGTCCGGCGACAGTTCTACGCGATATTCCGGGTGCGTGTCGGGCACGTCGGAACGGCGACTGAACGCGGCACGCAGGCCGTGCGCGCTGGCGGCGATCGCCAGGGTCTCGAGCAGGGCGCCGAGGGCGATCTGGCTGGGGTGCCCATCGAGGTCATAGACGCAATGGTCGCGGGTATCGAAGGCGTGAACGATGAAATGGCGGTCGTCGACGACTTCGAAGCGCCAGGGCTGAGTGTTGTCCCCGCTCGGCGCCCAGCGCGCGAGGTCAAGGATTTCACGAATCGGACTTGGAATGGCCATCATGCTTGCAACCGTCGACGCAGCGCGGCGAGCGCAAATTTCTGCAGCGGATTCCGGTCGTTGCCCCCCGGTCTCCAGGTGCGCGCAAGCCGATTCTTGAACGCATCGTAGTGGACCCCCCATGGGGCCGAATACACCCGGCCCCGGCGAAGCAGAATCTTCAGCGCCTCGGTACCCGCCACGCCTGCGCAGAGCATGCACCCCATGGGCGTCGAAGGTCCTTTGTGGTTCGCCAGATCGATTGTGGACGGGTCGACCAGATAGCCCATCTGAAGCCGGGCGGGCGCCAGACCCACAAAGAACCGCATCGCTTTTTCCAGTTGGCTGTTCTGTGCAAAACCGAAATAGTCGTCAAAACTCATGTGGCCGGGCAAGAAACTCAGTAACGCAGCCCCCATGCCCAGGGGTGCCACGGTGACCGCCGGAATGCCTCTCTCGGCGCACGCGGCGAAAACGGCCTGCCTGATGTCGAGTGCAAAGAAATCCAGCCCATCGACGAACAGATCGACATCGGCCAGGAATTCGTTCAAGACGCGCTCGTCCACCCCGGTCGGAAACAAGCGCAAATCCAGTTCAGGGTTGATGTCACGCGCCATCGACGCCATGACTTCAAGTTTGGGTTTGCCAAGCGTGCTGACGCCGGCACCGGCCTGCCGGTTGAAATTCACCAGGTCGAAGCGGTCGAAGTCCGCCAGGTTGAATGCACCCACACCCAGACGGGCAAGGGTGAGCAGGTGGAATCCACCGACCCCGCCCATGCCGGCAATTGCCACCCTGCAGTGGCGCAACCGTTCCTGCTCCTGCCCAGTGACCCAACCAAGGTTGCGCGAAAAGGCCTTGCCGTAGTCAAACGCGGTCACGAATTGGCCCTGGCTTCTGGACACCGGACATGGGTCGACCTATTCGCCACGGATCAATCGACCTTCGATACCGATCTCGTCCTGCTTCGAAAAACAGTAGGGATAAAGGGAACGCACGCCCGCGGCAGTCTTTTGCAGACCGCCGTAACGCTCGATCTGTTCCTCGGCATATTTCAATGACAGCCTGAGCAAGACCGCAGGCGCATTGACCCGTGGGCAGAGCTTTTCGGTGCCGAACGCCTCAAACCCAAGCAGTTTCTTATAGAACGAAGCATGCCTCGGGTTGATCTCTATAACGAAATCCGTCGCCTTGTGAATATTCTGTCCATAGATTTTGCACAGGTGGAACAATACGGCGACGATATGCTTTGAATCGACATACTCGTCGTCTATCGCGAGCTTGGTCAATTCACAGACGACACATCCCTGTGCGCGCAGGGTGTCGATCTCTTCCTTATAGATGCTGTCTGCCATCAGCCCCGCGGGACCATCCAGACCAAGCGTGGTGGTCCCGACGATTTTTTCTTCCATGAAGACCAGAACGGTGATCCGGTGCGGGTCGGCTTGCAGGGATCCCGTCTGATAGCCCCGGCTTGCGTAGCGCTTTTCGATCAACATGCTGGCCGTCTGGCGGCGCACGTCCGAACTTGCCAGACGTATCTTGAATTTCTGCTGTTGCACCTTCTCGGGCGTATTGCCCGCGTCGGGATCTTGCGCAAGACACAGATCCTTGAGCCTGTAAGGGGACTCGAACGCAATAATCGTCTTGTCCCATTCGTCAGGGTCGCGTCTGCGATGCTTGATGCCAAATGGCAGTTTGGGTGTATCAGACATGTTCCGGGTTGTACGCGATGAATGCAGTCTGATCATGGTCATGCTCCATCCGCTGTTGATAGCCAATATTTCGGCAACAACCGACGAAAACTTGACACACCAGACCTCAAATTACAATTTAAGGGCACGCGCCGCGTCGAGCGCAAAATAGGTCAGAATGCCGTCGGCGCCCGCGCGCTTGAACGAGACCAGGGCCTCCAACATGCAACTCCGCTCGTCCAGCCATCCATTTTGTGCAGCGGCTTTCAACATAGCGTACTCACCGCTCACCTGGTAAGCATAGGTCGGCGCCCCGTAGGCGTCCTTGACGCGGCGGATGACATCGAGATAAGGCATGCCCGGCTTGACCATGATCATGTCGGCGCCCTCCTGCAGATCCATTCCGACTTCCCACAGGGCTTCATCACTATTGGCGGGATCCATCTGGTACGTGGTCTTGTCGCCCTTTCCCAGATTGGCGGCCGAGCCGACCGCGTCGCGGAAGGGCCCGTAGAAGCTGGATGCATACTTGGCAGCATAGGCCAGAATCCGGGTGTGGATGTGTCCTGCACCCTCGAGGGCGGCGCGCAATGCTGCAACCCGGCCGTCCATCATGTCGGACGGCGCGACCACGTCGGCGCCAGCCTGCGCGTGAACCACCGCCTGCCGCGCCAGCACAGCCACCGTTTCGTCGTTCATGACGTAGCCGCTGTCGTCGATCAGGCCATCCTGGCCGTGACTGGTGTAAGGATCGAGTGCGATGTCGGTGATGATGCCCAGTTCGGGAAAGCGCTTTTTCAGTGCCGCCACGGTGCGCGGCACCAGGCCATCGGGGTTGAACGCCTCTTCCGCACCCAGGGTTTTCAAGCCGGCATCGATCACCGGAAACAGTGCCAGTGCGGGAATTCCAAGCTTCACACACTCCTCGGCCACCGGCAGCAACAAGTCGACCGACAACCGCTCGACGCCCGGCATTGATCCCACGGCCTCGCGCCTGTTCTGGCCATCCAGTACGAATACCGGATAAATGAAATCGTCAGGCGTAAGTGTGTGCTCACGCATCAGGCGGCGGGAGAAATCGTCGCGCCGCATGCGACGCATGCGGCGGGCGGGGAATTGGCCGAATGGCAGGTTCACAAATATCTCCAATAAATTTTCGTGGTGGCCGGAACTATTTCAAGGCGACGCTGCTCCATGTAGCAGACGGTCTTGCATCGTCTCCCGCTTCTCCTCCCTGAGCGGGATGCCTTAATCCCCTTAAGGCATTTTTTAGCCCCGATCCCTCCCTTGGTCGGGGCTTTTTTCTGGGCGCTCCGACACGGTTGAATTTATCCTGCCGTGTGAGGGTGCGGCTGCTGCGCGCGGGCGAGCCAGCCTTCGATCAAGGCCGCCGCTTCATCGGCGCCGAGCCGGGAGAGGCTTGAAAACAACTGTACAGTGACGGATTCCAGTGGTGCGAGTTCCTGGCTGACGCGGCGCAGCGTCAGCGCCTTCTCGCTGTTGGACAGCTTGTCGGCTTTTGACAACAGAATATGGACCGGCTTGCCAGTGGGGGTAAACCAGTCGAGCATCTGCCGGTCGAGCGGCGTGAGCGGATGGCGCGCATCCATGATCAGCACCATGCCCACCAGCGCCTCGCGCTCCTGCAGGTACCGCGACAGCAGGCCCTCCCACTTCGCTTTCACCTCCGGCGGCACTTTCGCGTAACCATAGCCCGGCAGGTCGACCAGATAGGTGTCTGCATCCAACTCGAAGAAGTTGATGAGCTGGGTCCGGCCCGGCGTCTTGGACGTGAACGCCAGGCGGTTCTTGCGCGTTAACAGATTGATTGCACTCGATTTTCCTGCGTTCGAACGCCCGGCGAATGCAACTTCGGCACGGCCGTAGGGCAAATCGCGCAACTGGGCGACCGAGGTATGGAATTGGGCGCGATTGAGCACGGGCTTGGCAGTCATATTAGTTGCCGCTAAACTACCCGTTTTCCCAAGTTTTGCAAGCTTCAGGAGCTTTTGATGAAACTCGTCGTCTCTCTGGTTGCCACCCTGGCCGCCACCTCCGCTTTTGCCCAAACCCCTGCCGCTGCCCCGGCCAGCAAAGGCGATCCAAAGGCGGCAGAAAGCATCGTCAATCAGGTTTGTGCGGGTTGCCACGCAGTGGACGGCAACAGCGTCGTTGCGGTCAACCCCAAGCTGGCCGGCCTGAATGCGGAATACATCAACAAGCAGCTCACTGACTTCAAATCGGGTGACCGCAAGAATGCAGTGATGGGCGGCATCGTGGCCAGCCTCAGCCCGCAGGACATGCTGAACCTCGCGGCCTATTTCAGCGCCCAGCAGCCGAAGCCGGGCACCTCCAAGGACCAGGAACTGGCGCTGGTCGGCCAGAAGATCTTCCGCGGTGGCGTCCAGGGCGCCGGCGTGCCGGCGTGCGCGTCCTGCCACGGTCCGCAGGGCAAGGGCATTCCCGTCCAGTTCCCGCGTCTGGCCGGGCAGCACAGCGACTACATCTACGCCCAGCTGAACAATTTCCGCCTCGGCACACGTGCGAACGACGGCGCCAAGATGATGCGCACCATTGCAGCGAAGATGACGGATGCTGACATGAAGGCCGTGGCCGCTTATATTCAGGGCCTGCGTTAGAGCGTGGTTGTTGACGCTTCAGCGGCTTTACAACCACGGCCTGCCCCTTGCGGGTAAACTTATCCGACTTGCTTGAGTCGATGAAAGGGTGACGCAAGTCACCCTTTTTTCTTTGTGCCCTCGAAGGTATTGCCGTCCCTCCCCCATGAATCCCACGCCCCCATCCTTCGGCAAATCCGTGTTCGAGTTGTTGAGCTCGATGCGCTTTGCAATCAGCCTGCTATCCATTCTCGCGGTCGCCTCCATCATCGGCACCGTGCTAAAGCAGGCCGAGCCCTACAACAACTACGTCATCCAGTTCGGCCCGTTCTGGTTCGAGGCATTTGAGAAGCTGGGGCTCTACGATGTCTACCATGCCGCCTGGTTTCTGGTCATCCTGACCTTCCTGGTCGTTTCCACCAGCGTCTGCATCTATCGCAACGCGCCGAACTTCGCGCGCGAGATGAAAAGCTTCCGCGAGCATGTCAGCGAACAGTCGCTGAACGCATTCAAGCACAGGCACGAGGCAACCACGGCCCAGACACCCGAAACGCTCGCCGCCAGCGCGCAACGCTATCTGGAGGGCCAGGGCTACAAGGTGAAAAATCTGCCGCGCGAGGAGGGCGTCTTGCTCGCCGCCAAGGCCGGCAGCTGGAACCGTCTCGGTTATTTCCTGGCGCACTCGGCCATCGTGCTGATCTGCATCGGCGGGCTGATGGATGGCAACCTGATATTCAAGGTGCAGCAGTTGCTGGGCTACAAGAAGATCGAGACGCGCGACATCCCGCAAAGCCAGGTGCCGGCGATTTCGCGGCTGTCACCGTCCAACCCCTCGTTTCGGGGCAGCGTGCAGATCCCGGAAGGCTCCAGCGCCGACGTGGTGTTCCTGAACGTGGCCGATGGCTATCTGGTGCAGGACCTGCCCTTCTCCGTCGCGCTGAAGCAATTCCGCATCGAACACTACACGACAGGACAGCCCAAGAATTTTGAAAGCGACATCGAGATATTCGACCGCTCGGGCAAGAAAATCCGCGAAGCAACGATCGCCGTCAACCACCCGCTGATCCAGGACGGCATCGCGATCTACCAGGCCAGCTTTGCCGACGGTGGCACCCGCCTGAGCCTGCGCGGCTGGAACCTGTTCGCGCCCACGGCCTCCTCGTTCCCCATCGAAGGCACGGTGCACCAGACCACCACGCTCACCAGCGCAGCCGGCGGTTCCACGCTGGAATTCATCGATTTTCGCCCCTTCAACATCGAGGACATGGGCGGCGGCGATGCCCCGACCCGCGACACCATGAGCGTGCTCGGCGGCAGCTCAGTCGGCGACAAGAAGCACCTGCGCAACGTCGGCCCGAGCTTTCAGTACAAGCTGCGCGATGCGCGCGGGCAGGCGCGCGAGTTCAGCAACTACATGCTGCCGCTGGAGCTCGACGGCCGCTGGTACATGATGTCGGGCGTGCGCGACGCGCCTAACGAAGCCTTCCGCTACATGCGGATGCCGCTCGACGCCGACGGCAACATCGAGACCTTCATGCGGCTGCGGGGCGCCCTGCTGAACCCGGACTTGCGCCCTGAAATCGCGGCCCGTTTTGCCCGACAGGCGCTGCCGCAAAATGCCTTGGGCACCGAGATCGAAACCAAGCTGACCCACAGCGCCGAGCAGGTGCTGGCGCTCTTTGACAAAGGCGGGTTCCAGACCCTCGGCCAGTTCATCGAGGAGAAGGTGCCGGCCGCCGAGCGCGAAAAAGCGGCGGGCACCTATCTGCGCATCCTGGAGCTTGCGGCGTTCGAAGCCTTGAAAATCGCCAACCGCCAGGCCAACCTGCCGCCGCCAAAAACCGACGACGCCACCGGCTGGGTGGTGCGCGACACGCTCAACAGCGTGAGCGACATGTTTGTCTACGGTGCGCCGATTTACCTGCAACTGATGCACTACGACGAGGTGAAGGCGACCGGGCTGCAGCTGACCCGCTCTCCCGGAAAGAATGTGGTCTATTTGGGTTCGCTTTTGCTCACGCTCGGCGTATTCTTCATGCTCTTTGTCCGGGAACGCCGGGTTTGGCTTCTGATCAAACCGGGCCATGCGCTGCTGGCGATGTCGTCGGCCAAGCACACCATCGATTTCGAAAAAGAATTCACCCAACACGCGCAGGCGCTTGACTCGCTTGCACAGTAATCCGGAGGTCTCATCATGGAACTTGCCCTGAATCAACCTGCTCCGCTGCTGAAGCGCCTGTCGTGGTTCGACTGGCTGTTTGCCGTCATCGTCGCGACGGGGGGGCTGTTTGCCCTGTCGCGCTTTGGCGAATTCATGGACATTTATGAAAAAGGCATCCTGCTGACAGCCATTCCTGCACTGGCGATATTCGGCTGGTTCTGGAAACCGTTCCGCACGCTCTTCATCGTGGTCGGCGCCATCAGCCTGTTCGCCATTAGCCAGTACCACGGCAACCTGGCGCGCATGAATGAAGCCTTTTTCCTCAAATACCTGATTTCAAGCCAGGCAGCCATCATGTGGATGTGCGCGCTGTTCGGGCTCGCCACCCTGACCTATTGGGCAGGCCTGCTGTCGCGTTCCGAATTCACGATGAAAACGGCCAGCGCAATGACCTGGTCCGCGGTGGCGATGGGTTTCATCGGGATGATGGTGCGCTGG
This sequence comes from Pseudomonadota bacterium, assembly GCA_021784115.1. Taxonomy (GTDB): domain Bacteria; phylum Pseudomonadota; class Gammaproteobacteria; order Burkholderiales; family Thiobacillaceae; genus Thiobacillus. Next base: position 2,388 of record JAJXTE010000013.1, on the reverse strand, counting down.
TACGAGTCCTATCTGATCGGCGCCGACGTCGGCCATATCCCGGTATCCAATCTGTACGAAGTGTTCGTGCTGTTCTGCCTCATCACCGCCATGCTGTATCTGTATTACGAGGCGCGCTACCAGACGCGGCAGATGGGCGCCTTCGTGCTGCTGGTGATCTCGGCGGCCGTCGGCTTCATCCTGTGGTACGCCTTCGACCGCGACGCGCAGGGCATTCAGCCGCTGGTGCCGGCGCTCAAGTCCTGGTGGATGAAGCTGCATGTGCCCGCCAACTTCATCGGCTATGGTTCGTTCTCCATTTCCGCCATGCTCGGCGCCGCCTACCTGCTGGCGCAGCGCGGCATCCTCGCCAACCGCCTGCCCAAGCTGGAAGTGATCGACGACATCATGTACAAGTCGATCGCGATCGGCTTCGCCTTCTTCACGATTGCCACCATACTCGGCGCCATGTGGGCGGCCGATGCCTGGGGCGGTTACTGGTCATGGGATCCGAAGGAAACCTGGGCGCTGATCGTGTGGCTCAATTACGCCGCCTGGCTGCACATCCGCCTCGTCAAGGGGCTGCGCGGGCCGATGCTCGCGTGGTGGGCGCTGGCCGGCCTGTTCGTCACGTCGTTTGCCTTCCTCGGCGTGAACATGTTCCTGTCTGGCCTGCATTCCTACGGCACGCTTTAAGCCGCCGGCCGTGTTTCCCGTCGCCTCCCCGGCAACCCGGAATGCCTGACTCCTCCCCCTTGACCTCGGTCTCGGGGTGAGCGGCTGAGCGGCTTCGTGCGCCCCATGCAGAAAAGACTGCTGTTTGGCATCCCGCTGGTACTGGCAGCACTGGCCACGGGGATCTGGGTGGCGCAGGCGCGCTATGCGCCAAAAACGCCCGCCGCCTCCGCGGTCGCGGCGCTGTGGCAACTCCGTTTTCCGGATGTACAGGGACACGAGCAACCGCTGTCGCAATGGCGCGGGCAAGTCATCGTCCTGAATTTCTGGGCCAGCTGGTGCGCCCCCTGTCGCGAGGAGATGCCGGATTTCGTCGTCCTGCGTGAGCAATTTCACGCAAAAGGCGTCGAATTTGTCGGCATTGCCATCGATCGTTCGGCCAACGTCGAGCAGTTTCTGCAACGCGTGCAGGTCAATTATCCGATCCTGATCGGCGAGGGCGCCGCCCACAGCCTGTCGCGGCGACTCGGCAACCCGAGTGGCGCGCTGCCGTACACAGTCGTGCTCGATCGCGACGGCCATATCGTACTACGCCACCTCGGGAGGCTGCCTCGCGCGAGGCTCGAAGCCGCATTGCGGCAAATTGGCGCATAGTTGTGAATTAGCGTCAATATCTGGACAATTTACCCTTATTTACGGCAAACTCGCCGCCATGATGACTAAACGAACCGGCCGCGCTGCGGCCAAATCGGTCCCCAGTCTGCGTCCACACGTGCTGGTTTTGCACGGCCCCAATCTCAATTTGCTGGGCAGCCGCGAACCCAAGCACTACGGGCTTGCCACGCTCGACGACATCAACCGTGTGCTGGTTAGCCGCGGCGAAGCCGCCGGTGCGCACGTCGAGACCTTTCAGCACAACCATGAAGGCGCCCTGATCGACCGGCTGCACGAGGCCGCACGCGACCAGGTGGATTTCATCGTCATCAATCCGGCGGCTTACACCCACACAAGCGTTGCCCTGCGCGACGCGCTGGCGGCCACCGCCATCCCGTTTGTCGAAGTTCATCTTTCCAACATCTACGCGCGCGAATCCTTCCGCCACCACTCGTATTTTTCCGACCTCGCGGTCGGCGTGGTGTCCGGTCTGGGCGCGCACGGCTACGAACTGGCGCTGGAATACGCCCTGCGCCACCTCCAAAACAGGACCTCCCATGGATCTCAGAAAACTGAAAAAACTCATTGACCTGGTCGAAGCCTCCGGCATCGCCGAGCTGGAAATCACCGAAGGCGAAGAAAAGGTCCGCATCGCCAAAAGCATCGCTGGCACGCCGATGATGATGGCGCATGCGCCGCAAATGATGCAGGTAGCGGCCCCCGCGACGGTGGCGGTCGCTGCGGCCGCCCCGGCGGAGGATGCGGTTCCCGAGGGACACGTCGTGCGCTCGCCCATGGTCGGCACCTTCTACCGCGCCCCTGCACCCGGCTCCAAGAACTTTGCCGAAATCGGCCAGAGCGTGAATGCCGGCGACACGCTGTGCATCATCGAAGCAATGAAGCTCCTGAACGAAATCGAAGCGGACCAAGGCGGCGTCATCAAGGCCATCCTGGTCGAAAACGGCCAGCCGGTGGAATACGGCGAACCCTTGTTTGTGATTGCTTGAGGAAAGGATTAGGGGCCAGGATTCAGGGGTCAGGGGTCAGGGAAGGTGCTTCGCGCCTCGTTCAATTGACGCG